>CBDUBS010000093.1:0-13363 GCA_965365445.1 uncultured bacterium | reverse complement strand
ACCACATCAACCCTGAAACCTCTTTCCACCCCAAGCGCTCGCAAAGACTGTTCCCCGCCGGTCCTTCCGGAACCGAATGCATGGTCGTGCCCTACCACGATTGCCTCCATGCCAAGCCGTCCACAGAGAATATCCCTTACGAATTGATCCGCCGTGAGGGCGGCAAAAGCCTTCGTGAACGGCATCACGACGAAGTGCTGCACCCCGAACCGCTCAACCAGCGCCGCCCTTTCTTCGACCGTCGTCAACAGGGAAACCGGCACGCCGCTCAGTGTTTCTCGCGGGTGCGGATCGAAGGTAACCACTACGCTTTCTGCACGTAGGGCCCCGGCCGTTTCACGGAGCGTTTCGAGGATCCGCTGGTGTCCCAGATGCACGCCGTCGAACATTCCCACGGTGACGACGGATCGTTGAAGGGCGGGGGCTTCTTCCAATCCGGAATATCGCTTCATGTCACCCGTCTGAATGCGCATTGAGTGCCTGCTCGAGTTGTACGGGAGTCCAGGCATCCTCGATCCGGAAAGGACCGATCCGGGTCCGTCTGAGTTCGACCAGGTGCCCGCCTACCCCGAGCGCCATCCCGAAATCGTGGGCAAGGCTGCGAATATATGTCCCTTTGGAGCATCGAACCCTCACCCGTACATCCGGCCCGTTTCGTTCGAGCAGGTCGAAGGCATACACCGTAACGTCCCGCTCCGGCACTTCGATCGTCTCTCCCCGCCGCGCTTTCTTGTAAAGCCGCTCCCCCTGCACATGGATGGCAGAGTACATGGGCGGGCGCTGCCGCAACGCCCCGATGAAGCGGAGCCGCTGATGTTCGAGGTCTACGTCGGTAATGTGGCGCCAGTCCGCTTCTTCAACGACCGGCGTTTCGGCGTCATAAGAAGGGGTCTTTTGCCCTATCCGAATGACGCCCTCATACTCCTTGTCCAGACCCATGAGGGCGTCGCTCAGCCGGGTGGCCCGCCCCACGAGACAGATGAGCATTCCGGTAGCCATGGGGTCCAGCGTGCCCGCGTGGCCGACTTTTTTTTCCGAAAGCACACGTCGGATCTTGCGCACTACGTCGAACGAGGACCATCCTTTCGGCTTATCGAGCAGAAGAACGGCCGGCGCGTTCCGTTCGGGAAGCTGCGGACGCCGCCTGACGACACTCGGATCAGGAAGCAGGACGGATTCCGGGGGGCTATTGAGCTCCATGCACCATTAGTCAGGTTCGCGCCGGGCCCGCTCCGCTCGAATTTTGCCGAACAGATCTTCCATGTGCTGCGCTTGTTCGAGAGAGTCGTCAAGAAAGAACCGCAGTTCCGGGACGATTCGCAACTGGTGACGGATGCGCCCGGCCAATGCCGTGCGTACCTGCGGTGTTAGCTCTTCGAGGTGCTTGAAAGCCGTCTGACGCTGTACGGGCGTATCCGACAGGATACTCACGTTGACGTACGCCACCGACAGGTCTTTCGTTACCCGCACGTTCGTTACGGTCACCATGGGATGCAGCTGCCGGCTGAATTCGGTATTCAGCAAATCGGCCACTTCCCGCTGGAGCAGCCTGGCGACACGCTCGGTTCGTATGCTCATAAGCCTGTTCTCCTTCCGCTCTCCCGAATTACCGGGCCGTCACTTCGAGCTTCCGTTTCGTCTCGACGATCTCGTACGACTCGATCTGATCCCCTACCTTCAAGTCATTGAAATTCTCGATGGACAGACCGCATTCGTACCCGCTCTGAACCTCTCGGGCGTCGTCCTTGAAGCGCCTCAGCGAGGAGATGGTCCCGGCATAAATGACGACCCCATCCCGGATCAGATGGATACGGTCGTTCCGGTGAATCCGTCCTTCCACGACATAGCATCCGGCTACCATGCCCGCTTTCGGCACCTTGAAGGTATTCCGCACCTCGGCCACCCCGAGAATCCGCTCGGTTTTCTCCGGAGTAAGCAAGCCCTCCAGCGCGTCCCGCACTTCCTCGATGGCATTGTAGATGATCGAGTAGGTACGGATGTCGATTTCCTCTCGCTGGGCGAGAGCGCGCGCACCCGGCATCGGGCGCACCTGGAAACCGATTATGATGGCATCCGACGCAGAGGCCAGCATCACATCGCTTTCGGTTATGGCGCCGACGCCGCTGTGGATGATGCTGACGGCTACTTCTTCCGTCGAGAGCTTGAGCAACGCATCGGCAAGAGCTTCCACCGAGCCGCCCACGTCGGCTTTGATGATAAGGTTCAACTCGCGGAAATCCCCGAGCGCCAGCCGCCTGCCGATCTCATCCAGCGTAATGTGTTTGCGTTGCCTCAGGGTCTGTTCGCGATAGATTTGCTGACGCTTTTGCGCAATTTCGCGAGCCTCACGCTCGTCATCCAGCACAACGATCCGGTCTCCGACTTCAGGAGCGCCGTCGAATCCGAGTACCAGCGCCGGCTTCCCTGGCCCGACTTCGTCGATCCGGTTATCCCGCTCGTCGAACATGGCCCTCACGCGGCCCGAGTAGATGCCGGCCACAAACGTATCGCCGACACGCAGGGTGCCGTTCTGTACCAGTACGGTAGCCACATTCCCCCTGCCTTTTTCCAGCCGGCTTTCAATGACGACGCCGGAGGCGTTCCGGTCGGGGTTTCCTTTCAGGTCGCGCAGATCGGCTTCGAGAAGCACCTTCTCCAGCAAATCTTCGATGCCCTCTCCCGTCTTGGCGGAAACGAAGCTCGCCTGGACCTTCCCTCCGTACTGCTCGACCAGCACGTTATGATCCGATAGCTGCTGCATTACCCGGGCGGTATTGGCCGTCGGCCGGTCGATTTTATTGACCGCAACGACGACGGGCACCTCGGCCGCCTTGGCATGGTTGATGGCTTCAACGGTTTGCGGCATGACCGCGTCGTCGGCCGCAACGACGAGAATGACGATATCCGTAACCTGGGCGCCGCGCGCGCGCATGGCCGTGAACGCTTCGTGGCCCGGCGTATCGAGAAATGTGATTTCCCGGCCGTCAGCCAGATCGACGTGGTAGGCTCCGATGTGCTGCGTGATGCCGCCCGCTTCGCCGGCCACTACGTTCGTGCTTCGTATATGATCGAGCAGGGACGTTTTACCATGGTCTACGTGTCCCATGATGGTAACGACGGGCGCCCGGGGCTTCAGATCTTCCGGTGCATCCTCCTCCTCCTCGATATCCACCGTACCGAAGTCGGTAATGAATTCCACATCGATGCCGTATTCGTCGGCAACGAAGGAAATGGTGTCGGCGTCGAGGCGCTGATTGATGGACACCATCATACCCGACTTGAACAGCGTGCTGATGATGTCGGTTACGGGAACGTTGAACAGATTGGCGAGCTCGCCGGTCGAGATAAACTCGGTGACCTTGATGACACGGTCTCGCTCCAGTTCCTGTTCGCGCTCCCGTTCGCGAACGGCCGCGCGCTCGTCCCTGCGCTGCTTGCGCCGTCGCTGACGCACCCGGCCCGCCCCCTGTTCGAGCTCACGGAGCGTTTCGCTCATCGTGGCTTCTACATCCGCCTCGTCTACCGCCGGACCACGTTTCTTTTTCTTTTTGCGTTTGGCGGCATCGGTTTCGGGTTTGACAACCTTCGGCTTATCCTCCGTGGCGACCGCCGGGGCTTCTTCCCCTTCCGCTTTCCCCTTACGCTTGCGCTTGCGCTTTTTCTTCTTGTCGGCGCTATCGTCCAGCGACGACAGATCGATCTTACCGATGATTTTCGTGCCGGCCAGTTTGTAACGGTCCGCCGTAATGACCCCCGCCTCGACGACAGTCGCCTTCGGTTGGGGCGCTTCCTCCTCTTCCTGAAGCGCCGCCACGGCATCTTCCAGGCGTTCATCTACGGGCTCGGGGGTTTCTTCGGGCTCAACTGCCGGAACGTCCACCGCTGCGGGTTCCACGATCTGGGGCTCAACGTCTTCCGGGCCGGTCGTCTCTCCTTCCTGAGCGTCGGTTGCTTCAACGACGGGTTCAACCACCTCCTCCGGGACGGGCTCCGGCGCAGGTTGTTCTATTTCCTCAACCGCAACATCGGCGCCATCGACTGATTCGTACTCCGCCTCTACTTCCTGAGTCTCCGGCTCCGGCGCGGGTACTACGTCCGGCACTTTCTCTTCGACCTCGGAAACAGGTACCGGCTCGGGCGCCCGCTCCGGCTCCTCGTCTTCATAATCCGGCTCGCCCTCGAAGGTCTCCACCTGGAGTGCTACCCGCTTTTCTTTTACCCGCGAAGCCGTAGCCCTGTCCGAAGCAAACGCTTCAAGAAGATCCTCATACGCATCTTCATTGACAATGGAGGCATTGAGCCCTACCCCATCCAGGGCATGGGCAAATCCCCTTGCCTTCAGGTGATCGACGACTGTGTCTACCGTGACGTTCAGTTCCTTCGAAACCTTGAATACCCTGACCTTCTTGAATGCTTTGCCTTCTTTCGTCATGCAATACCTTTAGCAGTAAACGGAGCTGCCAGGCAGCGCCATGATCCTTTTACGCGCCGCTCAGCCTTCCAACTCTTCTTCCTCCTCCTCATCCTCAAACTCGGCCTTTATCACTTCAATCACGTGTCGGGCCGTATCGACCGGCAGACCGGACCGGCGGGCCAGTTCGTCCACCGATAGTTCGAGCACTACTTTGGCCGTGTCGCAACCGATATCCCGCAACCGCTGAACGGTTTCCGGGGCCAACTCATCCGAGAACTCGCCGATTTCGATATCCTCCTCATCCGAAGAGATTTCCCGATATACGTCGATTTCGTATCCCGTGAGGGCCGAGGCCAGCCGGATATTGATGCCTCCTCGCCCGATGGCCTGGCTGACTTCGTCCGGCCTGACAACCACCTTCGCCCTCGGAGGGTGTAGCTCGTTATTGAGAATGACCGTAACGGGTTTGGCCGGCGAAAGGGACCGCTTGATCAGGTCGTGGATGTCGTCCGTCCACTCCAGCACGTCGATGTTCTCGTTGCCTAGTTCACGCACGACGGCGTGGATCCGAACCCCCTTTATGCCGACGCAGGCGCCTACCGGATCGATTCGGTCGTCGTGGCTCACGACGGCCACTTTGGCCCGCTCGCCCGGCTCCCGAACCACGAGCTTTATTTCCACGATGCCGTCGTAAATCTCGGGCACCTCGAGTTCGAACAACCTTTCCATAAACTCGGGATCGGTGCGGCTGATTACTACCTGAGGATTGCCGCCCACATCCCGCCGCACTTCTTTTACCACCGCGCGGAGCATATCGCCCTTACGGTACCGATCCTTGAAAATCTGTTCCTCCCGGGGCAGAAACAGCTCGACCTTATTATGTATCACCAGCACTTCGCGCCGCCGCACCTGATAGATTTCCCCGACGACGATCTCCCCGACGACATCCTGGTACGTTTTATATACGTTTTCCTTTTCCAGATCGCGGATGCGCTGGCTGAACGTCTGCCGGGCCGTCATAACGGCGCGCCTCCCGAAGTCGGCGATGCTTACTTCCGAAGCGACTTCATCACCTACTTCAAAGCCATCGTCTATGGCTACGGCGTCCTTCAACTCGATCTGAGTAACCGGATCGTCCAGATCCATATTCGGCACGACTTCCCGGACGTGCAAAATCTGGATGTCCCCATGGTCCGGGTTGAAGATGATGTCGAATGCATCGTCGGCGCCGTAACGCTTACGAATCATAGCACGAAACACGTCCTCGATGATCATCTGGAGCGTATCCCGATCTATTTCCTTCTCTCGCGCAATTTCTGCAAACGAGGATACCAGATTGTTGCTATGCATATCGTTATGATAAACTAGTGTGGCCTCTGCCGGACTTACGGCTACCAGGGCAACTTGACTACCGCTTTCTCGATCTCCGGAAACGGAACGACTACGGGCTCGTTTTTCGGCAGACCGATACGAATGCTTTCTTCATTTGCGTCGAGTAGCTCCCCCTGTAATGTGGTGCTGCCCTCTTCAGGATTACGACGCCAGACGACCTCGAGCGTCCGGCCTATGTTTTTCCGGTACTGGCGGGGAAGCGTAAGCGGACGGTCTACCCCGGGCGAGGAAACACTGAGGGTGTATTTCCCCGCTACGATTTCCTCCGTATCGAGTATGAATCCCACTTCCCGACTGATCCGCGCCAGGTGCTCCACATCTACCCCTTCGTCTCCGTCGATGTAAACCGTTACGCCTCGCGATCCTTTATTCCCACGTACATTCACATCCACAACGTACAGCGGACCCTGGCCGATCACCTGCTCGGCGATCTGCCGGATCTTTTCCTCCAACCCGGTTCCGCTGTGTCCTTCGTTTTCCATAAAGTCGGCTACCCGACCGCTATTTCCGGCCCAACCGGCGTCCACGATGCGCCTTGCATTCGGCGGCGCCCTTTACGAGCGGCCAGTCAGGTCGTTTAATTGCAAAAAACGCCCGTTCCAGTTCCGGACGGGCGCTTACGCTCAAAACCGCTCAGACCAAGAAAAAAGGGCGGCTTTAAGACCCCCCTTCGTGCAAAATATACGCCCGGTGGAGGCGAGGTTGCAACCTCAAACTAATTTACGGGAAACGCCCCCATTACTTGTTTGTTTCAATCGAATCGCGGCGTACTTGCCGGTTTGCCCGGTGCGCTTCATACGAGCGTCGGACGCCGCTCCGTATCCCGCTCGGAGGGATAGTCGAGCATGTAATGCAACCCCCGACTTTCCCGGCGCATCTGGGCGCTCCGGACGATCAGGTAGGCTACCACGATGAGGTTACGCAACTCACACAGCCCGGTCGATACACGCGAGCGTCGGTAGAAGTCTTCCGTTTCCTCGTAGATGAGTTGCGTCCGCCGGGCGGCTCGCTCCAACCGAAGCACCGAACGCACGATACCTACGTAATCGGACATAACCCTGCGCAATTCATCCCGATTGTGCGACACGAGTACCCACTCGTTCGGACGCATCGTGCCGCTATCGTCCCACTGGGGCACCTCCTCCAGCCAGGATGCCGTTTGCATGTAGGCAATCGAGGGCTCCACGGCGCGTTCCGCAAAAACGAGCGCTTCGAGAAGAGAGTTGCTCGCCAACCGGTTGGCCCCATGCAAGCCGGTGGATGCCACTTCACCGGCCGCAAACAATCCATTTATATTTGTCTGCCCGAGCGCATCGGTGCGTACGCCCCCACACTGGTAATGGGCGGCCGGCACCACCGGGATCGGATCGGACGTGATGTCTATTCCGTACTTGAGGCAGGTTTCGTAGATGTGCGGAAAGTGGGAAAGGATTTCAGCGGAAGGTTTGTGCGAAATATCGAGCAGCACAAACTTTTCTCCGCGCTGCTTGAGCTGGTCGTCGATGGCCCGCGCCACGATGTCTCTCGGAGCGAGTTCGGCCCGGTCGTCGTAGGCAGGCATGAACCGCTCCCCGGACTGACTGAACAGAAGCCCTCCTGCCCCACGCACAGCCTCCGAAATGAGGAACGATCCCGCCTCGGGGTGGTAAAGCGACGTCGGATGGAACTGGACGAACTCCATGTTCTCGATCCGGGCTTTTGCGCGGTATGCCATCGCAACCCCGTCGCCGGTGGCAATGGACGGGTTGGTGGTGTGCAGGTACGCCTGCCCGGACCCCCCACTCGCCAGCATGACGACCTTCCCCAGGAACGTCTTGACCAGATCCGTCGTCTCGTCCAGTGCATACACCCCGTAACACTGGATATCGGTTCGCAGCCGTGAAACATGCTGGCCGAGGTGGTGCTGCGTAATCAGGTCGAGGGCGTAGTGATACTCGAACACCTGAATATTGGCGTGCGCTTGAATCTGCGCGAGCAGGGCCCGCTCCACTTCCCTGCCTGTCGTGTCGGCCGCATGAACGATCCGGTGCTTCGAGTGCCCTCCCTCCCGGCCCAGGTGCAAGCGGTTGTTCTCCCTGGTGAATTGCGCCCCCAGTTCCATGAGCTCCCGAACCCGGGGCGGTCCCTCCGTAACCACGATCTCGACTATATGACGGTCGCACAGGCCCGCTCCGGCGACGAGCGTATCCTGGATGTGGCTCTCCGCCGAGTCCTCCTCATGCATTACCGCAGCGATACCGCCCTGGGCGTAATTCGTGTTGGATTCGATGCTGGCCTTTTTGGTCAGGATGGCAACCGTCCCGTGCTCAGCAACACGCAGGGCATAGGAAAGACCGGCTACCCCGCTGCCTATAACGATGAAGTCGAACCGATACCGTTGATCCATAACGACGCGCCGAGAAGGGATATGAAACTATTCGGATGACTCGTTGATGCCGGCCTGTTGAAGGAGAAAGGCCCGGATGAAGGGTTCCAGGTCGCCGTCCATGATGCTCTGTACATCGGTCACCTTCGTTTCGGTGCGATGGTCGTTCACCATGGTGTACGGCTGGAAAACGTAGGAACGGATCTGGCTGCCCCACTCGATTTTTTTCTTGTTGCCTTCAACCTGGTTCTTGGCCGCCTCCTGTATTTCGCGCTCTAGCTGATAAATACGACTCTTCAGCATCGTCATGGCCCGCTCCCGGTTCTGTAGCTGGCTGCGTTCCTCCGTACACTCCGCCACTACCCGGGCCTCCTCACCGTTGGAAAGCCGGCCGTTCCAGATCAACCGGGCGCCCGTTTCCACCTTGTTGACGTTCTGACCGCCTTTTCCTCCGGACCGGAACGTCTGCAACTCGACCTGATCCGGGCGCACCTCCACCTCGATGCTGTCGTCGATCTCGGGGTATACGAACACGCTCGTAAAGGACGTATGCCTTCTTCCGTTGGAGTCGAACGGGGAGATACGAACGAGCCGGTGCACGCCGGATTCGGATTTGAGGTAGCCGTAAGCAAACGGCCCCTCGATACTCAGGCTTGCACTCTTTATACCGGCCACGTCGCCGGGCTGGTACTCGAGCATGGATACCTGAAAGCCGCTGCGTTCCCCCCAGCGCGTGTACATGCGCAGCAACATTTCCGCCCAGTCCTGGCTTTCGGTCCCTCCCGCGCCGGGGTGAATGACGAGGATGGCATTCCGGTGATCGTCGGGTCCGCTGAGCATCCCTCTCAGTTCCAATTCTTCCACACTCTTGCGGAGTGCGTCGGCCTCGGATTCTATTTCGGATTCAAGCAGCGCCCCCTCCCCTTCTTCTTCCGCCATGAGCAGGAGGGTTTCCAGGTCTTCGGTCCGCCGCCGAACGGCGTCCCAGATGTCCAGCCACTGTTGTTCTACCGCCAGCTTTTTCTCGACGTCTCGGGCTTCCTCCGGGTTGTTCCAGAACTCCGGATCGAGACGCCGATGATTGAACGCCTCTACTTTTTCCCTCCTAGTTTCAACGTCAAAGGTACCTCCCGAGTGTGTACGCACGCTCGACGAGACTTCGGTGAGAAGGGTAATCGATCATATCGGTTGTCCTTTTTTCAAATTAACGGAATACGGCAGTATCCGGCTTACGAGGACTTTGCCATGTTATTCTGGAGCGCATACGCGGATTTCGAGGAGCGAATCGGTAGAAGGCGCTTTGCACCCGCCCCGATAGCCGCCCCCAGCGCCCCGAGCCAGGCGCCCGTAAGTACGGTAGCGGCTATAAAGACGATGCCGGGTGCTCCACCTAGCATATTACCCATCGTGTCGGCCATGCGAAGGGTCGGCGCCGGCGCGATGCCCAGCGAATACAATATCGGTAAAGCCCAGCCCACGGCGCCGCTCAAACTCCCTGCCACGAACCAACGCGCCGGCTTCAGGGCGCCGGCCGGTACGCCCGCAGCGAGCGTCCAGCTCCACCCCAGCGCCAGGTGCACGCCTACCGAAAGGAGGGCGGCCGCCAGGATGACGCCCGGCAGGCTGATATCGCGTATGCTCATTAAAGACTTCAAGAATAGGGCCGTTACTCAACCGTGATTCCGCTTTACGAACCGGCCGATCCGCACAACGGCTTCTTCTATTTTCTCCATAGAGGTGGCATACGAGCAACGCAAAAATCCGGCGCCGCTCGGGCCGAATGCATCGCCCGGCACGCAAGCCACATGTTCTTCCTGCAGAAGCTTCTGTGCGAACACCTCGGAGGACATTCCCGTAGGGCGAATGTCCGGAAAACAGTAAAACGCACCTTCCGGCTCGAACGTAGGCAATCCCGCCGCGCGGAGGCCGTCTACGATGACCCTGCGGCGCTGGTCGTAGGACCGGCGCATCCGTTCTACGTCGTCCTGGCACTCGCGTATGGCCGCTACGGCGGCAATCTGGCCCATCGTGGGAGCGCTCATAACGGCATACTGGTGCGCCTTGTACAAAGCCTGCAAAATGGGCGCGGGGGCGCAAGCGTAGCCGATACGCCAGCCCGTCATGGCGTAATTTTTGGAGAACCCACCCAGCAGAACCGTACGATCCCGAAGGCTCTCGATGGAAGGAAGACACACGTGCCCTCGCTCGAACGCCTCTCCGTACACGAGCCGGTCATAAATCTCATCCGAGATTACCATCAGGTCATGCTTTTCCACCACTTCGGCTATTTCCGTCAGCGCCTTGCGCGTGAGTACGGCCCCGGTAGGGTTGTTCGGATACCCGAGAAACAGCACCTTCGAACGGGGGGTGATCCGGGCTTCGATGTCGTGCGCCGTAACCTGGAACTGGTGCTCCACGGAAGTTGGCACGTACACTACGTTGGCCCCGGCGAACACGGCGGTAGGGCCGTATGAAACGAAGCACGGCTCCGGGATGAGTATTTCATCTCCGGGATCGAGCAGCGCCAGCATCGTGAGCAGCATGGCTTCACTAACGCCCACCGTCACCAGGATCTCCCGCACGGGATCGTAACGCACGTTATACCGCCCGGCCAGGTCGCCCGCAATGAGCTCGCGCAATTCCATCAGCCCCGCATTGGCCGTGTAGTTGGTCTGCCCTGCCTGCAAGGATGCAATGGCGGCATCGATGGCCGGAGCCGGCGTTACGAAATCCGGCTCTCCTATCCCCAGCGAAATCACGTCTTCCATGGTCGCCGCGATTTCGAAAAACCGCCGTATGCCGCTCGGAGGAACGGATTGAAGCCGTGAGGAAACGCGCTGTTTCAGGTCCGGTGCCGTAGTCGGTTGCATAACTGCCCGAAAAAATGGATGACGATAGAGGGGTAAGATAAGGAATCTCGACCGGGATGATACGGCGCAATCGTTTCACGGGATGCCGCCCGGAGGTAACTTCCTTATGCGCGACGGGCGCCGGACGTTCCGTTTTCTTACCATGATCCATACCCGGCAACCGACCCCGCCCCTTTACCGACCTGCGACCATGCCGAAAACCCATCAGAATGTGTACGACGGAACGTGGCAAGATGCCGCGTCCGAAAGCTACTTCGATAACCGGAACCCGGCCGATACACGCGACCTGATCGGCCAATTTCCGCAATCGACGCCGGAGGACGTTGACCGGGCGGTACGCTCGGCCCGAACGGCCTTCAGCGCGTGGAGCCGCCTGCCGGCCCCACGACGCGGCGAATTTCTTCGGCGCATAGGGGATTTGCTGACCGAACGAAAGGATGCCCTCGCGTTCGAGATGACGCGCGAAATGGGTAAACCCTTCACGGAAACGCGCGGGGACGTTCAGGAAGCCATCGACACCGCCTACTACGCAGCGTCCGAGACGCGGCGGTTGTTCGGCCATACCGTTCCCAGCGAGCTTCCCGACAAGTTCAACATGACGATCCGGCGGCCTCTGGGCGTCTGCGGCGTCATTACGGCGTGGAATTTTCCGGTGGCCGTCCCCACCTGGAAAATTTTCCCCGCCCTCGCCTCCGGGAATACGGTGGTGTTCAAGCCCAGCGAAGATGCTCCCCACTCGGGCGAACTACTGGTGCGGGTGCTTCTGGACGCCGGCCTGCCGGCCGGCGTCGTCAACCTGATCCAGGGTGGGTCAGAGGCAGGAAAGGCGCTTGTCGAGCACCCGGAGGTAGACGCCGTTTCATTCACGGGATCGACGGAAACCGGCGCCGCAATCGGTGCGGCATGCGGCCGTTTGCACAAGCGTGTTTCGCTAGAACTCGGCGGGAAAAATCCGATCATCGTGATGCCGGATGCCGATCTCGACCTCGTCCTCGACGGGGTGCTCTGGGGCGCCTTTGGTACGACCGGACAGCGCTGCACGGCGACGAGCCGGCTGATCCTGCATGAGGCCGTCCACGACGGCTTCCTGGAGCGGCTTCTATGGGCCACAAGGGACCTCCGGCTCGGCTACGGAAATGACGAAGGCGTCGATATCGGGCCGCTCATAAACAAAAAGGCGCTCGATAAGGTGGAGCGGTACATCCGGATCGGCCTGGACGAGGGCGCCCGGTTGATCCTCGGCGGCAAACGACCGCAGGAAGAACGGCTAGATCATGGATTCTTTTTCGAGCCGACAGTATTCACCGACGTTACGCGCTCCATGCGAATCGCCAGGGAAGAAATCTTCGGTCCGGTATTGTCGGTTCTGAAGGTCGCATCCTACGAGGAGGCCGTCGCCGCCGCCAACGACGTTCCGTACGGTCTGTCCTCCAGCATTTACACCCGCGACGTGGGATTAGCCTTCCGAGCCATGCACGACATCGAGGCCGGTATAACCTATGTAAACGGCCCGACCATCGGGGCGGAAGCCCACATGCCGTTCGGAGGAGTCAAACAGACCGGCAACGGCCACCGCGAAGGCGGCTGGGAAGTGTTCGATTTCTATACCGAGACCAAAACGATCTACGTAGACTACTCGGGCAAATTACAAAGGGCGCAGATCGACACGAAATACCCCTGAAAACGAAAACATGAGTCATCCCGAATTCTGGAGTATCAGAAGGGAGCCAGGGACGAAGTTGTTCCGGAGACGACAGAGGGCAAGACGCATCCTGTAAAGCGGGACCGAGGCTTCTCGGCTCCGCTTTTCGGCTACGCTTCAACGAGGAAATCGCACCCTTACGCATCATCATCAGCACAAACCATAGCAAAGGCTGCATCGTGAGCACGGGCGCCTACCTCACGCACCCCTTGCATAGCAGACCGGCTCTGACATAAACCGTGCCCCACAGTCGGATTCCTGGATATACAGGCTAACAGGTTCCCCATACCCGGCGCTTTATTCCTTCTCCGGAACCCCCGCATATTCCCTGCGTTAAGCGCTCATCACGCGGCGCCGGCTGCATTACTGGGCGGTGGTCGGCGCGTATGTCGATGCCCTTGCCACGGAGGTGATCCTATGTCTGACATGCAGATGGGAGCCTCGGGTATGGCCTGCTAGCGACACGCTTGCCGGGCTCCCGGACAGCTATAGAAAAGGCCTCTCTTCTCCGGAAGAGGGGCCTTTTTCCTTGACGCCGAGGACAATCGGAGCGCCCCGGCTTGCCCCGGAAGCGCTTGCGGCTTACCTTTATCGGGTACGGCGCCCACATGAGGCATCCC
>CBDUBS010000092.1:0-13463 GCA_965365445.1 uncultured bacterium | reverse complement strand
GTATGTTTTTGGAGGCGGAGCGGGGCAGTGGTCGGTTGGAGATGCGTTACGGGGGGATGCGCCGGTTGCTGGACTTCCGCACCCTCTCCGTTACGGACCGGGTCGAAAATGCACAGCCCTGAGAAGGTGGCCCTATGATAACCTACCACGTCATTCCGCACTCCCACTGGGACCGCGAGTGGTACTTGACGTTCGACCACTTCCGGGTGCTTCTCGTTAACATGATGGATGATCTGCTGGACATCCTGGAGAGCCGGGAGGATTACGCCGGGTTCTTGCTCGACGGGCAGACCATCGTCCTCGATGACTACCTGGAGGTGCGCCCGGATCGCCGCGCCCTGCTGGAAAGGTACGTGCGGGAGGGACGGTTGTCGGTCGGGCCGTGGTACGTGCTGCCCGATAGCTTTCTCGTCAGTGGTGAAGCGCTGGTACGCAACCTGATGATCGGGCGTGCGACGGCCCGGGCTTTCGGGGCCGGCGTGGATGTGGGGTACATCCCGGATTCGTTCGGTCATACCGCCCAGATCCCGCAGATGCTGCAAGGGCTGGGCGTCCAGACGGCCATCGTATGGCGGGGCTTCGGCGGCGAGCCGGGACAGGAAGGCTCGGAGTACCGCTGGCGCAGCCCGGACGGCTCGGAAGTGCTCATGGAGCACCTGTCCGAGGCCGGATACAGCGGGGCGTACTTCAATGATCCGAAGTCCGCCACCGACCGTATGGCCGAGGTGCGCCGCCGTCTGGACCCTAGGGCGCAAACCGGCGAACGGCTCGTTCTCTCCGGGGGCGACCACCACTGGCCCACCGCCGACCTGCCGGATGTACTCGCCCGGCTCGATGAAGCCGCCGGTGAGGAAATCCGGTACCGGCACAGCTCCCTTCAGGGGTTTGTGGAGGCGCTCCGGGAAGGGGCCGACGGGCTTGCGTTGCCGGTGGTGGAAGAGGAGCTTCGGTTCGGGTACCGCTGGGCCTTCAACGTGACGGGCGGCGTATACTCCAGCCGCATGTATCTGAAGCAGGCCAATGCCCGTGCGCAGCGCCTCCTGGAACGGTATCTGGAGCCCCTGAACGCGCTGGTCGTGCTCGCGGGGGGCCGCTCGCAGCGGGCGCTCCTGAATCAGGGATGGCGGTATCTGCTGCAAAACCACCCCCACGACTCCATATGCGGTTGCTCGATCGATCCTGTGCACCGGGAGATGATGACCCGCTTCGAAAAGCTCGACGGGTTGGCCCGGGGGGTAGAATGGTTTGCGTGGATGGACCTCGCTCCCGACGACGAAGGCCGTAGCGGCGACGATGCCCGCCTGGTCCTCTTTAACCCGACCCCCTATCCGCGAAGCGACGTCGTAACGACGGATGTTGCCTTCTTCAACCAGCGCATTGTGGTCGGCCTCAATCCGGACGTCGTGCCCGATCCGCCTCTGCCTCCGGTATCCGGCTTCCGGTTGGAGGACGAAGCGGGAAAGGATATTCCCTTTGAAATCGTGGATCGTGCGGTGGAGCCCGGCATCGCCTATACCCGGTACGACTACCCCGCCCAATCACTCGTGGAACGGTTCACCGTTCGGTTTCCTGCGGCCGATTTGCCTGCCTTCGGCCTGCGAACCCTTCGGGTGAAACGCACCAGGTCCTTTGCCGGGTACGACGAGGCGGAAGGGGCGGCGCCGGACGACCGGACGATCGAGAACCACCACCTCCGCGTGCAGGCGCACCCCGACGGCTACTTCCTCGTTACGGATAAGGCGACGGGGCGTACATACGGCCCGCTCGGGTATTTCGAGGACACCGCCGATGCCGGCGACGAATACAATTACTCTCCTCCGGCGGAGGACTTTCGGTTCGAGAGCCGCGGCGAAGCGAAAATCGCCATCGAATCCGAAACCGGCCGCTACCTGACCGGCCTGCGCATCCGGGGCGCGTGGCGGCTGCCCCAGAGTCTTACGCCGGACCTCGGCCGTCGCTCCGAGGAGCGTACCGAAGTGCGCTTTACGACCCGCGCGTCGGTTACTCCGGATAGCCCCTACGTTCTGTTTGAAACGGAAATCGACAACACGGTGCGCGATCACCGCCTGCGGGTGCTTTTCGAAACCGGGCTCGATACCAATCACCACCACGCCGATAATGCGTTCGCCGTGCTATCCCGCACGCAGGAGCGGCACGACCCCGAGGGGTTCAGTATCGAGGTGCCTGCGGCCGTCGCGCCGATGCACCGGTTCGTTACTCTCGACGACGGCCGAGCCGGAGCCACGCTGATAGCGGACGGCCTGCCGGAATACGAGCTCCTGCATGACAGCCGGGGGGTGCTCGCGCTGACGTTGCTCCGCTGCGTCGGCGAGCTGTCGCGCGGCAACCTCACAATGCGACCGGGGGGCGTAGGCGGCTGGCTGAACGCCACGCCGGAGGCGCAGTGCCCCGGCCTCCACCGTTTCCGCTACGCCTTCCTGCCGCATCCGGCGGTCTGGCCGGATCGGATCGGGCTGATTCACCGGGCCGCCGAATCCGTGCTGCACCCGGTCCGGGTGCATCCGGGCCGCCGCGACGAGTTACCGCCCGAACGCTCTTTCCTCGACATTCCGCCCGAGCTGGCCCTGAGCGCCTTCAAGGAAGGGGAGAACGGCGACGGAATCATCCTGCGCGTGTACAACCCCGGTCCGGAACGGCTGGAGGGGACCATCCGGTTGGGGTGGACGCCCGGTACGGTGCATCGGGCCAATATGGAAGAAATCCCCGGAGAACCCATTTCGTTTTCGGACGGATGTTTCACCGACGTCTGGCCGCCCTACCGGATCGCCACGTACCGTATCCGTTAACAGGAAAAGCGCATGGAGCGTCGTCAGTTTCTCGAAACCCTCGTGCTTGGCGCCGTTGGTGGAGCGGCGCCGGGTATCGCGTCGGATGACGTTACGGCGGTCCCGGCCGAGGAGTGTAGTGCTTCACCGCAGCGCTTGCATCCCGATGCGCAGACCGAGCCGCGCGGCGTGGATTATTATTTCCTGGGCAACGGCCGGGTCACGGCGGTTATTCAACATGCTTCCGGCGATGCGTCATCCTGCGGCCTCACCCCCCTGGGTCTGATGCTGTGGGATCCCTACCACTTCAGCCGCAAGTGGAGCACCTTCACCTTCCATCCGGAATGGGGCCTTAAACGGGGGATGGTCGCGGTGGTTGCGGGAGATCGGACCTTCTCGCCGGACCCGGCCGGGCTGGGCGTATCCCGGTCGTATGCCGACGGATTGCCGGTTGTCGAGGCCCGATGGAAGGCCGGTGATCTGGGCGTGACGGAACGGTTCTGGGTGGCCGAGGATGCCCCGATGCTGGTCCGTGAGGTCGTCGTGGATAACCCCGGTCCGGGGCAGACCGTCAGCCTCTCGACGTCGCTGTATGCCAACCATGCCCTGTTCACCGACTACCGGACCGATCAGGACGCCGGGGCGTTACGGGCCGACGGGTACGCCCACATCGAGCTGTTTACGGAACTTTCGCCCCGTCTGGCCGACCGCTTCCTGACGGTAGATCTGGGGGATATAGCCGCCGGCGGGCAGGGGAGGACCCGGCTGTTTTACCTCATCGGCCTGCGCAGGGAGGACGTTTGGGAAGTCCCCGCCGAGGCCCGTCGGGATACGGCCCGTCGGTATTACCGGGGCCTGGCCCTCGTCGAGACCGGCCATGCCGGGTTAGACAGGCTGTTCCTCGCCTCCCGCGACGGCATCCATGCTGTCGTGTCGGACGAGGGCCGGTTCGATGCGTCGGTGTGGCAGTACAATATGGAGTGGACGCTGGATTCGAGTTATACGGCTATGGCGGCCGCTCATACGGGCCAGTTCGACCGGGCGGCTTCTATCGTCCGCAACCTGCTCACCCGGCTCACGAACCGCAATGGGGCCGCCGCGCAGGCCAGCCGGTTTCATGAAGGCCCGACCGCCGAGATAGGCCAGAACGGAGCGCTCCTGGGCGCCGTGTGGACGTATGCCGCGTGGACAGGCGACCTCGATCTCGTACGGAGGCACTGGGAGCGCATCGTCCGGGTAGTGGAATTTCCTCTGTCGGAGCCGTTCCGGCACGAAAGCGGCCTGCTGCAAACGGACATCGAGTTTTTCGAGCGTACGACAGGCTTCGGCATTCTGCCCGGTTTTGAAGCGGGGTACCAGTCGTTGCTGGCCCGGGGGATCGGGCAGGCGGCGGAACTGGCCCGCCTCATCGGGGACGACGCACACGCCCGGCAGTGGGCCGCCGCGTCCGGGCGCCTTCTGGATGCCATGCTGCACCACCCCACGCTATCCCTCGTTGAAGACGGGGCGTTCATCAAACGTCGGGCGCTGGACGGCCGGAGGCAGCTGACGCTCATTCCGAAAGAAGCCGGATCGGATTTCATCCCGCCCGATATGCCGCTTGCCCGCGAAAAAGCGCCGAAGCTCGAACCCGACATCACCACGTTATACCCCATCCTTAACCACCAGATCGACCCCGGAGGACCTGTCGCCCGGGCAACGCTCGATGCCGTGGATGAACTCTGGAATATTTACGGAATGGGAGGTTACGGCCGGTACCACCCGTCCGGCGAGCCGGACTCCCCGGGTGCGTGGGCCTTCCCGACGGCCATCGTGGCCCGGGCGCTCGCCGAAGCAGGACGGGAAGGGGAGGTGCGCCGGGCGCTGGACTGGTACCTCGGGGTACCCGGCGGCGCCGGAAACGCCTTCTTCGAATTCTATTACACCGATACCCCCCGTCCGGTGCCCCCGCTCCCGCCTACGGGCATTATCGTGTGGGCATGGGCCGAACTGGCCTCGCTCTTTGTCGAACAGATGCTGGGAGCCCGCCCTGATTTCACGGGGCTTCGGTTCAGTCCCCGCCGCGTCGAAGGAGTGGACACGGTGCGGGGCCGCCTCCGCTACCGCGATGCCTGGCTCGATGTTACGGTCCGGCACACGGGCGAGGCCCCCTCGGCGCGATTCGAAGGCGCCGCTCTGCGGAGGGAGGGGGATGCGTTCATCCTTCCCCTGCCCGCCCGGGACGGCCGAGTGAACATCGTGTTGTAAAGCGGATGATCCCGGCTCCTCATACATGCGGGTCGGGGAATGCAGGAAGTAAAAAACTGCCATCGGAGCGGCTTGCTCCTTGCCCCCGGTGACCGCGTTTCATAGGTTGCCTTCCTACGTATTCTCACTCATTTTCGTCATGCCCATGGCCGATCCTCGCATCAAAACCACCGTCGTCGGCAGCTACCCGATGATCGACTGGCTGGTGGCTTCTCCAAGCCGACAGGCCCTGACCGACGCTACCTCCGTGGTCCTGAAAACGCAGGAGCTCATCGGCCTGGATGTCATCGCCGACGGCGAACTGTACCGATTCGACATCAACCACCCCGAAACCAACGGGATGATCGAATACTTCGTTCGCCCCCTGGAAAATGTACGCAGCGCCGTTACCCGCGCCGACGTGAAAACCTTTCAGGAACAGAAAGGGATGGGCTTTCGGAAGCAGCCGGCCGCCGTCGTGGAGGGCCCCATCGGGCCGGGCACGCTCAATCTGGTGGACGACTACCGAAGGGTACGAAAACTGACCAAGGCTCCGCTCAAGTTTACCATCACCGGCCCGCACATGCTCAGCAAAACCTTGCTGGACCACCACTACCGGGACCTCCCGGCGATGGCTCGTGCGCTCGGGGAGACGCTGGCCGAGCAGGTGCGCGAAATCGACGCCGAGATCGTACAGTTCGACGAGGCCAACCTGCCGGGCTCCCCCGAGGAGGCGGAATGGGCGGCCGACGCCCTCAACGTGATGCTGGACGCCGTGCCAAACACGCCCGCCGTGCATCTTTGCTTCGGCAACTACGGAGGGCAGTCCATCCAGAAGGGCACATGGCAGGCGCTTCTGGCCTACATGAACCGCCTCCACGTGGATCACATGGTGCTGGAGTTCGCCTTTCGAGGGTATGAAGAAATGCCGTACTTCAACGAACTCCGCCCGGAAATCGGCCTGGGGGTCGGGGTGATCGACATCAAAAGCACCGTCATCGAGACCCCGGAGGTAGTGGCCCGCCGGATCGAATCGGCGGCCCGGGCGGTGGGGGCCGAGCGGATAACCTACGTCCACCCCGACTGCGGGTTCTGGATGCTCAAGCGCAATATCGCGGACGGCAAGATGCGGGCGCTGGTCGCCGGGCGCGATCTGTTCGAGGGGCGCGTTTGACGGAAATGAACTGCTGAACCCATGTTTCTATTCCGGCCTCTCTAGATTCGGTTCAATCCGGGTGTAAACACATGTATCGTTTCCTGGCTATCCTGTTTCTGGCGGTCGGTATTGCCGCCTTGACCCTGTTTTTCTGGGGTAACGGCCTGCCGTTTGCTATCGGGCCCGTCGGGTTGCTTGCTCCTGAAATTCTCGCCGTGTCGGGTGTTACTTCCGTGTTTCTGGGCGTACTCTTGTTTGCGTATGCCGGTATCCGGTCCGAACTCCGGCAGATTCGCCGCAGCCTGGACCGGATTACTCCGCCGGCGGTCGCCACCCGGAAAATTACGGATACCTCGGCCGATTATCCCCTCTAGCGCCCCCTGATGCTCTCCCTCCCGCGCCTCCTGCTGGTTCTGTTTCTGATGGGGTCGGGGGCGTTCTGGTGGGCTCATCGGTCCGTTCATCAACCGCCGGGTATTCTGGCGCCTGCTCCGCCGCTCCAGACGGAACTGAACGGGGAAGCGCCCTTTCTTTACGACGGATATCTCATCACACCGGTAGCCGGCTTCGAGGCAACCGCCCGTGTGCTAGGCTCCGAACGCTACCGGCTCGGCCCCTCCGCCGGACTCGCACCGTACGATCTGGCGCTCGGCTGGGGCCGCATGTCGGATACGGCCGTTCTGGAGCATGTGCAGATCAGCCAGGGCGGTCGCCGCTACGCGTGGTTGGCCCGCAGGCTTCCCATCCCGAAGGAGGAAATCAGCACCAGCAGCGCCAACATGCATCTCATCCCTTCGGACGGAGAGGTTCGGAAAACCATCAGCAAGGTTCGGCCGGGGCAGGTTGTGCATTTCAAGGGTTACCTGGTGCGCGTCTGGTCCGAGCGCTTCCGATGGAACACCTCCACCACCCGCACCGATACCGGCGACGGGGCCTGCGAAATCGTCTGGGTACAACGGTTCGAAATCGACTCCGAATAACGCGAGGCGGACCCGGGGCGGATAGACGTTCAGTGAAAAGCTGAATGTCGTTGCGCCTGCGCACGCCGCTGCACCACCCACCGTATGGTTAGCTTGTCTCCAGAGGCTGCCCCACCTTTGCGACCGGAACGTAAGCCGGTCGGGAGACAACTGCACCATACCCCTATGAAACGGATTTTTCGATTGCTGTTGTTCGGCCTGCTGGCTGCTGCGGTCTGGTCCGTATGGCCGAAAACCGATACCTCCGGAGGTCCGCTCGGCGTCAGGCCGCCCGGGCTGGAACGCCGGTATGCAGGCGATGTGAAGGAACACTCGGTGAAGATCGCATGGCCCTCCATCGACATCGCCGGAATGGTAGTGGCTCGTGCGGAGCAGCCCATTCGCGAATCGGGCCGTAGGGTAAAACCATCCGCCGATGAGCCTTTGGCCGTCATGCGCCGGCAAGCGGATGCCTATTACCCTATGGTAATCGTCGTGCTCATCGGGCTGGTCGTTGCGGCCGTGGCTCAGTTTTCCTGGTGAACCGGAGAGGGTCAGCCGCCCAGATAGGCCTCCAGGGTTCGGCGCTGCCCTTCCGTCCACGATCCGGCGGCAAAGGCGCGTTCCAGGATGGCCCGGTGCGTCTCCCGTGCCCGGCCAAGTACCTCGGCGGCGGGTTCGCGCATCCTGCGGTTGAAGTACGTCAGCGCATCGAGCAGGTATGAGGCGATCCGGTCGTTAAACAACCCGAGGCGTTCCAGCGCATAAAAGGCGGCGGCCCGGGTACGCATATCGTAGGACGGTGCAGCCAGCGCAACCAGCGAGTCGGCGGCGGCGGCGAGGCCGCTCCGCGCCGCCGTCTCCAGCCAGGCGATCCGCACGTTGTGTTCGTGCCCTACGACGTGTCTGGTTGCTTCGAGATACCGACCGACTCCTTCGGGGTGCTCAGCGGCCAGCCGGATCAGCGCCGTGCGGATGTTTCGGTACGAGGAATCGCGGAGGGCTTTCTCGAAGCCCGCTTTCAGATGGGGCGTTACCGAAACGGCGCTCTCCAGCGCGGCCCGCCGTACGTCCGCCGAACCGTCGCGTAACGCGGCGGCAAGAAGAGGCGCGCTTTCTTCGTCAACGGCCAGTTGCCGGACGGCCTCCGCCCGGATCATCGGGAACGACTCCTGCCGGAATACGCCTGTGAGCGCGTCGCGCTTCGCTTCAACCGGAAGGGAACGCATGGCCTCTACGGCGTCGTATCGGTCGATCATGTTGTCGGCCTTCAGGGCCTGCGCCGCCAGTTCTTCCATGGTTCGCTCGAACGTAAGGCGCTTCAGCACCGTATGGTTCGGGTCGAAAAGGACGTACTCCACCGGTTTGTCCTGTGGATTGGGTATCCGGATTAGGGTGAGGGCGCTATCCACCATGGCCCGGCGGCCGGCCGCCGAGCCGTCCCGGTAGTGCACCTCTACGATAATGGGCATACGGAAGTACCCCCTGAGCGGCCCTGTTTCCTGAATCTGGCGCACGCGGATCTCTGTGGCGCCCAGCGTGGAGTCGTAGGATACTTCGTAATGGGGTTCGCCGCCCCGCAGGATCCACTGGTCGAAAAACCAGTCCAGGTTCATCCCGAGCGCCTGATCGAAGGTGTTGAAAAAGTCCGGCCCGGTGACGTTGCCGAACAGGTTTCTGCGGAGGTAATACGCGATTGCCCGGTCGTACTCGGGCTTGCCCGTAACCTCCCGGAGCATGTCCAGCACGAGCGATCCCTTGTAGTACACCAGGTCGGAGCCCGCCAGGGTGCTCCGGATGGGTACGGGCCCTTGCCCCGGATTGCTGAGCGCCCGGTCTCGCTCGATTTTTCGGTTCCACTGGTAATGGTCCTCTCCGAATACGGCTTTCTCGGCCATCTTGGCATAATGGGTCGCGAAGCTTTCGTGCAGCCAGATGTCTTCGTTGCGGCCCTGCGTGACCAGGTTGCCGAACCACTGGTGGGCCATCTCGTGGGCGTTGACCGTAACGTAGTTCTGGTCGAGAAACGCCCGCTCGTCCACCATGTAGGTGTCGGTGTAAATGGTGGCGGTGGTGTTCTCCATGCCGCCGTGCAGGAAGTCGCGAACGGGGAGATTGGCGTACCGTCCCCAGGGGTAGGGTATCTCCGTTTCGGTTTCGAGGGCGTCGAAAAGGGCGGCGGTATGCCGGTAAGTGGGTTCGGCCTGGTCCGGACGGTCAGGGTAATAGTAGTTGGCAATCGGAGTGCCCCGGGAGGAGTAAACGGTGTCGGCAGCGTATTTCCCGATGCCGAGCATCATCAGGTAGGGCGCATGGGGGGCCGCCATCCGGTAATGCCATGTGCGGGTGCCGTCGGGGTTGTCCGTGACGCTCACCCGCTCGCCGTTGGAGAGCACTTCGTACTCCTGGTCGAACGTTACGATGGTTTCGGTAACCAGCCGGTCGTTCGGATAGTCGTATACAGGGACCCAGTGCCGGTGGCCCGGGCCCTGTCCCTGGGTCCAGATCTGTTTTCTTTCGCCGCCGTTCCACCCTGTGAAGTACATTCCGTGCCGGGGCGTGGCTTCGTAGGCGATGTCGAGCGTATCGACCTGCCCCCACGTCCGGGGGGTTTCCGGATAGATGCTAATCCCTTCCGGCCATACCCGGTACGGAACGGCTCTACCATTCAGCCGGACTTCTTCATAACGGATTTCAGGGCCGTCGAGGTACACCGAGTCGATCCGGCTGCGCAGCGGGGTGAAAAAGTGCGTCACCCGGCCATGCACCAAGCCTTTCTCCGGCTCGAAGGATACCCGCACCACCATGCGCAGCTGGTCGATGTTGTGGCTGCGCGCGCCGACCCGCGCATCATCCAGTACCGCTTTCGTAGGAAGCTGTCCGTGCGCCTGTTGATACCCCGAACCAAGAAACAGGGACAGGAGCATCCCGGCCCGAATAATCCCAATCTGCTTCATTACTGCGTTGTGTGGCCGCACGTTACCGGCGGGAGAGTGCGAGTGTTCCGTAACACAGGATTGCACCCGTCAGGGGCGGTAGCGTTCCAGCGCCGTGGCGAGCACCCCGAACTGGTCGGTCAAAAGCCCCTCGTAACCGCAGGGGCGTCCGTCCCAGAAGCGCCAGTCCTTGCCGCTGCGGCACCCTCCGAACACCGCTCCGTCGGCAAGGCCCTCGCACAGCCGGGAAAGGAGCGCATCGGCGGCTTCGGTGAGGCCCACCCGGTACAATCCGTTCAGGAAGTGCCGGGTCTGCGCGTGGGATCGTCCGCCGTTCTGGTAATAGCCGAGGGGATACCCCTGCATGATGTCGGCCAGGTCCTCGTCGGGGATGTGGTGCAGGTTGCCGGGCAGGCCCAGGTACGGATCGGGCAGCCCTATGCGCTCGGTTTCCTCCAGAAGCCGCTCCATGATGTTCCGCGCCCGACCGGGTTCGATGAGCCCCGCCGCTACGGCCGCCCCGTTGACGAACAGAAAGGCATGATCGTGCAGGCGGCCCTCCCGGCAGCGCCAGCCGGCCAGCCAGCCCGTATCCGGGTTGAAAAAGGTGGCCGCATAGACGTCGTAGAGCCGGTCGGCCCATTCCGCCAACCCCTCACCCAGATCCGGGCGTTCGAGGCGCGAGAGGTCTTTTGCCAGCTTTCGGAGCGCGGTGTACAGGATGGCATTGCTGAAGGCATCCTTCCACCCGAACGAAATGACGTCGAACCAGCAGGTGCTCCACTGGTCGGCTCCGCTGACGCCGGTGCGGTACGGGCTCTCGATCAGACCGTCGCCGTCGAGGTCGCGAGCCCGCATTTCGTCCAGCCGCTTCCGGATCGACCCGGCAAAGCGTTCCAGCCACTCGCCCGACCCCCGGTGCTCCAGGAAGTCGGCCAGGCCGAGCAGTCCGGCCGCCCCGGTCATCAGGTACTCGTCTTCCGCCATATGGAGGCCGTGGGCCGTAAACAGCGGGCCGCTGGCGTAGCCGGGCCCGCCGTCGAGCCAGCGTTCCAGCGAGTCGCGCAGCAGGTCGGCGGCCTCCAGATCGGGCAGGAGCGATCCCAGCCGCACGGCCACGGCGGACCACATATCCATGCAGATGGGGCAGTGCATCGAAGCGCCGTTGTTGCTGAGCGTGGCCGTATCCGGCCGGTACGTGATGGCGGTCAGGCCGCAGTGTTCTACGGCGCGGCGTACCTGCTCCGGCGCTTCGTCGTGCAACGGAAACTCGGGCCGGTCCAAACGGAAGGTTATCGTGGCGGTATGGCGTCCCTCCGGCAACAGGTAATCGCCTGCGGGAAGGCTCGTTTCGCCCAGCTTCACCTCAAGCGTGGTCAGGTCGATGGGCCGGTTGGCGTCGGAGCGCAGCCGGACCGGCCCCTCGGCTTCGATCAGGAAACTCCCCCGGTTCGGCAGGTGCAGCCAGGCGGGCGTCGAAGTCACGCCGGTTTCTCCCGTCCTCTCCACCCGGCCGAGCAGGTGCGGCGGCGTCGCCGTAGGGTTGAATCCGATGTGCCAGGCGGCGCTCTGCCAGGCTCGCACAGGGCGCTCGGAGCGCCGTTCGGCGTGCAGCACGAGCCTGTCCGCAAATACTTCCCACTCCAGTACGTAGCGGACGCCCGTCTTGCCGAGCGTCAGGTCGTACCGGACCCGGTTGCCGCTAACGGCAGTCGTACCGTGAACCCGGTTGCGTAGCACCGGCGCTACGACCGGGGCGCCGCCCACCGGGTGCAGCAAAGGTCCCTGCCAGACGATACCCGGAGCCTGCCGCAGCAGGTTCAGGCTTGTGTCGTACCCTCCTCTGCCATCCATGCCCAGGTGGGTGAGGCCGGCCCTGCCGAGGCCGAGCCCCACATCGAGATAAGCGGATTTGTACCGGACTTCACCCTCCCGGTACTCGCCGTACAGACCGCCGGGCAGGGAGGATAGAGGTCCGTACTCCACCTCCAGCAGGGTTTCCCGTCGCGCTTCGTGTGGCCGAGCGCATTCTCCTTCCACCAGGAACGCGCCCGAGGCCAGGTTCCAGCCCGGCCACCAACCGTCGATGCCGCACCGACGGACCTCGATCATGAGCGTCGCGGATTCGATCCCTTCCAGGTCGAACCACTGTACCTCGTCGCCTGCGGGTCGGGTCAGTCCTGTTTCATGCCGGACTATCCGCCAGCCCTCCCCGGCGGGGACGAGTACCCGAAAATCCGTCACCCAGTCGTTCTCCATGACGCTGCCGCACTTGTGGTAGCCCCGAGCGCTGCCTACGCCCAGCCGGAGGAGGGCGGCCGGGTTGTGCAACTGAAGCACCCGAGCATGGATGATGCGGGAAGCGGGCGCTCCGTTTTCCCCTTCGAGCGGGGCGGCCCAGAGGGCCCGCGTGAAGGATAGCGGCCGCCGTCCGGCCGTGTCGCCCATGGGAGGTTCGAGTTCCTGAAGAGAGAGCAATTCCATCGTGTTCGGTGCTATCGGAGTAGTGCGTCGGCCTCGTGATGACACGTCAAGGTACGAAGCAACCACACAGGGGCAAACCCTGTTGGCTGGTCCCGTATCTCGTTCGATGGCTCGTGCAGATGTCCATGAAAACCTGTACCTTGATGCAAGACATTCTTTTGCGACAGGTTTGCTCCACGCTCGTAGCGCGAGCCGGAGCCCATGAGAAACGTATGAAAGCTCTGCAGCGGCACGTAACACTACCCGTATTCGCGTTTGCTTCTCCGGTATACTGGAGCGACCCGGCCCAGCGGGCTACTGCTTTCAGGGAACTGACGGAAGGGCTACGGGCCGTCTGGCCTGAGATCGAACCCGCGTCGCTCACGTTCCACCTCATCCATTCCGAAGAAGCGCTCGAATCGGTTATTCCGGATTTTCGGTATGACATGGCGGTGTTCGTCCCAATGAGCGGCGGGGTGCAACCCTGGATGTTGCGGCTCGGCGAGCGCACGGACCATGTGGCGCTCGTTAACGCGTACCTCCCCGGCCGCCTTCCCGAATCGCTCACCCACGAGCTGATGCATCGGAACGCGCATCCTTCCTGCACCGATTTTTATGCCCATCGCCGGATGCAGGGAGAGGCCATATACTGGATGAGGTCGGAGAACGACGTCGTTCCCCTCTGGCGAGCATTTCAGGCCGTGGATCGGCTGCGGAACGCCCGGCTGCTCCAGGTGGGCGAAACGGAACCCTGGGTAATCAACAGCACCCGGTCGGCGAGCCGCTTCCGGCAAAAACTGGGCGTGGAAATCGTGCCGGTGGCTCCGGAGGCGCTTTACGCACGTATCGAAGGAGTGCCCGACGACGAAGCCGTAGGGCGAGCCCGTCCCTGGATGCAAGGTGCGTCGGAACTGGTGGAAATCACCGGCGACGACAT
>CBDUBS010000091.1:0-13751 GCA_965365445.1 uncultured bacterium | reverse complement strand
CAACAACACGCCGGCCGACGCCACCGGGAACCGCCCCGGCTCCAGCCAGAGCTCGATATCCGGATGGGCGGCCTTGAACCGGGCCAGATGCTCCGATACCGCCTCTACATCCAGCGCCGCTGCATCCGGCTTTTCCGATACGCCGAATCCACCGCCTACGTTGATGATCCGCACATCCTCGAAGTGCCGGGCAAAGCTCGCCAGGGCCACCGCCGTATCCGACCAGGTTTCGGCTACTTTGATGCCGCTGCCCACGTGCGCGTGCAGCCCGATGACCCGCGCATCCACGCGGCGGGCCAGTTCCTTCAGGTAGGGCAGCTCTTCCGGCGCCACGCCGAACTTCGACTGCGCCCCGGCCGTACGGACATACTTATGGTGCCCACGCCCCCGGCCCGGATCCACGCGTACGATCAGGTCCCGGTTTCGGAAAACCTCCGGCCAGCTTTCCAGCGGAAACAGGTTGTCCAGTGTGACGAATACGCCGGATTCCAGCGCCGCCCGGTACTCCTGCCGGGGAGCGAAATTGGGCGTGAACAGAATGCGCCCGGTCTCGATGTCGGGGAAAAGAGACCGCACGCGCTCGATCTCCCCCGGCGATACGCACTCGAACCCGAGGTCCGCCTCATGGCACAGGCGCAGGATGTAGGGGTTCGGGTTGGCTTTCATCGCGTAAAAAACCCGATCGACGCCCTCGATGGCTTTCAGCGTGCCGATAGCCTCCCGAATGCTCTGCTCGTCGTACACGTACGCCGGGGTCGTTTCTGCGGCGAGCCCGAGCAGCACCTCGCGCCGCTCGCGCCACCACGCCTGCGGCGCCCTCCGCCGGCTCTCCTCATCCTCGAACAATTCGCTCCACGTAAACCCGAACAGTTCGTCCGGTTGTTTATCGGCGAATAGCTGGGCGTGCAACGAACGAACCAGCCGGTCGGCCTGCGCTTCGTCCACCACGAACGTAAAGTTCAGGTCGCTGGCCGCCTGCGACACCATGTAGATCGACTGCTCGTCGAACACCTCGAACACGGGCGCCAGCTCGTGCAGAATGGAGCGGATCTTCCGGCCCACCAGGCTCACCGACGCGCACGGACTGACGACCCGGGCCGAACAGTACGTATTGAGGTCTTTCAGCAACGCGTCGATGGTGGAAGGGTCGAGCGCATTGGCCATGGGGTCCAGAGACACCGTTACGTTGGTTTCCGATGTGGCAATCTGATCCACCGAAAGTCCGTTGCGCTTGAAAATAGCAAAGGCGTCGGCCAGGAAGCCGACCTGATGCCACATCCCGAGTGTATCCATGGAAACCAGCGTGATGCCGGTTTTTGCCGATACGGCTTTTACCTGAGGCCCGAAGTCCGGCGCGTCGTCGGAGATGACCGTTCCCTCCACGGCCGGATCCTCAGTGGACTTGATGTACAGCGGTATGTGATGCCGCCGAACCGGCTCGATGCACCTCGGGTGAAGCACTTTGGCTCCGGTGGTGGCTATTTCCTGCGCTTCGTCATAGCTGAGCTGCCGCAGCAGGCGAGCCGAGGGAATCTGGCGCGGGTTGGCCGTAAACATCCCCGGTACGTCGGTCCAGATCTCCAGCCGAGAGGCTTGAAGTTTAGCGGCGAAGTACGCCCCCGACGTATCCGAGCCGCCCCGTCCGAGCAGCACCGTTTCGCCCTCGGCATTGTGTGCGATGAACCCCTGCGTCAGGAATACCCCTGCCTCATCCCCGGCCAGTTCGTTCTGCAATCCCGCATCCGGAGCAAAATCGCACGAAGCCGAGAGATACCGCCGCGCTTCGTGCGACGCCTCTTCCTCGACCGCCCGGAGCATCTGCCGGGCATCACACCATCGCGTCGGCAGCCCTTCCCGTTCCAGAAACGCCGCCCCGAGCCGGGTGGACATGATCTCGCCCATCGCCATAACCCGCGCTTTCAGGCGCGGGCTGATCTCCCGGATGAGCGACGCGCCGAGCACCATACGGCGCAGCTCCTCGAAGTCGGCCCCGAGCAGCCGGTCGGCGTCCACACCCAGGTCGGCCGCCAGACCCCGGTGCTGTCCCTCGATCTGCTCCAGTACCGGCTCGTGCCGTCCGTGCTCCGCTTCCCGCAGCGCCTTTTCCAGCGCGTTCGATACACCGCTGAGCGCCGAGCACACGACGAATGGGGTAAGCCCTTCCTCGCGTCTTTCCCGAATGACTGCTTCGATGGATTGCCAGCGGGGGAGCGTGGATACGCTGGTGCCCCCATACTTGAGGACGACCCAGCCGTTTTTAGCCAGAGACATATAAATCAGCCAGATATATTGGTGTGCGAAACAAATCGGAGGAAAACAATGGTAGGGCCTGAATGATTGAGGTGCAAGAAGCCGACGCTTGAATAAATGAGGTTTCCGCCAACCGCGATTTCTTGCGGCATCCCCCGCCCCTGAAGGAACGGCCGGACCGGATCGGGGTACTCAGCCTCACTCGCTTCACACTACCGGCATGACCGATCTTTTTACGGAAGCCGCCGGGCGGTACCGCTCGGCACAGGCTCCTCTGGCCGACCGGATGCGGCCGCAAACCCTCGATGAGTTCGTCGGGCAGGAACACATCCTCGGCCCGGGTAAACTCCTGCGCCGCTCCATCGAAGCCGACCGCATCACGTCGGTCATTTTTTTCGGCCCGCCGGGTACGGGCAAAACGACCCTCGCCCGCATCATCGCGAACACCACACGCTCGCACTTCACTTCGCTCAACGCAGTGCTGGCCGGTGTAAAGGATATCCGCGGGGCCATTGAAGATGCCCGCGAGCGCCTCGCGATGCAGCAGCAGCGCACCATCCTGTTCGTGGACGAGGTTCACCGTTTCAACAAAGCCCAGCAGGACGCTCTGCTCCCCCACGTCGAAAACGGCACCGTCACGCTCATCGGCGCCACCACCGAAAACCCGTACTTCGAGGTAAACAAGGCGCTGGTAAGCCGCTCGCGCATCTTCGAGCTCCGGACGCTGGACGAGGTGGATCTCCGGCAGATCGTCCATCAAACCCTCCGTAACGTCGAACGCGGCTACGGCCGCAAGACCGTCCGTATCGACCCGTCTGCTCTCGACCACCTCATATCAACAGCCAACGGCGACGCCCGCTCTCTGCTGAACGCCCTCGAACTGGCCGTCGAAACCACCCCGCCCTCCGACGACGGGGCCATCCACATCGATCTGGCCGTCGCCGAGGACAGCATCCAGCGCCGGGCCGTCCTGTACGACAAGGAAGGCGACGCCCACTTCGACGCCGTCAGTGCGTTCATCAAAAGCCTGCGCGGCTCCGACCCCGACGCCGCACTCTACTGGCTCGCCCGCATGGTCTACGCCGGCGAGGACCCGCGCTTCCTGCTCCGGCGTATGCTCATCTTCGCCGGGGAGGACGTCGGGCTGGCCGATCCCCGGGCGCTTTCGGTCGCGGCGTCGGCCGCCCAGGCCTTCGAGTATGTCGGGATGCCGGAGGGCCAGTTCCTCCTGGCCGAATGCTGCCTCTACCTTGCTACCGCTCCGAAAAGCAACTCGGCGTTCGCCTACTTTACCGCCCTGGAATACGTCGAGAAGGAACAGACGGCCGACGTGCCGAACCCTCTCAAGGACGCCTCCCGCGACCGCAAGGGCCTCGGCCACGGCGAGGGCTACAAGTACCCCCACGCCTTCCGGGAGCACTACGTTCCGCAGCAATACCTACCGGACGCCATGCAGGGCACCTACTTCTACGAACCGAGCGGCATCGGGTACGAAAAGATCATCCGCGACCGCCTGGACTACCTCCGCTCCCGCGACGAAGAAGAAGATTTGCAGAAACGCATCACCCGGTACGCCGAGAAGGACGATGCCGGACGAACTTCGGAGTGAGCAACGTGGATAGCCTTTTTCCCCACCATACTCTACATGGAAGGGTGGTGGATCGTGATCGCCGAAGTACATTCTGATGATGATCCCGTAGAATCGGCTGATCTCAGGCATCGATGCTCGTTTCTTTCAACATGGGAAATATTTCGTCCGGGGTCTTGCCGGTCAGACGCATGTAGAGCGCGTCCGGGCACATGTCAATTTCGTCACTCTAGGCCACCTGGCCCTGATCGCCAATGTAGACCTTCTCGAAGGCGCTGTAGTTATCCCAGAGCTTGAATACGCCCTTTTCGGCGTATTCAGAGAGATCGATCTCACCCGCCGCACCATCGGGATAGCACAGCCGAAGCTTGTAGTCCGGAAGCGCCCTCACTTCAACCGGTTTGAGCATGTAGGACTCCCCACGGTGTTTTGTTGCCAACCAGACGCCTCAAAGAAGGCTTCGTTTCGGCGGCTGCCAATAAAATGCAGTCACCGGGCGATGAGTAGCCGTAGGTGAGCTGCATTCTTGGTGTGACGACTTCCGTTTGTCCGCTCAAGCGAAAAGTCAGGTTTAGACATGCTTTCCTTGGACTTGTTGAAGTCGCTCAGCGGGTTGTCCTTCATAACCCCGAGGATGGCTTCGGAGCTTGAAGCGTTCAGGCATCCGTAGCGTGAGCGAGCGCCGAGGGCGTCCGGCAGCCGACGATAGCCGGGGCCTCCCGGATGAGTCTATCATTCTCCAGCGCTTCCACCATGAACAGGGCGAAGTCCACGCGCCGCGTGAGGTTGCTCTCCAGAACGGGGTCCCCGACGTGCCGGCTCCAGACCGGCAGGCCCTGGCTCTCGCCTTCTTCGAGGTCACTTCCCCGAACCACTGTCCACCGCGTGTTGCTTTCGAAAATCCGTCGGCACGCTTCTACCTGGTCGTCCAGTTCCACGAGGCGGAAGATCCGAGCCAGCTTGCCGAAAACCTTTACGAAAGCCTTGAGCTTCCACGAATAGACATCCTTACCGTCCCGGCTTATGTGCCAGCCGCACGAGAAAATCAGCCGGGCGTCCGGTTCGGCATAGTCCAACACGGCCTGCGCCGTTCCTGAGGAATACTGCTGAACGCCCCAGGGGGCCAGAACCGTAAGCACGCCGTCGCATCCGGCAACGGCTTTTCTGATCACCTCGCGGTCGTTGGTCGCTCCGGGGACAATCGTAATGCGCTCTCTGAACGCATCGAGCTTGCCCACGCTTTGCACCCGGCATACGCCGACTACCTCGTAGCCGCGGTCCAGCGCGTGCCGGACCATGTACTTCCCGAGCTTCCCGGATGCCCCTACGATGCAGACCTTCTTTGTGTTCGTCATATCCTTACCTATGCCCGGTGGGCGCAAAGGTTCGGGATGTACGCTTCGGGCCTGCCCCACCTCCCCGGAGGGTATGGCTACCCCGCCGGGTATACCGGTCAATACCGGAGCAGCAGCGGCAGCACCGGTCGCAGGCCGTGCGTCCGCTCTTGTATCCCGAGTGGAGACAGCAACATATCGCCGGGCGTCACCCTATTCCAACATGGGCCGAAAGCCGCCTGCAATGAGCCGCCGGCCGTCGAAGGTGGGCGGTTGATCGGTGAACTGCATCCGGGGGTCGCTCGTCACCTTCTCCATTCCTGCGTCTCTCGCGGCTTTATCCGGCCACTCGACGTAGGAGAGTACGACCGTCTCGTCCCTGCCTGCGCCTGCGGCCTGTTCGAATCCGCCGTACGCGCCGGAGTCGAGCCGCACCTCCCCGGCGTGGTACGACGAGGCCTCCGGGCCCGCCTCATCCAGCCAGCATTCGACTACGCGCAGCGCTCCGTACTCCTTCACCACCTGCGCAGAGATCCGGGCCAGTTCCTCGTAGGCGGCTCTGTTCGCCCGTGGCACCGGAACGAGATAGCAGTCGATATAGATCATAGGCTGTCCACTCCTGTCACCCTGGTCTGGAGCGGTCTGACTCCTACTGACCCGCACCAGAGCCATCCCGGCGATCCTTACGGGCCGGCCTGCTCGTCCGGTGCAAATGAACCCATGGCGATCTCCCCGGCCGATTCGTAAGTGCTCATGACGACGCCGGTGGCCGAAACCCTCGCACCGATGAGGCGTAGGGCCCCCGGCTTCACCGTCGTCTCGAACAGCCGCTTGCCGCACCCGAGGAGGACAGGGAAAGTCCATATGATGTATTCGTCAATCAGGGACGCCGCCTGCAACGACTGGATCAGGTTGCCGCTGCCGACAATCTGCAAATCATGGCCCGGCTGTGCCTTGAGCGCGGCCACTGCCTCAACGACATCCCCTTCCAGCAGGACCGAGTTTTCCCACTGGAGCGTCTTCAGTGTTCGCGAGGCCACGTACTTTCTGGCTCCGTTCATCGACTGCGCGTTGGGGTTGTCCGGAGGTAAATACGGCCAGAATCCTGCGAAAATTTCATAGGTCTTGCGGCCGAGCACGATCTCGCGATCCTTTCCTTCGAAACCTCTTTCCGTGAGATCCAGGGACTCGTCCCAATACGGGAAAGCCCAACCGCCGAAGGCAAAAACGGACGCAGGATCCTCCTCCGGAGCCCCGGGGGCCTGCATCACCCCGTCGAGCGAAACGGATGTCGTGGCAACCAGCTTCCTCATCGTATGGTTCTCCTGCACCGGCGACGAATGCCGCATCGTTATGGATCACGAACACACGGCCAGCCTCGTCGGTCTTGCGTCCCTGCTCGTCAGCAAAGCCCGGGAACCGGAAAATAGTAGTTATGTGATATGCTCCCTATAGATCCCGATGGAGTGGTTTTGCTCAACACGTGACCCGGCTTTATTGCGCCGGTGGTTGCGCCTGCGGCCAGCGGACAAAATACCCGTCTGCCCACACGATGTCTTCGTCAAAACTGCCCGGCTCAAAGGGGCCTATCTGATAGACTGAGCCTGAGAACTTTCCGTCTCGTCCCGGACTGCGGATGAGCATGACCCTTTCCGCCACGGGATTCTCCGTATCCAGATAGTATTCGTAGGCATGGCCCCAGCCGTCGGTCCTGGGCACCGCTTGTATGTATTCCGGCACGAGTAGCTTCTCCACTTCTTCTACTGTGCGTTTCTTGTACGATCCGACATCAACGGACTGTATGTTTTGAGGCAGCGGGGTGGGCGCAGCCAGGGTCAGGGAGGCAAACGAAACGAACGGTGTCGGCTCGGCTCGTACAAGCATAGCCCGCCCTTTTTGATAGGCCGGATCCACGTGGTTGGGGTATAGCGCGGGTGCTTCCGGCGCCACACCAACCTGATCCACCAGCCATGAAAACATGGCCGTGCCGGCGTTACGGACATCCGCCACCGTCCGCTTCTGCGCTGGTGGATGGCGGAGAACCATAAAGTACCAGGCTACGCCGGCGATGGCCACGATCAAAACGACGGCGATGACTACTTTTTTCATGATTGTGGATCTCTGGGTATGGATGAATTGGGGACGTGTGGCGAATTGCCGCTCACCCGTTCAAGGCGGTGCGCCAGTAAGTACAGCAGTATAAACGCTTCCGCTCAGGCGATGCAAGGCGGCAGAGCTTTGTTTCAGGGCGCAGCGGGGGATTATACCGCGCGGAACGGAAGCATTACGAGTCCGTGACGTCTACCTCGCCCGATCCGCGGTTCGGGATACGGCCCGTTGGTTGGCGGAGCGTGATCCGGGTGAGTTCAGGGCGGCAGTTGATCCTTATCGGAACAGTCGAAAAGCCAATCCCCCGGTTAATGTAGATCCGGTTGGGCGGTGCGCCGATCGAGTCGGCAGCCCAGCCGTCGGCAGCGACTTCTCCACTGCGCACGATGTCGAGCCACGAGCGGTGAGGGCCGGGAAAAACACGGACCTGGCCTCCGTGCGTATGAGCCGCCAGCGCAAGGTGGGCCTCTTCTGACGGTATATCGCGAAAGGCTTCCGAGTTGTGCATGAGCCACAGCCGGGGAGCGCCCTCGGGTATGGCCGCCAGCGCGGCGTCCACGTCGGCGAGTCCGGCCCAGACCGAACCGACACCGATTACCCACAGGGTATCGCCCCGGGCCGTCATGGGCGCCGCTTCGTTCTGGAGCACCGTCACGCCAATCGCTTCGAGTCGAGCTTCGAGGTATTCGGCGTAGTGGTCGATTCGCTCACTCGACTCCTTCATCAGCGAGTAGTCGTGGTTTCCCAGGACGGCCACCGTCGGAATGCCGGCCGCGACGAGGGGACGGACGGCCTCTACGGCCTCGTCTACGCGAGCCGAGTCGGGGCGGTACACGAAGTCGCCCGCGATGAGGGCAAGCGCGACCGAGTCGCGGACGGCGTCCTCGATCGCCTCGTGGACCATGCCCGTGTTGCCGCCCCACATGCCGATCTGGAAGTCGGCCAGGAGCGCCACCCTTTGGCCGTCCCAGCCGGCCGGGAGAGCAGGAAGCTCGGCCTCGAATGCCTCATCGTCGAGGAGGAACCGGGGCTCGATGAGGGTCCCGTAGACGACCACTGCGAGGATAAGGGCGAGGATAGTGAGCAGTGTTGTGCGCACGGGGATAAGGTTATGTTGGAGTCTATCTGAAAAAATTCTGCCCTGGACAACGTGCAGGGTTGAACGAAGTGTCCGCGATGAGCATATTTCTCTTACCCGTGAGATGGCTTAGAGTTTATAAGGTGCATATCGACGCTGCAACCCGGCGGGTCACGGCGGGAACGCCCGACGAGGCAGAATATCCGCGGCCCGGAGCCTACAGGCGGTCTGCGGTGAGTATCACGCTCCTTACAGATCGGAAAACCGCTTTAGAGATTCCTGAAAGACCAGGGCCTATTCGGGCCGGCCGGCTCGGCCTGCATCGGGTAATCCGCGGCATCGGCGGGTTCGTCGGCCAGGTAGTTCAGGCTCCGGCTACGCCGGATATGCCCACCCTTACGCTCCGTAGTGAAACCGGCAGGCCAGTATCCTGATCTGGTTTCCCTGCACTTCGTAGACCAGGCGGTGCTCCTTCGTGATGCGACGCGACCAGCAGCCTTTCAACTCATGCTTGAGCGGCTCGGGCTTTCCCGTGCCTTCGAACGGTGTGCGCTGAATCTCCTTTATCCGCATCACGATGCGAAGTGCCGTCTTGCGATCCTGCTGCATCCACCACGCCGGATGGTCGAACCCGTTGGGGTCGAACGTAACGCTTCTCATTCAATACCAAGCCGCTCCAGCACCTCTTCGAACGCTATACCTTTGCCACGCGCGCGCGCTTCGAGCAGGCGTTTTCGCATGGTATCGCTCTTGAGCAAGTAGTGGGTTTCGAGTTCGGATACGATCTCCTTCCAGAGGGCGATGGGAACGATGACCCCGGTCGGGTCTCCCTGTTCGTTCGAGATGTATTGAACGTCTGCTGGGCTCATGGCTGTCGCCTGTAATCACGTAGGGTTACTCAGGGTAAACTACCACGGGTCTGGAAAGTTTGTCGGACGTGTGGGACGCCTGAAGGGTCAGGGTTCGGCCTGGATCAGGTAATCCACCGCGTCGGCGGGTTCGTCGGCCAGGTAGTACAGGCTCCGGTAGCGCGGATTGGCGAAGCCCTGCCGGAAGAAGTGCTCAAATACGCCGATCAGCGGGTCGAAGAACCCCCGGGTGCTCACGAGGGCTATCGGTTTGTGGTGGTAACGTAGCTGTTTGAGGGTAAGAACCTCCATGAACTCCTCCAGCGTTCCGAAGCCGCCGGGGAGCACCAGGAAGGCGTCCGCGCGGGTGTACATGATGGCTTTGCGTTCCTGCATCGTCCGGGTGATGATCATCTCGTCGGCGGCGTCGTAGGCGACGCCCTCGATCTCCCGGAGGGCTTCGGGGATTACGCCGAGGACGCTGCCCCCGTGGCGATGCACCGAGCGGGCCAGCTCGCCCATGAGCCCTACCGCGCCGCCGCCGTAGACCAGGCGCAAGCCGCGCCCGGCCAGAATCCGGCCCGCCTCGGCAGCCACTTCGAAGTAATGGGGCGCCACCGCGTTGCTCGACGAGCAGTAGACGCATACGGATTCGATCGCGCCGGGGGAGGTCATTCGAAAAGGCCTCGGGCTTCTTCCAGCTGTTCCGGCTTGCCGATGTCGATCCAGAGTGCGCCGTCCACCCGGTGAGGTCGGATCGTTTCGCCCTGCTCGGTCAGCCGGAGGTAAACTTTTATGATGGAGAATACGCCCTCTTCCGTCATCAAATCAAAGATGCGGGGCGAAATGGCTTGCACCCCGCAGAAATCCACCCGCACCGCCTTGCCGGAAGGTTGCTGCACTAGGTGCTCGTAATTCGTCTCGGTGTTGCCGTAGCCGCAGAAGCGGGCCGCTTCGTCGAACACGAGGTAGCGGGGGGTGCGCGGCTCCCGGACCGCCAGCGTCGCGAGCGCTCCGGATGACTCATGCGCGGCCATCAGCTCCCCGAGGTCGATTTCGGTCAGAATGTCCGAGTTGTGCATGATGAAGGAGCCGGTTCGCTCGAAAAGCGGAGCGGCCTGCTTGAGCCCGCCCCCGGTTTCGAGGGGACGCTCCGGCTCTTCGGAAATCAGCACCTCGATGCCGAAATTGCCTCGTGAGGCGATGAACGCGCGGATTTGATCGGCGTGGTGATGCACGTTCACGATGAGGCGCGTGCATCCGGCCTCGATCAGCCTGAGGGCGACGTGCTCCAGCATGGGTATACCGCCCACCTCGATGAGGGCTTTGGGAATCTCGTAGGTAAGCGGGCGAAGGCGGGTGCCGAGTCCCGCCGCCAGAATCATGGCTTCCATGGTTGTATCGGACGGTTTTAGAGGGCGGTTCCTTGAACCCCTGGCACGGGCATCCGCCGCAGGCGGAAAGGGCGCTTTTCGGCTTCTTTACAAAACCTTTGCCTCACCCGGGTTCCTTTCGCCCGCTCCGCAGTTGAACGCTTCGATTCTGGCGCCCCTGCCGCCGGTGGGGGGATGTCCCTTGAAATGGAAACGAAGGCGTTATGATCATCATGTACAGGTTGGGCGTCAGCCCGGCGGTGGCCTACGAACGGCTGGTGCATCTGGCCCGGTCGAATGGGGGCCGGGTGGAAGGCAACGAGCGCGAGGGCGCCGTTCTGGCCGATCTCGGAGGGAAAACCCTCTCGGCGCAGTATACGTTGTTCGAGGACGAGCTGCGCATCGCGATCCCCGACCTGCCGAAGTGGGTGCCGAAGAAGGTCGTTAAAGCCCAGCTCGACCGGCTGGTAGCCCCGCTGCTGGAGCGGTGATGCCGCTCGTCCGTCGGTCGCTTTCTCCGGTGGATCAGGCTCGGGCCGTTTTCGGTCGTGTTTTCAGCGAGGCTCTGCCCCCCGGCTTCGTTCGGGTCGGCGCGCCGTTTCGCTTCCGCAGGGCGCCGTAGGCGGAAAGCAGCCATACGGCCGCCCATAGTCCGCCAAGCGTCCACCATCCCACGAAGAGCAGCGTCCCGAAACTGACGGCATACAGCAGGTGGAAAAACCAGTCCGGAGGTTGATCCCTGGAGCCCGTCTTTTGCTGAAGAAACGAGCCGCTGCCTACGGCCAGCAACTTGAGCGCCAGCATCAGGGGGGTGTATACGTAGAGTATCCATCGCACCCAGTTCAGATCGAGCAGGGCGCCCAGCACGATCAGGAGCGTGACGGCAAGGTCGATGAGGACGTGTTTGATCCAGGGCATATCGGAGGCGCTTCGTGTGTTCGTTGCGGCCGGGGGACGGACGTATAATCGACCCTTCTGCGGTGGATCTTTAGCCGCCGGCCGAGAAAGGCGCCACGGGAGGGGTGGTCAGGGTAAGCCGCTGGATGGGTTTCACGCTGGGCTGGTACGGCGCAGTATGGCGGCGGCATGACGCACGCTGCGAAGGTAAAACACGGCTTTGAGGCGCATCTTCGCGGTTTCGGTCAGGTCGCCCTGGCCCCCGAGGCGTTCGGTGCGTTGCCGGTACGCTCCGTATAGCACGATGCCGGCGGCCACCGACACGTTGTAACTGGTCGTAAAGCCGCACATACCGATTCGGCCCCGGAAATCGGCGCGGGCGAGCAGGGCATCCGAGACCCCGTCGCGCTCGTTGCCGAACAGGAGGGCCGTTTTCCGGGTAAAGTCGAGCGTTTCGAAAGGTGCGCCGTCGCGGGCGTCGAGCGCGGCCAGCAGGTAGCCGTTCGATTGGAGGTAGTCGGCGCAGGCGTCGGGATCGTCCCATTTCCACAGGTCGAGCCATTTCTGCGACCCCTCTCCGGCCTTGGCGGTTGGTTTGATGGCGCCTTCGCCGGGCAGAATATGTATCGACTGAAAGCCGAGCGCTTCCGCGGAGCGCATGACGGCATTTACGTTACGGCCGTCGATGAGGCGGTCCAGAACCGGGGTTACGGTAACGGTGCGCTGGTCAATCGCCCGGTCGATGCGCTCCCGGCGTGCGTCCGATACGTAAGGAATCAGGCGCTGAACGATGTCCTCGGGGCGGTAGCGGCGGGTACCCACCCGGAGTTCGGACGGTTCATCCGGGGAGCCGGGCGCTTCGGACGTATTGAAGTATCGCATGGGGCCGAACATCGTTACAGGCCGCCGGGTTGAAACCCTGTATACTGAAAAGGTGAAACGTCAAAATACTACACACAGACATGGAGCTACGAAATAAAGTCGTCATCGTCACGGGGGCGAGCCGCGGCCTCGGGAAGGCCATAGCCGCCTCGCTCGTCGATCGCGGCGCGAACGTCTTCGGACTGGCCCGGAGCGCCGATCAACTGCACGAATTGCGCAGCGAGCTGGGGGAGGGGTTCCATCCCGTAGAGTGCGACGTGCGGGAGGAACCGCAGGTCCGGAAGGCCGTCGAGGTCGTGCTGCGAGACGGAGGGCGCATCGATGCGCTCGTCAACAATGCGGGGCTGGGGATTTACGGCCCCGTCGAGGCGCTCGGGGTGGAGGAGTGGGACGTGCAGATCGAAACCAACCTGCGCGGCGTGTTTTTGTGCACGCAGGCCGTCTTGCCGCCCATGAAGGAGCAGAACCGGGAGTCCGGCTTCGGGGGCCACATCGTTAACGTCGCTTCCATCGCCGGACTCATCGGGACGCCCCGGCTGGCGGCCTACAACGCCAGCAAGTACGGGTTGCGCGGCTTCAGCGATGCGCTCATGAAAGAGGTGCGGGATGACGGCATCAAGGTAACGTGCCTGTATCCGGGGTCTATCGAGACCAGCTTTTCGGCTTCTTCCGGCAGCAGGGGCGCAACCCACAAAATGCAACCGGAGGATGTGGCCTCGACGGTGATCCACGTGCTGGAAGCGCCGGAAAATTATCTGATTTCGGAGGTCGTCATGCGGCCGCTGCGCCCCAGAGGATAGCGTATTTTCCGGCGCTTCCTCCGGCTTCATACACTCCGTCGTGATCACGAACTACTACACCCTGAAGGCCCTGGCCGACGAATGGGCGCCCGACCTGAAGGGATGCGTCCTGGGGGATGTGTATTCCGGGAATCGTGGCGAGCTGACGCTCGCCTTTGGAGGGGAGCAGGGGGAATGGATGGTCCGGTGCTCGGTGCTCCGGCCGCACCGGTATATACTTCGGAGCGAAGGATACAACCGCCCGCGCCGAAACGTCGTTACCCTTTTCGAGCCGGCCATCGGACGGAGGGTACAGGCGTGGCGGCTCGCCGACCAGGATCGCATGATGCTGGTGGATCTGGAAGGGGGCCTTCAGCTACGGATGGTGCTGTTCGGCGCCCGGGCCAACGTATTCCTGACGGATGAAAACCGGTTGGTGGTAGATGCCTTTCAGGAAGGGCTGAAGTGGCAGGGGAAACCGGCCCCGGAGCCGCGTCCGGCTCCTTCCGTAGATACCTTTGAAACGTTCGAATCCCGCTGGACGGGCGCTCGCCCTGACGTAGCGGCGGAACTCTCTGCCGTTTTCCCCCTGCTCGACCGGATGCTGGCGGAG
>CBDUBS010000090.1:0-13844 GCA_965365445.1 uncultured bacterium | reverse complement strand
CTCGGAGAGATGCAGCCGTTGGGCCACCACCGAGCCGATAGCCGCGCCGATGTGCGCGATGGGCCCCTCCCGCCCGGCGCTTCCACCGGTGCCGATGGTTACGGCCGAAGCCAGCGTTTTGACCACCGGCACCCTGGAGGACATGAGGCCCCTTCCTTCATGAAAGGCGCGGATTACCGCATCGGTGCCGTGCCCTTCGGCCTCCGGAGCGAACCGGAACACGATCCATCCGGAAAGCATACCGCCCAGGGCCGGGATGAAAAACAGAAGCCACCGGTTGGCCGGATTGAGCACCCTCTCCAGGTCGAAAGGCGTTCTCGTTTCGACCTCGCCCGCCGGCATCGGGATGGCGTAACCCACCCCGTCTACGAGCGCCAGCTCGGTAACGGCGCTTACCAGATAGGTGAACACCAGGGCGGCCAGTGCCGTGATGACCCCGACGATGGCCGAATACATCATCCATCTGCCCGTGATGCGCCAGTCGATACTTCGCTCGAGCAGGAGAAGTGTCTGGGGGTATCGCGGCCTGCCGTCCCGGGGTCGAAGAGGGTTGAACATGTCTGGCGCCGATTACATAGAACCCTGCAAGGTATCGAACCGGGACAAGAAGGAGAAGCAGCGGGCGTGAAAAACTGGGCAGAGGAATATGATACAGGCAGATCCGCCCAAACGGTATGCGAGGAACGGCCTTCGGCAAAAGGTGTTATAGAAACGGTTTCGCTCCGAGCAGGTTTATGCCGCCTCACGGAACCTTCGTACTAACCCGGATCTTCCCCCAATCCCCCCGAGAGGCATGACGGGAGGTAGTTCGTGCGGGAGTCCAATTCGTTACGCGCTGCCATGATTCGTCCTGATCGACCGTTTTCGTTGTTCGCCGTACTCCCGCTACTGCTACTGGGTGGTTTCGGCGCCGGCTTCGGACCTGCCGCTTCACCCGCCCCGGATTCCGTTCCGGCCATCGATGCCCGCCTGGCATCGCGCACCACCCCCGGAGCCGCCGAATGCAGCTACGATACGGCCCGCCCTCCGATCGAGAATTACCAGTCCTTGCTGTCGTTTTCCGATCCGATGATGGGCAATGCGAAGGCGAAAGTTACCGTAATCGAGTTTTTCGAGCCCAACTGTCCCCATTGCGCTACGCTCTACCCCGTCATGGAGCGCCTGGCTCAGAAACACGGAAAAATAGCCCGTTTCTACATGAAGCCGCTGGTGTACTGGCCCCAGCAGTCGCTCAAACAGGTCCAGGCGCTGCATGTGGCGGCGCAACAGGGCAAGTACTTCGAGATGCTGAGCAGGCAGATGGCCCGGCAGCAGCGCGGGGGGTTGTCGCTGGATCAGCTCAAGACGATCGCCGGTGAAATCGGTCTGGATCCCGGAGTCATGGCCGAACGCATCGAAACCGGGATGTATACCCGCGACATCCAGCAGCAGTACCAGAAGGCCGTCGTGGATCATAAAATCAACAGCGTTCCGGCTGTGCTCATCAACGGCCGGTTCGTAAGCGGCGAATCCAAGACCGCCGAGTGCCTCGATCAGCTCATCCGGCAGGCGGCGACAGGTAAGTAGCTCTGTCGGATTCGTTCATTTTTGACCGAAGCGGCGTTCACGGCTTCGGGATAGGCCGTATGTTGCAGGGTTTCAGGCGGCCCGGAGCCGTGCGTATAACCGGCTAGCCTGAGCCCATACGTCTTGTTTCCCATGCCACCTGCGGCCGCCCTCGGTTGACCGCTGGTGTTTCAACAATGAGGTTCCATCTATGACAGAGGTCACTCCGGCCGAACGCCCCTCTACCACCAGCATCGATCAGCTTGCCATCAACACCATCCGATTTCTGGCGGTGGACGGCGTCCAGAAGGCCAAAAGCGGCCATCCGGGTATGCCCATGGGCTGCGCGCCCATGGCATATACTGTCTGGACGAAGTTCCTCAAAGCCAACCCGAAGGATCCTCTCTGGCCTGATCGCGACCGGTTCGTCCTTTCGGCGGGGCACGGCTCGATGTTGCTTTACTCGTTGCTTCACTTGGCGGGCTATGAAATGCCGCTGGAGGAATTGAAGCGGTTTCGGCAGTGGGGAAGCAAAACACCGGGGCATCCGGAGCATTTCCTGGCGGACGGCATCGAGACGACCACCGGCCCTCTGGGGCAGGGGTTCGCTACGGGCGTCGGCATGGCGATTGCCGAAAAGTATCTGGCCGCCCGGTTCAACCGGCCCGGCTACGAACTGGTCGATCACTACGTGTACGCCATCGTATCCGACGGCGACCTGATGGAAGGCATATCGCACGAGGCCGCTTCCATGGCCGGCCATATGGGCCTCGGCAAACTGATTTATCTGTACGACGACAACAACATTTCCATAGACGGCAGCACCGAGCTGGCCTTTACGGAGGATGTCCAGGCACGGTTCAGAGCGTACAACTGGCACGTCCAGGCGGTGGATGACGGCAACGACCTGGAGGCGCTGGAAGCGGCCATCACGGCGGCGCGCGCCGAAACCGACCGGCCAAGCCTCATCGCCGTGAAAACCATCATCGGGTACGGCAGTCCGAACAAGCAGGGTACGTCGGCGGCGCACGGCGAGCCGCTCGGCGACGAAGAAGTCCGGGCCGCCAAACGCAACCTGGGCTGGCCTGAGGACGAACAGTTCTACGTACCGGATGGGGTGTACGAGCACTTCAGCCAGGCGATGGAGCGAAACGCCGAGGCGCAAGCTCACTGGAACGACCTCCTCGAAAAATATGCCGGAGCGCATCCCGAAGCGGCGGCGGAGTTCAAGCAGTGGTTTTCGGGTGAGCTGCCGGAAGGCTGGCAGGAGAGCCTGCCCGTCTTTCCGGCGGGGGAGAAGGTGGCCACCCGTGCGGCCGGTGGAAAGGTGCTCGGCGCCATAGGTCCGGTGCTGCCCATGCTCATCGGCGGATCCGCCGACCTGACCCCCTCGAATAAAACCGACATCAAGGGCCGGCAGGACTTCCAGAAGGATAACCCGTCCGGTCAGTACATCCGTTTCGGGGTGCGCGAGCACGCCATGGCCGCCGCCTGCAACGGCATTGCGCTGCACGGCGGGCTCCGGCCGTACTGCGGCACGTTTTTCATCTTCAGCGATTACCTTCGGCCCGCGCTGCGCCTGAGCGCCCTGATGGGAGCCCCGGTGGTGTATGTGCTCACGCACGACTCGATAGGCGTGGGTGAGGACGGCCCGACGCATCAGCCCATCGAGCACCTCATGTCGCTTCGGGCCATGCCGAACGTGAAGGTATTCCGCCCGGCCGATGCCAATGAAACCACCGAATGCTGGCGAGCCGCCCTGGAGATGAACCACAGCCCGTCCGCCATGCTGCTTACGAGGCAGAACCTGCCGACGGTGGATCGCACCCGGCATGCACCCGCCGGTATGGTCAGCAAGGGAGCGTACATCCTGAGCGACAGCGACGGAACGCCCGACCTGATCCTGATGGCTTCGGGGAGCGAGGTGCAGCATTGCGTGGCTGCTTCGGAGGTGCTGCGCGAAGAGGGGATAAAGGTGCGCGTCGTCAGTATGCCGTGCTGGGAGCTGTTCGAGGAGCAGGATCAGGCGTACCGGGACGAGGTTTTTCCTCCGGCCGTCCGCAAACGCCTGGCGGTGGAAGCGGGCGTAACGCTGGGCTGGGAGCGGTACACCGGGCTCGACGGCAAAGTGATCGGCATCGACCGTTTCGGCGCCTCCGCGCCGGTCAACGAGGTGATGGAACAGTTCGGGTTTACGGCGGAAAACGTACTGAAACACGCCAGAGAACTATTGTAAACCCTTTACGTTAACGTGTTACACTTGCAGGTTGCCGCCGGTAAGCGCCTCTGACATTCGGAGCGCTTACCGGCGGTATGCATAGGTACATGTCATGCGTAACGTCTGCACCGGCCTTCTTCTTTTTCTTCTTTCCGCGGCCCGGCCGGCCGAAACCGGGGCTCAGGTCCGAACCCCTACCGATTGGGCCTGGAAGCCGGTGATTACCCACCAGGGACTGGCCGTATCGTACATTTTTTACAGCGAGGCCGACAATGAGAACAATGGAGTAGTCATCCGGCTGGTCAACCACAATGATCACCCCATTCGTTACCGGTTTACGATCATATTCCGTACGGAAGGGGATGCTCTTGAGGAGGAGGTTACGGGGCGACTCGAGACGCGCGAGGTAAAAACGGGAAGCTCGGCGGGACTTTTCTGGATACCTTTTCCCGACGGCCGCAGCATATCGGAAATAGGACTGAAGGGCTACCGTGTAGATTCGCTGAATATACGTGAGCCCGCCACGCCGGGCTGATGGACCGGGCACTTTCTTTGCCGTAGTCGTCGGATATACGGATCAGATCCAGGGGCCTGATTGACGGTTAATTCACGTCACGGCGGCGGCTGAACCTTCACGTATGTGATCCCTGCGATGTATGTTTCCGGCCGCCGCCGGAGAACAGGATCACCGGACGGATGCTTTGATATTCCAACTTGATATAGAGGTACGTTTAGAACCGTACCGGAGCGTTATCTGGTAATGGCAATAGATATAGGTCAACTGTTTGCGGCGCCCATCGGCGCTTTGTTGATTTTTGGGCTTCGCATCATCGACGTATCCCTTTCCATGATGCGCATGATTCTGGCTGTACGGGGCCATCGTACGCTGGCGGCTACTCTCGGTTTTTTTGAAGTGCTGATCTGGCTGATTGCCGTAGGCCATGCCCTGGAGCACCTGAACTCCATTCTCCACATAGCCGGGTATGCAGGAGGGTTTGCGGCCGGAAACTACGTGGGCGTCTGGTTGGAAGGACGGTTTGCCCTCGGGGTAAATGCGGTGCGCGCGGTTTTCAAAGGCGAGCCCTACGGCAGCGCCGGATTGAAAGCGGCCCGTTTACTGCGAGAGCAGGGCTATGCCGTTACGGAAATGCCCGGGCGAGGCTTCGAGAGCGCCGTCGATATCCTGAATATCATCGTGCAGCGCAAGAAGGTGCCCAATGTGATCCGTTTGTTGCACGAGATCGATCCTACCGCATTCGTAACCGTGGAGGAAGTACGCACGACGCGCGGAGGGTACTGGCATTCCGGTGGAATAGAGGAACCGAATGGAATCATCCGGCCCGGCGGCCGTAAAATGCCGTTCCTCACACGCGTATAAAAAGCAATCGGCCGACTCCGTAAGGAATCGGCCGGTAGATAGCGTGAGGCCGCAGGACGGTTTCCGTCTCGTCCGATCCTAATAGACCAGGTCGGCGGCGTCGTACAGCCTTACGATGATCGCTCCTTCGCTGTTGAGACTGTTCCGGGCTTCGGCTTTGCACCAACGCCATTTTTTGTCTCCGGTGCGCAAACGAAACAGCCAGGAAGCTTTCTCCTTGTTATAACATACCATATCGGCCACATCCCGCATGACCTGATACAGATTTTTCGGGTGGACGAGGGAAAAGAAGTACGGCGCTTTCCCTTCAGTCGTGCGATACTCCAGCAGATTTCTGGCCGGGGCCGTTATGTGCCGGATAGTCCCCTCGGCGTCCAGAACAAGCGTAGGAACCAGCGGATTGAACCACGTTGCAAAGCGCTTTTCCTCCTGTTCTACGTAAAGGCTGCTCGATTCGTTTTTTAAAGGGGTGATAAGGGCGTGCTCCTTGGGTGATACATCCATGCTCTACTTCTCCATCTACAGGTGAAAGCAAAAACGAGCGCTTCAAGCACTTCAATTTACGGTACGGAAGCGAAAGATGTAAGCGCTTCCGACGTCTCTGTAACCAATTCACGAACGGTCGGTTCAATGCAGGCAGGAGGTGCATTTGCACTCGTTACAAAAACCTCTTATTGCATTCGGAGGGACTTACGCGTACCTATTCAGTACGCATAATTCAGGCGCTTTGGCGCTCAGATCCGAGGTTCATCCTACTTTTCATGCACATTATCTCCCGGAGCGAGGCGGCGACCCGGTGGGCGGAAGCCCTCGGCATCGATGGAATTTGTTCGTTGCCCCTTTCAACAGCGCTCCCCGAAATCCTGCCGGACGACGACTTGCCGCGGCTCGTAATTCTGGAACCGGCCGACCTCTCCGTCGCCGACCTTTCCGACGTTAATCCGCCCTTTTCGCAGGAGGAACGGCTGATTTTTCATACAGATACATTCAAGCGGCTGCTGGATAGTGTGCTCCGCCTTGCCCGACGGCTGGACCGACTGGAGGCAGCCATGACCCTTCTGGCCGATTACGAGGTCCGGCTTGCCGCCGCCCGCAGGAAATACGGTATAGACAAGCGTTCAACCGACCGGGCCCGAGTATCCGTTGCGGGTGTTCGCTCCCTCGATCCGGTCGTTCCGCTGGATCGGTGGTTCATTGATCAGGTGGTGCTGGCGGGTGGGGAGCCGTTCAGCCGACCTTTCCGCGATGCCGCCATACCGGGCGGTCGGGCGCCCGAAGATGTGCGCGAACCGGATGTGCTGGTCGTGGCCGTGCCGGGGCAAACTCCGCATGAAACGAGGAGGCAGATCGAGGAAAGGGGATCAGGTTTTCAGAATACCCGTTTATTGTTTCCCGAACCCGATTGGTTTGCGGCGGCCGGCCCAACCGTCTATGCAGGGGTGCATTACCTGCTCGAGGAACTGCACCCGTATCCGCAGGGGAGTCCTCCGGAGGGTTAATTTCTCCTGCGAGAGCGTGGCGGACCCAGTAGTTCGGAAAGGACAAACGCTTCTTTCAACGCATCCGTACCCTGCATTTTTCGGATCACGCTCGGGGGAGAGGGAGGGGGCGGAGCCGCAGGCAACGACGCAAAGCCGGGCAGATCGTGTTCGGTATCCCCATGCAGGGACGCCGACAGATGCGCTTCGGCCGGTTTGAATTCCGGAACGAACGCGTCCTGTATAACGGGCTGCCGAATGTCTTTCTCCAGCCTGGCCGCTTTGTCGATCACTTCCACCGGCCGAAACTCGCTCGGCCTGGCCGCCGGGGCCTGTTTTTCCAGACGAGCGGGAGGTATGGCTGCCGGTTTCATCTCCGGAACAGGGGGTTTCTGCTCGGATGGTCTGGCTTCCTCGCCTTTTCCCAGGGCATCCCGAATTTCGCGGAGCGCATCCTGGAGGTCCTGGCTCCAGATTATTTCAGGCTCGTCCGCAGTTTCTGCGGGGAGAGGTCTTTGCCGGGGAGGGGTCGGGGAGGTGGTATTTTTCTTTTTCCTGCCGCCCATGAACTGAAACGCCAGATACAACAGGATCAGCGCAAGGGTGCCCAGCGTTTCGGAGTCCATGATCCTGGCCGCGTCACGGTGAGGGAAATGAGCGAGTGGTAGGGCAAAAATACGGTTGGTTTCAGCGTACCACAACCATACGGTGGGTTAAAACGGTATCGCGGGTATGGACCCTTGCGAAGTATACCCCGGCCGCCCAACCGGATGTTTCCACCGGCAACTCATGCCGTCCGGGCGGCAGCACGCCCTCGAACACGACGGCGACCCGTTGCCCCAGCGTATTATACACTTCGAGGGTAACGCTGCGGCTATCGGGCACGTCCAGCACGAGTACGGTCCGGTCGGTGAACGGGTTGGGGTAGTTGCTCAGGGCGGCCATATGTTCCGGAGGTAACACGGTGGTTTCCACCTCCGATACCAGGGTAGCCCGCTCGCTGGATACAAACAGCAACTGGTACAGGTAATCCCCGGCAAGGGTGCCTTTATCCGTAAACGTGTACGTATTGCCGCTTTCCGTCGGCTCTCCCGAGTTTACCGTCCCAACGATCAGGGCTTCACCGAGTACTTTTTTCCCGTCCGCTCCGAACGTGATGGACTGGCGTTGCACCTGGAATGCGCCTTTGCGACGCTCGAAGTTGGTACGCCACGACAGGGTTACCCGGTCCGCTGCCGGCTCCGCGTCGAGCAACGCCACCGAAACGGAGCGCGGCGCTTCCGAGGCTCCCGAGACGATCAAGGAGAAAACCTGCGGCGTACCGGCGACAAGTCCACTTTTGTGGGTCACCACGATGCTGTACGTTCCCGCCGGTGCAAATGGTATGTATACCTGCTCCACCGGATCGACGGTGTTGTCTCCCCGTGCGGCTTCCTGGTCGGGCCGGCTCACGCTGAGCAGGTACGGAAGGTACACCTCGCCGGTCGCATCGTTTACGAGGCGCAGGTCCAGGTCGTTTCGAAGGCTCGGCGTGGGCGCATCGAGTGCATCGCCGGTTTCTACGCCGGGGCGGTCCGTCCAAACGAGCGTAAGTTTCACCGGCCCCGGTGTATGGACCGATACGTTCCGCACGTAGGCAAGGCCATCCGTCAGCTGGTCTTCGACGAGCGCAACCGGGTTGGAAACCATGTCCCGTATGGTTTCGGCGGCCGCTTCCAGGTTGAGCAACCCCCATCCGTACTGATAGTCCGGCCCCGCCTTACCGAGATCGCGGGCGGTATGAATGGCCAGCCCTTTCAGCGTAGAGGCCAGCATGTACGCGCCGGAAAGCTGGTGATGGTATTGCTGCAAAAGGATCAGCGAGCCGGACACGTTGGGCGTAGCCATACTGGTGCCGCTGTAGGTGCCGTAATTCTGGTCCGGTTTGTTTCCCGCGGAAACGGGAGAATACACACGTTCGCCATAGCCCACGATGTCGGGCTTGACCCGTCCGTCGTCGGAAGGTCCGAAGCTGCTGAACGAACTGATGCGCGGGTTGGCGCTGCCGTCCACACCGATCGAACCCACGGTAAGCACGTTTTTGGCGAGCGCCGAACCCACGATGGAGTCGTATCCCAGATCGCCGCCGTCACGAGGATGGGGGGCTTGTTCAACCGTATAGGTCTGCCAGTTACCGGCGGCATCCAGAGCCCGGTAGGCGCCGCTCGAAGGGCCGCGCTCCGAGCGGTCGTTTCCGGCCGCTATGACCGCAAGGTAATAGGGATAGGCAAAAGCCACCCCGTCGTACAGGGATGCCTCTTTAGTATACAGACCAAAGGTGTAATCCTCCTCCGTGCTTATTCGCGGATCGCCCAGCCAGTACCACTGATCCGTTCCTTTATCCTCCAGGTCTCCGTAATACCACCCTGCGATGAGTCCATAGGAGTGGTTCGAGACGAGCATCCCTTTTTCCGCTTCCCGGCTCATTTCCGGTATGTCGGCGTTCCAGTCATAGCTCCGAACGGCCGCGTCGTAGGCCATGCCCCGCGCTTGCGACACCACGCCGGCCGCTGCCATGGTCCCGGCTACATGCGTTGCGTGGTCGTCGTTCGGCCCCTGGTCGCCGGTCGATAACCGCCCCGTGAATTCCTGATGGCTCGGCAGAGCGTGCCCGGCATCCCACACTCCCAGGGTCATGCCCGATCCGGTGAGGTTCAGCCCGAGTTTCTGGCCGGGGTACAGGGCAATCGTTCCGGTCGTCGTGGCGGAAAACTGGTTCAGTGACGTCACATAGAGGGGTCTTTTTCCTTCGGCGCCCACCAGCTCTACGGTTCGGCCGTTCGTCTGCGGAATCCGGCGGGGCAATCGCCGTTGGGCCGCCCATTGCTCCCCCTGGCGGGTGCGTTCCCCCTTTTCCGCTCGCGCCCGGTCGGCAGCTTCCCTTCTGTCCTGTCGCAACCGGTCGTCTCGGTTCCCACGGCTCTGCGCCTCCGCCGTTGGGGCGGTGTAGGAAAGAATGGACAACATGAACAGTAAGAAAAGGAAGTGCAGGGTTCTCATGCGCGATTTCGGCGGAAACAGATACTCATGAACGGCGCGTTATGACACAACATAAGTAAAGCAATAATAAGGCCTGAATCAGTCCGATGTTTCGAAAAGCCCGAGCGAATTTCGGGCGCCGACGAGGTATTCTATCAAGCGACGATTTGCCCGTGGAAACGCATACCGATTCAGTTCGTCAACGGCGACCCATGCCGATGGGATCCCGCTTTTCGGGCCTCCACAGCCCGATTCGGCCACGCCGCGAAAGGCGTGCAACGTAATCCTGAAATGCGAGTAGGCATGGGAAAGCCGGTGAAACGGCTCGCCGAGGGTCACATCGAAGCCAAGTTCCTCCCGCAATTCCCGTTCGCAGGCTTCGGAAAGGGTTTCGCCGTTCTCCCGCTTTCCACCCGGAAACTCCCAGAGTCCCCCGAGCAATCCCTTCTCCGGTCGCTTCTGTATGTACAGGCGACCCTCCGGGTTTTTTATGACGGCCACGACAACATCGTAATGGGGCACGGGCTTTTTTTCGGCTGAAACAGGATAGGCTTCGGGCCGGCCCTCGCGGTATGCCTCGCACAGTTCACGCAGTGGACATTCCGGGCACTTCGGGCGGCGGGGGGTGCAGATCACCGCCCCGAGTTCCATGAGCGCTTCGTTGAACGCTCCGGGACGCCGCCTGTCCATAAGTTCGTCCGCCAGCGCCTGGATGCGGCGCTTCGTACCGGCCATACCGGATACGTCGCCGACAGCAAAAACCCGCGTGAGCACCCGAACCACATTCCCGTCCACGGCGGCATAGGGAAGCCCCCGGGCTATCGAGAGCACGGCGGCGGCCGTGTAGGGTCCTACTCCCGGCAGGCTCCTGAATTCGGTGTATTCCGCAGGTATCCGGCCCCCTCGTTCATTTACCACGATTCCGGCTGCACGGTGAAGATGGCGCGCCCGCGAGTAATACCCCAGCCCTTCCCATAGGAGCAGCACGTCCCCCAGATCGGCCCGGGCGAGCGACTCGATGGTAGGAAAGCGGTGGATGAATCGCTGGAAATAGGGGAGCGCCTGATCTACGCGGGTCTGCTGGAGCATGACCTCGGATACCCAGACGAAATACAGATCGTCCACTCCTCTCCAGGGCATCGGACGGGCCACCCTTCCGAACCATTCGATCAGGTCGTTCCGAAAGCACGCGCGGTGTCGCCCGGTAACGCCGATATGTTCCTCTGCGGTTTTCACTGTCTCTTTTCCCGATGCATCCCTGAGTAGGCATCCCTGAGTGGCCGGCCATGCCGGTATATCGGAACGCGGCGTCGAAACGGACGTTTCCAGGGGCAAATGTCCCAGGCCATATTGGTTCCAATCGGTGCAACACCTTCCCGGCTTGCTTGCAGGTTGTCTTGTACTCCTGTCGAATGCCGGTGTTATCTCCTTTGCCGCCGCCCAGGTGGTTCCTGCCGATCCGGTGCGTTGGGAGCTCGTCCATGAAGGAGAGCCGTCTGGAAAGGGGATCGTCCGTATGGTGTCTCCCGACAGTCTGGAGGCACATATGGAAGCGGCGGTGGAGGAGTGGCAACGGGAGGGGTATTTTTTCGCCGCGTTCGATTCGGTTGTGATCGACTCGTCTAACGTTCCCGTGCGCGTAACCGGTTTCCTGAACCCGGGCCCGGCGGCTCCGATCGGGAGGATCGACTGGCAGGGAAACGAACTGCTGGACGACGACGCCCTGAACCGTGCTTCCGGTTTGGCGCCCGGCGTCGTGCTGACCTCCGAGCGGTTACAGGAGGGAATCGACGGGGCGCTCACGGCGTACGATGCCGCCGGAAGAGGTCTGGCCCGCGTTCGGGTGGAGCATATCGACTACCGCGCCGAACCCACACCCCATCTGGAGATGGTGCTGGGCGTAAGCGAAGGGGCTCCGCTCATCCTGAGCGAAGTCCGATTATCCGGATCGGAACGCACACGGGAAGGGTTTCTTGCTCGCTTGCTGGGTCTCGAAAAAGGCGCCCCGCTGGCGTCGTATGATCCTGAAACTCTTCGTCGCAGGCTCAACGATTCCGGGTTGTTCCAGGAGGTTTCAGAGCCGGAATTGATCATACGGGCAGACAGCAGCGCCGTGATCCGGTTCGACGTAAAGGAGGGCCCGCCGGGAGCATTCGACCTCGTATTCGGATACCTTCCGTCATCCGGACAGGGCAAAGGTTCGCTGATCGGTAGCGGGCATATCGAGGTAAACAACCTGTTCGGTACGGGCAAAATCCTGTCGGCCAGGTTGAACCGGCTTCCCGGCCAGGTGAGCCGCGTGGAGGCCCGATATGCCGATCTGTTTGTGCTGGGGACCCCGTTTTTCCTGACGCTCGAATTCCAGGGATTGCAGCAGGATAGTACGTTTGGAAAGCAACGTCTGGGCGGCGAGTTGGGGAGACGGCTGGCCGGCGCCCTGCAGGGGTACGTAGCGTTCAGCCGAGAAACGACGCGCCCCGCGAAAACCGGCCGTGAACTGGCAACCGGGGCATCGGAACAGCGTATTGCCCGCTCGGATGCTACGTTCGGCGGCCTCGGATTGCGGTACCAGCGGCTCGACCGTGCTGTCAACCCCCGGCGTGGTCTGTACGGGGATGTGCATTTCGAACGGGGCAGCGCCCTTCGGAGCGCCCGGCGCATCGACTCCGTGGGCGACACCCTGCTCACGCGCGACCGACTGTATGTGGACCGCCTCAGATTGACCGGGCGCCTTTACCGGCCGCTGTTTAACCGACAGGTGCTTGCCGCAGGAATCGACATGGCTCTCCTGGCGGGAGAGGGTTTCGATGAAAGCGACCTATTCCGTTTCGGCGGGGCCGCTACGCTGCGCGGTTACGACGAGGAAAGGTTTCGCGGACGGGCGGTTTCCCGGGCGCTCATCGAATACCGTCTGCTCATCGACGATGATTCCTTTGCCTTCGGCTTCTTCGACCTGGGCTATGTAGATCAGCCCGGACTGCCGGGCATCCCATCGGCCCGAGGGTTTTATCCCGGATACGGGATCGGGGTTCAGTTCGATACGCCGGTTGGCCTGGTCAACGCCGGATACGCCATAAATCCTGAAACCGGCCCCACTTCCGGGCGGGTGCATGTAGGCTTATCTTTCGGGCTTTAACGCGCGTCGGTAAACACGTTTCCATCGTGGAAAAATCCCCCCTGACTACCTGCTTTTATGCACCCCCCGACAGTCGGCGCGGAAACGTCATCACACTGGATGCCGAGGAAACCAGGCACGCCGTGAAAGCGCTGCGGCTACGGCCGGGCGATCCGCTCGTGATAGTGGATGGAGCGGGGGGCTGGTTCGATGCACGGCTCGTTTCTGCCGATAAGCAGGGCGCCCGGTGCGAAGTACTCGGCTCGCGGCGCGGCGTCGGTGAGCCGCTGCGGTCCGTAACCATCGGCATCGGGATGCTCAAGCAGCCAAACCGGTTCGAGTGGTTTCTGGAAAAGGCCGCCGAACTCGGCGTGACCCACATTACTCCGCTCGTTACGGAACGGAGTGAACGCGAGTCATTCAAGCGAACCCGGGCGGAGCATATTCTTGTAGCCGCCATGAAACAGTGCCTGCGCAGCCGGTTGATACACCTCGGTGAGCCGACCCCCTTTGCGGCGTTCGTGGCGGGTGGAGTGGCCCGCCGGCGTTTCATCTGCCATGAACGGGAGGAGCAGACCGCCCCCTTCGCAAAACTCCTGCAGGATGTTCCGGCCTCCGAACCCATCACCATCCTGATAGGACCGGAGGGAGGGTTTTCCGATACGGAAGTTGCCGGAGCGGTGGATGCCGGCTTCGTGCCCGTCTCCCTCGGTTCACGACGGCTTAGGGCGGAAACAGCCGCCATAGCGGCAGCCGCCGCCGTGGCCCTGTTCTCCTCCGAAGATTCTTTATGAAAAACCGCGTGTGAAGCGCCCCCGACCGGACCGAATGGATGTTTTCCCGGTTGTATGGCGTCCACTTTCCGCCGTCCAATCCCTTTTTGCCAGATGGACCATCTTCGCGAACATACCCTTTCCTCTGAACGGCTCGTGGATGGAGCCTTGCTGAAAGTCTACCGGGATCGGGTACGCACCCCGGATGCCGGGGAATCGGTGCGGGAGTGGATCGACCATCCCGGTGCGGCGGCCGTCGTACCCATACACAGCGATGGGACGGTTACGCTGGTTCGGCAGTATCGCTATCCGCCCCGCC
>CBDUBS010000089.1:0-13904 GCA_965365445.1 uncultured bacterium | reverse complement strand
GGCGGCCGCCGCCATAGCGTCGGAAGCCGGGGTACCGGTCATTCTGAACCCGGCCCCGGCCCGGCCCCTCGACGACGATCTGTTGCGCCGCGTTTCCGTACTTACCCCCAATGAAACGGAAGCGGAAATCCTCACCGGAATAGCCGTGTCGGACGAGATCGGGCTGGAAAAGGCAGCCGGCTGTTTGCTGTCGATGGGCGTCGGTGCGGTTTTGATTACCCTCGGGCCCCGGGGAGTCTACGTGGCGGAACAAGACCGCCGCCGCCTGATCCCTGCCTTTTCCGTTACCGCGGTGGATACCACGGCGGCGGGCGACGTATTCAACGGCGTGCTCGCTGTGGGACTGGCCGAAGGCCGTCCGTTAACCGAAGCCGTGCGGTTTGCCTCGGCGGCCGCCGCTCTTTCGGTTACCCGGCTGGGGGCGCAGCCCTCTGCCCCTCATGCCGATGAAATACGCCGGTTCCTGACGTTGGCGGAAACCCATTAACCTGCCGGAAGGCGGGGCAGCGCTCGGAATCGGCCCTTGCCGCCTTTCATACCTTTCGCGTTTCACCATGCCTCCTTTCGACCTCACCGAACACGTACACCGCCGCTTCAACCCCCTTACGGGCGACTGGCTGCTGGTTTCCCCTCACCGGGCCAGACGCCCCTGGCAGGGCCAGGTGGAGGACCTCCCTCCGGAAACCCGTCCGGCCTACGACCCGGCCTGCTACCTGTGCCCGGGTAACGAACGCGCCGGCGGCCACACGAACCCTGCCTACGAAGGGGTCTTCGTGTTCGATAACGACTTCGCCGCGCTACGACCGGATGCCGCCGAAGGCGGACTGAACCGGAACGATCTGATGGTGGCCGAACCCGAGACCGGCATCTGCAGGGTCATCTGCTTCTCGCCTCGCCACGACCTGACCCTGCCCGAAATGGAAACCGGGGCGATCCGCCGCGTCGTGGATCTCTGGACCGACCAGTTCGCCGAGCTCGCCGCCCGCCCGGATATCAACTACGTGCAGATATTTGAAAACAAAGGAGCCATGATGGGGTGCAGCAACCCCCACCCCCACGGGCAGATCTGGGCCCAAAGAACCGTACCCGTAGAGCCGGCGCGGGAATCGGGCAGGCAAAAAGACTACATGGATCGTCACGGCGCGTCCCTGCTGGCTGACTACCTGACGCTCGAATGCGAGGACGGCCGGCGTCTCGTCTGCGAAAATGACCACTTCGTCGCCCTCGTTCCCTTCTGGGCCGTTTGGCCCTTCGAAACGATGGTCATACCCCGCAGGCGCGTGCAATGCCTGCCCGACCTGAACGATGCCGAGCGGTCGGGTCTAGCCGACATCCTCAAACGGCTGACCACGCGGTACGATAACCTGTTCCGGATCTCTTTCCCCTATTCCGCCGGGTTCCATCAGGCCCCCACCGACGGCAAACCGCATCCGGAGTGGCATCTCCATATGCACTTTTTCCCGCCGTTGCTGCGTTCGGCCACAGTGCGCAAATTCATGGTCGGATACGAAATGCTCGGAATGCCTCAGCGAGATATCTCCGCCGAAACGAGCGCGGAGCGGCTTCGCGAGCAGAGCGAGGTCCATTACAGACAACAGGGGAACCCCCTCGGATGAAAGTCCGAACGGCATCATCGCCGGGGTGAGGGAACACGGCGGCTCGTTCCCGGTGAATCCCTTCCCGCCATTCATCTATACCCACCATGCCTGCCCGTAACGACGATCTTCACGGCAACGCCCCCGACAAGTCGCCGGCGGCCCTCATCCTGATCGACGTCGTCAACGATTTCGAATACGAAGGCGGTGAGCGGCTGTTCGAAAAAGCCCTGCCCGCCGCCCGGCGCATCGCCGGGCTGAAACGACGGGCGAAGCAGGCGGGCATCCCGGTGATCTACGCCAACGACAACTTCGGGAAATGGCGTTCCAACTTCGAGGACGTCGTCCGGCACGTCCTCCACGACGGCGTGAGAGGCGAGCCCGTCGGAAAGCTCCTGCAACCCGACCCCGACGACTATTTCGTGCTCAAGCCGAAGCATTCCGCGTTCTTCTCCACCACCCTCGAAACGCTGCTCCAGTATCTCGGCGCCCGTACCCTCGTTCTAACAGGGTTCGCCGGGGATATGTGCGTGTTCTTCACCGGCATCGACGCCTACATGCGCGACTACCGCCTCTGTGTCCCGGCGGATTGCGTCGCCTCGATAGACGATGAGAACAACCGGGCCGCCCTGGATTACATGAACCGGGCGCTCGACGCCGACCTCACGCCATCATCCGAAATAGACCTCACTTCCCTGCTCGCCTCGGCCTCCGATGCGCGCCTCCCCGCACGGGACGGCTGAAACGTCCTTTCTACGGCGATACGCCGAGTTCGACCCGCGCTTCGGCGTACCCCGCAAAAATCCCGTAGCCGCCCTGCACATTGCTCCACAGGCGGGCCGGCTCCATGAAAGGGTTCTCATAGGCTTCATCATAGGCCTCCAGGCTGCGGGCGTACAGATAATAGGCCTCACTCACCCGGCGCAGGGCGAGGACGTAGCTGCGCCGGGCGATGTCGGGTGTCATCGGGGGTTCTTTGATAGTTACCTCCAGCGTATGGGTGCTCCCCGCAAAACGCATATCCGTAAAAAACGCCTCATATCCCTGAAACGTATCCAGCGTTTCCAGCGAAAGCCGGTGCTCGGCCAGGACGGACGCATCCCCGGTGGTAAACGAAACGAGTCCGGTTTTCAGCGTGCCGTCGTGCAATACGTTCCGCACGGTGACGGCCGCCCGGTAATAGTCCCGGCGGTCCGGGGGATCGGCAAACGTCAGCGCGAACAACCGCCGGGGAGGCCCGCCGGGTCCCTCGATTCTCGTCACGGCGGAAAAGGGAACCGCGTTCGGAACGCTGTCGGCGGCCACGACCCCTGCAAATCCGGGCGCGCTCACCCGCAGCGTGTAGGCGCTGCCCCCCGCCGGGCGTTTCGAGGACACATACCGCCCGTCCTTGAATGCCAGCGTTTCGATCGAGCCGTCCGGTCGCTCGATTTCCACCAGTGCATCCGGCACGACCTCTACTTCATCCATGCCGAGCACGCGGGCCGACCGCTTTACGTCTACGCTCCACGTACGGTCGGGGGAAGCGAACCCGTGCACTACCAGTTGCGGCTCCTCTCCGGGGAGGTCTACATCCACCACGGTTTCGCACCCCCCGAAAAGCAGGAGCAGCAAGGCAAGGGCGCCGGGTTTCATCAGTAGGTAACCTGATAGCTGAGGGAGGGCAAGATCGGGAAAAGCACGACCCGTTTCATCTGACGAACGCCGTCCTCGGTTTCATCTACGTAGTAGAAGTACGGGTTCCGCCGATTGTACAGGTTATAGACCCCGGCCTGAAACGTATGCACACCGAACCGCAGGGGCCGCGTCACGCGCACGCTCACGTCCAGTCGATGGTATGGAGGCATCCGGAAGCCGTTTCGGGGGCCGTATACATGAACCGTCGGGTCGAAGGGCGGCGACGGAGCGCCCGGCGCTCGAACGATCAGATAATCGGCCTGCGGCATGGTCACGGCCATGCCGGTGCTGTAAACCCATGCGCCCGAGAGTTCTACGGAGCCGGACACCCGATGAAAAACGACGGCCTCAACCTCGTTTCGCCGGTCGTATCGGTACGGGAACGGCCGGCCCCCGTTTAGTTCCGGAAACCGCCGGTCCGACCGGGATAGGGTATACCCCACCCATCCCGTCGTCGGACCGGACGTGCGCCGAACGAGCGCCTCGATGCCCCGGCTCGTTCCCCGGCCCACGGCAATCCGGTCCTCCCATCGGTCCGGCAATCCCGTCGTGACGGCGGCGCCTTCCCGGTACTCGATCAGCCCCCGCATTCGCTTCACGTACCCTTCCAGACTGAACGTGTAGGCGCCTCCCGGTGAGGCCCCGGCCATGCCGACGGCGATCTGCCGCCCCTCCTGCGGTCCGATCCGGGACGTGACCGGCGCCCACACATCCGTAGGCAGGCCGATCGTTGTTGTCGTCAGCAAATGCTGAAATTGCCTGGAGGCCGCATACGACACGGTAGCCGCCGCCCGGGGGCCTACCATGAGGCGGCCCGTAAGCCGGGGCTCGATCGTGCCGTACCGCTGCCTGCCCGACCGGTACGATCCGGCGTGAACGCCAATCCCCATGCCCAGTGTGGGCGAAATGAGCCATTCTTCCTCGGCGTATCCCCGTACGCTGTGCGTCCGGAATGCGGTCGGGATCGGAGCGCCATCCACGCCCGATGCGGCGCTTCCCGTATCGAACGATTGCCCGATGACGCGGCCGCCGAAGCGTACCGAATGCCGGGCGCCGGGCGCATACTGGAAGTCGGCCCCCAGTCCGGCCTCCTCTACACCCGAGCCGGAATCTATCTCGAAAATTTCCGTATAGCCCTGCTTGTCGGTTTTCCGATGGGCCGCTCCGAATGCCGTCCGGTAGCGGCTTGCGGTGGCGGATGCCGTGCCCACCAGCACCCGGCTGAACGAATGCCGCCATCGAACGGACGATACGACGTTGCGCCAACCGAAATCGAAAGCAAAATTCGTCCGGCGTTCCTCGTCGAACCTTCTTGCGAAATCATCGCTGCCGGTGTACACGCTAACCGAGAGGGCGTCCCGGGAAGATAGCACCCCGTTCAGCCGGGCCTGGATGTCATAAAACGCATAGTCGGTATGCTGCGCTTCCTCCACCACCTCCCGAACTACCGCTCCGGCATACGAGCGCCGCGCCGAGGCAATGATCGAAACCCGGTCTTTTACCACCGGCCCCTCCAGTGTCAGGCTCGATGCAATGAGCCCTGCCATGGCGTCGGCCCGGAACCGGCGAAGATCCCCGTCCCGCAGGTTCACCTCCACCACGGACGACAACCGCCCGCCGTACCGAGCCGGGAAGCCCCCCGAGATGAGTTGCACGTCTCGCACGGTGCTCGCGTTGAAAACCGAGTACAGTCCGAACAAGTGAGAGGCGTTATAAATGGGAGCGCCGTCGAGCAAAATCAGGTTCTGGTCGGGGCTGCCCCCGCGTACGTGGATGCCGGTCGTCCCCTCGAAACCGGATTGCGCCCCGGGAAGCAACTGCAGCGCCTTCAACGGGTCGGCCTCTCCGAACAACCGGGGCGTTCCGGCCAGAAGCTTCGCCGGAACGACGTGCCGGCTCATGGATAGCGCTTTCTCGACGGGTTCCGTACGCTCCGCATCCACGAACACCTCACCGACGGACGCGGCGTCGGGAACGAGCCGAATATTCGCCTCCACATCCCCGGCTACCGTCAACGCCATCACCTCGTTACGGTACCCCACGTACGACACCACGAGGCGGAGGGCCCCGGCAGGAACCGACATGGCGAACCACCCCGTCGTATCCGTGGTCGCGCCCATCCCGAGTGCAGGGGCGTACACCGTCGCACCCGGCAGCGGCGCGTTCGTTAAAGCGTCCGTAACGGAGCCGGCAACGGTGTGCCGCTCCCTCCCTTCGAGCGTCGTGCCCTGGGCCTGTACCGAAAGAGGCACGAACAGACCGGCCAGAAAAAGAAGGAGCCGCATATACGGAATCGGATGCACCGGCGCGCGGGAAAGGGACAGGCCCGGCGTTCTCTAGGGGCCGCCGGGATAAAGGTAACGTCTCCCGTCGGCCCGAAACAAGGGGCGCCGGATACACCCGCGACCCGAACTACACACGGCCGGCCCGGGGAAGGTCCGGTTCTTCCTCCCGTTCATTCTTGCGAACGGCTCACGCAGCGGCTAATTTGGGCCGAACTTTTCAAGGTACGGATCATGCCCAACTTCGCCCTCACCGGCATTGCCGGATACATCGCCCCCCGCCACCTCCAGGCCGTCCGCGATGTCGGCGGCCGCCTGGTGGCCGCTATGGACCCCCACGACTCGGTAGGGATCCTCGATCAGTATTTCCCCGATTCGGCGTTTTTTACGGAGTTCGAACGCTTCGACCGCCACCTGGAAATGCTCCGCCGCGAATCGGAAGAGGACCGCGTCCACTACCTCAGCATCTGCTCGCCGAACCACCTGCACGATGCCCACATCCGTCTGGCGCTCCGGGTCGGGGCGGACGCCGTGTGCGAAAAACCACTCGTCCTCAATCCCTGGAATCTCGACCAGCTTTCGTCGCTGGAGCAGGAGTACGGCAAACGGGTCTACACCATACTCCAGCTCCGGGTGCACCCCGCCCTGCTGGAACTACGTCAACGGTTGCAGGAAGATACCGGCCGACGGCGGCAAGTGGTGCTCACGTACATTACCTCCCGGGGCCGGTGGTACAACTATTCTTGGAAAGGCGATGTCGAAAAATCGGGCGGCGTAGCCACCAACATCGGCATCCACTTCTTCGACATGCTGATGTGGTTTTTCGGAGGGGTGCAACACAGCGAAGTGCACGTCTCCGGCCCCGACCGCATCGGAGGGTTCTTCGCCCTGGAACAGGCCGATGTACACTGGTACCTCTCGCTGGACGCAAACGACCTTCCGGAATCGGTCCGGGGCAAGCAACCCACCTACCGCTCCATCACCGTCGATGGGGAGGAGGTCGAGTTCAGCGGCGGCTTTCGGGATTTGCACACCCGGGTGTACGAAGAAACCCTGGCCGGCCGGGGTTTCGGCATCGAAGACGCCCGGCCGAGTATCGAGCTTGTGCACCGCATCCGGACCGCCGCCCCGACCGCGCCGGAAAGCCCGCCCCATCCCCTTCTTAAACGCTGATTGCCCGCCGGCCCATCCCCTCGTATACCCTTCGAATGTAACGGTGCCGGATAGTCGCTCCGTGATTACATCCTCGTTGCCTGCCGTCGGGATCGAAACCAGATCCGATAGGCGTCTAACGAGCTGTAACGCCCTGAGGGGTTCTTTACGCCTCGTTCGGGATGCAACACATATGGGTTGTCACGAAATCAAATACATATAGATAGCGAAATCATGTCCAATCAGGAAAACCATTTCGTCCCGCTTGCCGTATCTTTTCTGCCGACGAGCAAACTGCTGATTACGGCCCGGGAATATCACCGTTTGTTGGACCGGCCAGGCGCCGCCACGGCAACGCGTTCCGAACTCTCCGATGCGCTGTTTACCATTCGGCAAGAGCTTACGACGCGCGGGGTCAGCGAAATTACCGGATAGGGGAGCTTCCCTGCGGGGTATGGCGGCGCCTTTTCACGAATGAAAAAGCGCCGCCTTTTTATGCCCACCCTTTTCGACCCGGCTCTCCGCTGGAAGGCGGCCCTGCTCGTCGGCCTGGCCGTCGTCGGAGCCGGTTCTGGCCCCGCGCGCGCGCAGGAGCACGCCCTCGTATTTCTGGACGACCCGGCGTATACCTTCATCACCCGGCTCCAGCAGCGTGGTTACCTACCGGCGCTTAACCCCACGGAAACCCCGTATACGCGCGGTGAAATAGCGGATGCCCTGGCCGAACTCGACCCCGCCACGCTCCCCCGGCCGGATAGAGGGTGGTACGAGCGGCTAAGTAAACGTTTCAAATCGGAAGAAGAGCGCCTGTCTTTCTCGGTCGAAGGCGGAGTCGTTGCTGCAGAGGGAAAGCGTCCCGACGAGCTTCGTCCGCTTGGAGAAGGGATCCAAGCCTATCCGTATGCCGAACCACGTTTGAGCGGCGGCACGGGAACCGTTGCGGCCGGGGCAGGCCTGCGCTTCGATCGGTTCTACGACCAGGACCCCGACGGCCTGGACGCCGCCCGCCGCCTGATGTCCCGAAGTGAGAACGCGTATGTCGGATATTACCGCAAGCCACTGGCCGTATACCTCGGCCGATACCGATACCACTGGGCTCCTCTTTCCGAGCCGGCGTTGCTCCTGAGCGACAACGCGCTGGCGTTTGACCACCTCCGGGTACGGCTGGGGAAGCGGCGTCTCATGGTTACGGGCTTGCTGGGAGAACTCGACCATCTGAGCCCGGAAGGGCTCTACACCGGTGAGGGCTTCCGGGAAGGCAGCCGCCGTCGTTACCTGGCCGCTCACCGGGTGGATTGGCGGCCATCCGACCGGCTGGTCGTCAGCGTGATGGAAAGCGTATTATACTCCGGCCCTTCGGCTTCTCCTTCGTTGCGGTTCCTGAATCCGTTGCACGTGTTTATTTTCGAGGGAGATAATAAGCCTAAGAACGATGAGAATAATGTACTGGTTGCCCTTCAGGTCTGGGCCCGCCTTAACCCGTTCGTTCTCACGGGGCAGTTTCTTTTGGACGACCTGGTATACCAGAGCGATTACCCTTCCCGGATAGCGGCTGCCGCCAATGTGACCTATGCGCCGCAGGCCAGGCCGTTTCATGCAGGCGCTTCCGTCCAGATAGTCGGCTCGGAAACCTATAATACGTTTCAAACGGAAGGCCAGTACCTGTACCTGAGGCGCGGTCTTGCTACGGCATTCAGCGACTACGTGCGGCTCGACCTTTTTTCCGACGTATTTCTGGATGGCCTCCTGCCCGGCGCCACCGTCCGGCCCTATGCCACCTTGCTGCTACAGGGCGAACGCGACATGCGGCTGCCCATCGCCTCTTCCAACGAAACCTCGCTGGTACTCCACGGCGACGTGAGCCGCACTCTGCGGGCCGCCGCCGCCGTTACCATCCAGCCCGCCCATACCTGGTGGCTGCGGGCCGATGCGGGTCTGAACCGCTACACGCCCGCCGATCTTCCCGGCGTCTGGCGGTTTGCGGGCGTTCTTCGTTTCGGCATCCGCCTGGAAGCCGCCATCGAAAATTTTAGCCTTACTAATTAAGATTATTTCATCGTTTCTATGCAATTCATTTGGAGATCGGCGGGGATGTGATTATGTTTCGCCCCATGATTCAGATCGCAGCCACACTTCCGGAAACGTCATCTGCCCACAGGCAGGCGTCCATGCCCTGTAACGGCATGTGTATGTGTATGCCGTTACAGGAGTAGTGGATAGCCCGCACTGAATGCCGCTTGCCCGCTTCTCCTGCAGGAGAGTGGGCTTTTTCATGTGGGGCGATCAAGCTTTTCTCTTCTGCAGGTGGGTCCTCGAACACCACCCGTCCCACAGAGGAAAAAAAGCTCATGTCCGATCTCAGCTTCTCGATCCACGCCGTCTCGGAAACGCCGGCCCGCACGCTCGTAAAAGCCCGGCAGTTCGAAGTCATCGTCGACGAACCGCCTCAGCTCGGCGGAAGCGACCTGGGCGCCAACCCGGTCGAATACATCCTGACCGGCCTGGCCGGCTGCCTGAACGTGGTGGCCCACCTGATCGCCGGAGAACTGGGCATTACCATCCGGTCGCTCGAAATCAAGGTATCGGGCCCCATCAATCCTGCCCGACTGTTCGGAAACCCGACGGAGGATCGATCCGGTTATAAACACATCGACGTGGAAATCCTCGCCGATACCGATGCCGACGAAAAGGCCTTGCAGCACTGGCTGGAGGTCGTCGAGTCGCGCTGCCCCGTCTTCGACAACCTCTCTCGGGTTACGCCCGTCACGACGCGAATCGCCTCCCTGACGGCTCTTCAGGCCGCCTGACTCCTGCTGTAAATACAGAGGTGCTGTAAATACAGAGGTGCTGTAAATACAGAGGTGCTGTAAATACAGAGGTGCTGTAAATACAGAGGGGCCGGCGAGATCGTCGCCGGCCCCTCTGCAGTACCTGCCGGGTTTGGGTAACTACGACTCTACCATAATGCTTCCTTCCATCATGCCCATACCGCACTGGAAGGTATACATGCCGGCGTTTTCCGGCGTGAACTCGATCGCAACCGGCTCATTCAGCGGTAATTTCGTTTTTCCGATACCGAGAGCGGGTATCTGCACCTGATCCATGCAGCCGCCGTCGGCGGTGCGGGTAAAAACGAGCCGCGCAGGTATGCCGGCCTGAAGCTCGACGGCGGATGGACTGTATCCCTTGTGGGTAACGGTCAGGTTCAGCACCTGCACGCCATCTACCATGCTCGCCCTTACGGTATCGGATGATGCCTGCATAGGCCCTTCCTTCGGCATGTTCCGATGCATTCCCTGCATGTTCTTGTGCATCATACCATGCATCTTCCGATGCATGGCCTGGTGGTTCATGGTGTCCTTATCGGCCTGCATCTTTTGATGCATCGTCGGGCCTTCGCAGGACTGCGCGTAGCTTGCCTGCGCCGTTAAGGAGAGTGCGAGGAGAGCGCAAAGAGTGAGTAGTTTTTTCATGGTATTACCTCTTTTTGGGTTAGCGCCCCGGCAAAAGCCGACCCCGATAGGAACGCGTCGTTCCCTGGATGTTTTGCCGGACGGTTTTAGTGACCATCAAACGTTTTCCCCGGCCTCGATGGGTTCCGGATGGGGTTGGCCCGCTACGATGCCGTTTTCCGCGTACACGGTCGGGTTGCGGAGCTCCCGGCGGAGCCGGTACCCGTGGACGACCGCATATAACGCCGGTATCATGATGAGGGTGTGAATCGTTGACGTGACGAGCCCGCCGACCATAGGTGTAGCGATCCGCTTCATCACTTCGGCGCCCGTCTCCGAGCCGAACATCACCGGCGCCAGACCGATGATGGTGGTGAATACCGTCATCAGCTTGGGCCGCACGCGGTCTACGGCTCCTTCGGCCAGGGCGCTTTTGAGGTCGGCTTGCGTGTGCAGGCGTCCTTCTCGCCGGTATCGCTTCATGGCCTCGTCCAGGTATACGTGCATCACCACGCCCGTCTCCGCCGCCAACCCGGCAACCGCAATCCAGCCGACCCCTACGGCGATGGAGAAGTTGAAGTCCAGCAGCACCATCAGCCACACCGCCCCGACCACCGCAAACGGCAGCGGAATCATCAGCAGCAAGGCTTCCCCGGCGTTCCTGAAATGCATGAACAAGAGCAAAAACACGATAGCCAGCGTAATCGGCACCAGGATTTGAAGCCTCCGGTTGGCCCGCTCCATGTATTCGTACTGCCCGCTCCACTTGATGGAGTAACCGGCCGGAAGAACCACCTGCTCGGCTACGGCTTCGCGGGCCCGCTGAACGTACGAGCCAACATCCTGCCCCTGGGCCAGATCGACGTACACCCAGGCATTCGGACGGGCGTTCTCACTTTTTATCATCGGCGGGCCTCCCGTCAGGCGAAACTCCGCCACCTGGCCGAGCGGAATCTGCGCCCCGGAGGAGGTCGGGACGAGCACCTGCCGCAGAGCCGGCAGGTTATCGCGCAGATTTCTCGGATAACGGATGTTTACCGAATACCGCTCCAGCCCCTCCACCGTCGTGGTCACCTCCATGCCGCCGACCGCGCTCGTGATCACGTCTTGCACGTCTCCCGTGGTGAGGCCGTACCGCGCCGCCTGTTCCCGCCGGATGTCGATGTCCAGAAACGTACCGCCCATGACCCGCTCGGCGTAAACCGAAGCGGTGCCCTCGAGCCTTCCGATGACCCCCTCGATGTGCTTCCCGATATCTTCCAGCGTCTGGAAGTCGGACCCGGCGATCTTGATTCCCACCGGCGTCTTGATGCCCGTCGCCAGCATATCCGTGCGCGTCTTGATCGGCATGGTCCAGGCATTGGTCAGCCCCGGGATCTGGATGGCTGCATTTAACTCGGCGACAAGCTTATCCCGGGTCATGCCCTCTCTCCACTGGTCGTGCGGCTTGAGCACGATCACCGTCTCGATCATGTCGAGTGGGGCAGGGTCCGTGGCGGTCTCCGCACGGCCGACTTTGCCGAACACGCTCTCTACCTCCGGGAAACTCTTGATGATCCGGTCGGTCTGTTGCAGGAGTTCCTTCGCCTTCTGCGGACTGATGCCCGGCAGGGTCGTCGGCATGTACAATAAATCCCCCTCGTCCAGCGGCGGCATGAACTCCGAGCCGATCTGCGGGAACGGAACGTAGGTCCTGCCGAGGAAAAGCTGCTGCACGGGCAGGAGCGTCAGAAACAGCAAGCTGAACCCTACTACCAGTACCGTGCCGGGCCGCCGCAGGGTGCCCCGGATGATCGGGCGGTAGATCCGGATGAAAAACTGCGCGATCGGGTTCTGGTCCTCCCGCCGGATGTGTCCCTTGATGAACATCACCATGAGCGCCGGCACGAGCGTAACGGACAGGATGGCGCCCGCCGCCATGGCAAACGTTTTCGTGAGCGCCAGCGGGCGAAACATGCGCCCCTCCGTTTGCTGAAGCGCGAACACGGGAAGGAAGCTTACCGTGACGATCAGAAGGGAAAAGAAGAGGCTGGGCCCTACCTCCTTCGCCGCGTCCAGCACGGCCCGGACCCGCTCGGGCCGTTCCAGTTTGCGCCCGAGCGCCGCTCGCGCCCGCTCGATGTGTTTGTGCGCGTTCTCTACCATCACCAGCGATGCATCCACCATCACCCCGATGGCGATAGCGATGCCGCCCAGGCTCATGATGTTGGCGTTGATCCCCAGCAGGTACATCGCCAGCAGCGACATCAGGATGCCCACCGGCACGGTGATGATCGCGACGAACGCGCTCCGGGCATGAAGCAGGAAAACCATCACGATGAGCGCCACCACCAGCAGTTCCTCCCAGATCTTGCGCGTGAGGGTGCTCACGGCCCGGCCGATCAGCGCCGAGCGGTCGTACTCCGACACTACCTTCATCCCGGAGGGCAGGCTCGGTTGCAGCTCCGCCAGGCGCTCCTTCACCCGCTCGATCACCCGCTGCGCGTTGTCGCCGTAGCGCATCACGACGATGCCCCCTACAACCTCTCCCTCGCCGTTCTTGTCCGCGATGCCTCGCCGTAGCTCCGGGCCGAGTTGCACCTGCGCCACGTCGCCGATCGTAACGACCGTACCCGCCGGGGTGTTCATCAGCGGAACGGTGCGTATGTCGCCCAGATTTTGCAGATATCCTTTGCCGCGAACGATGAATTCCCGCTCGCCCATTTCGAGAATGCGCCCCCCTACGTCCCGGTTGCTCCGCTCCAGCGCCATACGCACCATCGAGAGCGTAACGCCGTAGGCCGAGAGCTTCTGCGGGTCTACCACAACCTGGTACTGTTTCCGGAACCCTCCTACCGAGGCCACTTCCGAAACCCCCTCGACGGACTGCAGCTCGTATTTCAGGAAATAATCCTGCGTCGTGCGCAGTTGGGCCAGGTCGTATGTACCCGACGTATCGATGAGCGAATACTGGTACACCCAGCCTACTCCTGTCGCATCCGGCCCGATGGCCGGGCGCACGCCCTCGGGCAGCCGGTCGCTCACGTAATTCAGGTACTCCAGCACCCGTGAGCGCGCCCAGTACATATCCGTGCCGTCCTCGAAGATCACGTACACGAATGACTCCCCGAACATCGAGTAACCCCGGACGGTCTTTGCATACGGCACCGAGAGCAGGGCGGTCGTCAGAGGATAGGTTACCTGTTCCTCTACGATCTGCGGCCCCTGCCCGGGGTAGCTCGTGTTGACGATCACCTGCACGTCGGACAGGTCCGGGATGGCGTCCACCGGTGTGTTCAGCGTCGCCCAGATTCCCGCAACGGCCACCAGAAGGGTCACCAGAATGACCATCAGCCGGTTACGGGCGCTCCACTCGATGAGATGTGCTAACATGGCGTTCTCGTTCTCCGGGTTCAGGACTGTACCACGATGAGCCCCTTTATCATATCCATGCCGCACGCAAACGTGTACGAACCGTCCCGGGGCGGCGTGACCTCGATGGTTACCGGCCGGTTCATCGGAAGCCGCGTCGTCTTGATCCCGAGTTCGGGAATCTGGACGTCCGTCGCGCAGGTCTGCTCCGTCTTGCGCGTAAATATCAGACGGGCCGGCGTTCCGGATTTCAGCGTGAAGCGGCTCGGCTCGAACCCGGACGACGTCACGGTTATCCGTACCACCTGAGGGTCGTCGGAGGGCTTCCCGACTGGCCGGGGCGCTTCAGTTCCCGCCGCACCGGAGGGGGGCGCGGATGAAGAGGGGGGGCCCCC
>CBDUBS010000088.1:0-14017 GCA_965365445.1 uncultured bacterium | reverse complement strand
GACGCTCGTCGGGAATAACGTCGTGTTGGTCGGGTACTCCACGCTGATGGCGTTTTTCCTGGACCCGCCCCTGTCGGCCCTATTCCATCAGATCGGGCTCGGGGACGGCGCCACGGATGTCGCGGTACTGGCTGCCCAGACGGTGATCGCCTCGACGATCATCCTGATCTTCGGAGAAATTCTGCCGAAGTCGATCATGCGGGAAGTGGCTACCCAGGCCGTATTCGTACTCGCCATTCCGCTGCGGATTACGTATTACCTGTTGTTGCCCTTCATCAAGCTGGCCGGATGGGCCGCCTCGCTGTTGTTGCGCCTTTTCAAAGCCGACGCCGCCACCATTTCCCAGTTTCTCCGGCAGGATTTCGAGGTGATCATTCAGGAAAGCAAGGAAAAGGGCCAGCTCGACCTGGATGAGCGAAACAGCGAACTGCTGGAGAACGTGTTTACCATGAACACGATCCGGGTGAAAGAATCGATGGTGCCGCGTACCGACATCGTAGCGGTGGACGTGAATACCCCGATCGAAGCCCTGCGCCGGCGGTTCATCGATTCGGGGCATTCCAAGCTGCCGGTCTATCGGGAAAACATCGATCACATCGTCGGAGTTGCGTTTGCCTACGATCTGTTCAGCGCTCCCGAAACCCTCCAGGAGATGATGCGCGAAGCCCGGTTCGTGCCGGAATCCAAGCGATCGAAGGATCTACTCCGCGAGTTTCTGGCGACGAACACGTCTATTGCCATCGTAATCGATGAGTATGGGGGAACCGCAGGGCTCGTCACAAGGGAGGATCTGCTGGAGGAGCTCTTCGGGGATATCCAGGACGAGTTTGATACGGATACCGACGTGTTGCGTCAGGTGGGCGAGAACACCTTTACCGTAAGCGGACGGGTGCATCTGGACGAGCTGGAGGAAGCACTCGGCATCGCGCTTCCGGAAGGGGATTACGAAACCGTCGCGGGATACCTGCTCGAAAAGCTTGGAACCATTCCGGCTCCGCGAGAAGAATTCGACCTGGACGACTTCCACTTCGTCATCCTGAAATCAACACCCAAACGGATCGACCTCGTACGCATCGTCCGGCAGAACACCGAGACGCACCCCTGATCACCCTTCGGACCGGAAGCCGGGCTGGCGCGCAAAGGCAAACGTCAGCTTGAGATGGTTCAGCAGAAGCGAAGCCCCCCCGATACGCTCGGTGCGCGTCTGGGGCGTACCGGGCAGTCCGGGTGAACTGATGCGCCCCATCCACAGGGGCATCTTTTCCGTCAGTATCCGCTCGTCGGGGAAAACGTATGGCGGAAACATCGTCTCGTAGAACGCCCGGCTTTTCTTGAGCCGGTCGAAAACAACCCGGTCGAGATCGGCCGCATCCGTGTCGTCGGCGAGCAGCGCCACCCCGTCGAAGTAGTCGCGAAAGGCCAGGGGGAAATCGAATAGTGATGGGATGACGGCGGCGGCCGCATCGGGGTTGTCCACCAGGGCGGCCTCCAGCGCGCGCACCGTGGCGACCCCTACCAGGCACATGGTTTCTTCGGCCACCCGATCCGGGCTTGCCCCGCCGACGATCTGAAGGGCGCGGGCGGCAAGCTCCTGCGAGGTGCTGACGGCTCCGAGTGTTGCGAAAACAGCCAGCCGTACGGTGCGGTCGGGCGGAGGCGCCATGCGTGCTTCCTCTACTCCGTCCTTTCTCAACGTTCCGGCGGAGTACCCGGGTCGGTCCGGCCGATGGCTTCGCGCATGGACGTATCGGCCTGAATGTTGCGCATGTTGTAGTAATCCATCACGCCAAGTCGTCCGCTGCGGAACGCTTCGGCCATGGCCTGGGGTATTTCCGCTTCAGCGGCCACCACCTTGGCCCGCTGCTCCTGAACGCTGGCCCGCATTTCCTGTTCGCGGGCGACGGCGGCGGCGCGCCGTTCCTCCGCCTTGGCCTGAGCCACGCGCAGGTCGGCGGCGGCCTGGTCGATCTGAAGCTTGGCCCCGATGTTTTCCCCGACATCGACATCGGCGATATCGATGGAAAGGATCTCGTAGGCGGTGCCGGAATCCAGCCCTTTCGAGAGCACCACTTTGGATATGGAATCCGGGTTTTCGAGCACCATGGCGTGGGTTTCCGAGGAGCCGATCGTGGATACGATACCCTCCCCTACCCGGGCTATGATGGTTTCCTCACCCGCTCCACCCACGAGGCGCTCGATGTTGGCCCGCACCGTCACGCGGGCGATTGCCCGCACCTGGATGCCGTCCTTGGCGATAGCCGATATGGGCGGTGTTTCGATGACCTTTGGATTGACAGACACCTGTACGGCCTCGAATACATCGCGGCCGGCAAGGTCGATGGCGGTGGCGCGGGCGAAGTTCAGATCGATATTGGCCTTATCCGCCGAGATGAGCGCGTTGACTACTTTCTGAACGTGCCCCCCGGCCAGGTAATGGGCCTCCAGCTGGGGCGTATCCAAATAGATTCCGGCTTTATGAGCCGTAATGAGCGGCTTGACGATAACGGCCGGAGGGACGTTCCGAAGGCGCATCCCCACGAGATCCCGGAAAAGTTTTATGCGCACCCCGGAGAAAAACGCGGTCAGCCACAACCGAACAGGGATGAAGTAAAGGAAGAAAGCGAGTCCTACGATGACCAGGACGATAATCAGCACGCCCGTGGTGAATGTCAGGCTTTCCATTCGACGCCTATAGGTTGAAGGTGATCAGCGCGCTTCCGGCTTTCGGTAGTCCCCGCTCACGCCCCCGGTCTTTGCCAGAAGGTGGATGTTGGTAATTTCGATGGCCTTCGAGATGGATTTGCACATGTCGTATACGGTGAGGGCCGCCACCGATACGGCCGTCAGGGCTTCCATTTCTACCCCGGTAGAACCGACCGTTTTGGCGTACGCCCGGATCTCGACCGCGAGATCGGCTTCATTGAGCGACAGATCCACCTCTACCCCCTTCACGAACACGTCGTGACACAACGGGATGAGTTTGCTCGTTTGCTTGGCGGCCAGGATACCGGCGATCTGGGCCACGGTAAGCACATCTCCTTTGCGGACGTTGTTATCCCTGACCAGGCGGAACGCTTCTTCGCTCAGGAGCACGCGTCCTGCAGCCACCGCCGTCCGGACGGAGGCGGCTTTTTCGGCTACATCCACCATATGAACCCCACCCTGTGGGCTGAGATGAGTCAATTCCGTTCCTGATGCCATAACCGACGCCTTCCCTGCGCAGTCTAAACGATGTTCTCCCGGCGACCGAGGGAGAAAATAGGCGAGCACGAGACGAACGGCAAGCACCGCCGCCAACAATCCCCGCTTATCCTCCGATGAGAATCATCGGGCGGTTCTCCGCTTCGGCAAGGGCGTACATGCCTGCATGAGCCGCCTTCTTGTTGCCGACTGCCTCCCGGATGAGCGCGGCAAGGTCGCCGTCGGAAGCGCCCCTCCGCAGGGCGTCTCGCAAGCTGACTTCGGCCGGACCAAACAGACACACCTTCAGACTGCCGTCGGCCGTGAGGCGGAGCCGGTTGCACGTATCGCAAAAGTGCTCGCTCATGGAGGTAATGAAGCCGATCCGCCCCCGGTGGCCCGGTATGGTAAAATGTTTGGCCGTTTCGTTCGGCTCACCCGGGAGGGGAGCCAGGGAGGGGTAGGCAGCCCTGATCCGCTTCAGCATTTCGGTATAGGAAACGAACGTCGAGTCGTCCCAACCGTTTCCACCAAAGGGCATGTATTCGATGAACCGTACTTCGACGGGCAGATATTGCGTCCACCTCACGAAGTCGGTGAGTTCGGCATCGTTCACCCCCCGCATCACCACACAATTAACTTTGACCCGATCGAACCCCTCTGAGATGGCCGCCTCGACGGCTTTCCGAACCCGGTCGTGCCCTTTCCGGCGCGTGATTTCCTCGAACCGCCGGGGGTCGAGCGAATCGAGGCTGATATTGAGGCGGCTGACTCCGGCCTTTCGCAGGGACCCCAGCCTTTGTTCCAGCAGCAGGCCGTTCGTAGTTAGCGCAAACGTGGCCAGCCCCTCGATACGGCCGATCTGCCGGATGAGGGCGTCGATATCCTTCCGGACGAGGGGCTCGCCTCCCGTCAGGCGGATCTTGGTTACGCCCATCCGGACAAACAGGCGAGCCAGCCGCTCGATCTCCTCAAACGTGAGGATATGCTCCCTCGGAGAGAGGGAGATCCCCTCCTCGGGCATACAATACCGGCACCGCAGGTTACAGCGCTCGGTAACGGATAGACGCAGATACGTATGCCTGCGTCCGAATGAGTCGGTCAGATTGTCCAACGAACCATCATCCATCCTGATCGGGCGGGTGCTTTTATCGATTGCCGGAAAGGAATATATCAACTCTCATGCTGACTAAACGAATGAAAACGGTATGGTTCCTGAAAAACGGACGGGAGGGGGGTGCAGACGAGGGGACCGCCGCACCTTCCCGTACGGTTTTGAAGGCTCGTCGGCGGGATGTACTTTCCGGGGGCATAGCCGGGAGTAAGCGAAGCCATGAACCAGTTTATCAAAGTGCTGACGGAGGCCGACCGTCTCGAACGGAACGGAGAGCCGTTTGCGCTGGCTACGGTCGTCCGGGTGGGCGGTTCGGCATACCGACGCCCGGGAGCCCGTCTGCTGGTTGCTGCCGATGGAACGGCCCTCGGGGCGATAAGCGGAGGCTGTCTAGAAAAGGAAATTGCCCTCCGGGCCGCCGAGGTTCTCCGCACCGGAAAGCCGGAAGTCGTCGCATTCGACGTCAGCGACACGACTTCCGTTACAGGATTCGGCGCAGGATGCGGCAGCACGGTGACCGTCCTCATTCAGCGCATCGATCCGGCCGAGACCGGCCACACGTTAGCGTTGCTGCGAGCCCTGCGGGATGCCCGAACGCCGGGCGCACTCTGCACGGTGACGGATGCATCCGGGGAGCGGCAAGGTCGCGTGGGGCGCTCCACGCTGGTTCTCTCGCCCGACGAAATCCTCGGAACACTCGGCGGGGACGACCTTCCGGTTGCCGCCGTGCGAGCGGCGCAGAGAGCGCTGGAGGAACGGCGCAGCCGGATCGTCCGGTTCGACGATCCGGCAGGAAGGGCCGAGTTGCTGGTTGAATGGATCCGCCCCCGCATCCGGCTGTTTCTGTTTGGCGACAGCTACGATGTGGAGCCGGTAACCGCCACGGCATCGAAACTCGGGTGGGAGTGTATCGTCGTCGGCAGCCGCTCGGTCCCCGAGCTTCGGGAACGCTTCCCCGAAGCGGCCTCCCATCGGTTCCTGATGCATCCGAACGATCTACGGGATCCGGACATGGACGCCTGGAGCGCAGTCGTCATCATGACCCATCAGTTCCTCCGGGACCGGGCGTTGCTGCGCCCCGTACTGGCGAGTGCAGCGCCCTATGTGGGCGTGCTCGGGCCGGCCTCCCGAACCCAACGGCTGATCGAGGAAGGAGTTGCCGGTCTGGATACGGCGCAACGAACCACCCGGCTGTTTTCACCCGTGGGGCTGGATATCGGAACGGAAACGCCGGAAGAAATCGCGCTGGCCCTCGTTGCCGAAATACAGGCCGTGTTTTCGGGCAGGTCGGGACGGAAACTCAGAAGCCTGAAAGGTCCGCTGCATGAAGCCGTTCCCGTGATCGATTCGGAGAAATAGGCTCGAACCTGCCGGCGAGGTATTGCCATGCCCAACCTGACTGCAATCATCCCGGCCGCCGGAACGTCGGCCCGGATGGGCGAAACCAACAAGCTGCTGCTGCCGCTCTATGGCAAGTGCATCCTGGCGCACGTGGTGGAGGCCGTCGTAGAGGCCGGGGCGGCCGAAACCCTGGTCGTCACGGGACGCGACGACCGATTCGTACGGGAAGCGCTGGCCGGATACCCGGTGCAGGTCGTATACAACCCGGCCTACGGGCAGGGTATGGCCGCCTCGATCCGGCGCGGAGTACTGTCGGCTCCCGCCGATACGGACGGCTACCTGTTCATCCCGGGCGATCTGCCTTTCATCCGCCCCCAATCCATACGTTCGGTCATCGCGGCTTTCGAAACGGCAGAGGCGCCTATCGTCGTAGCCACGTACGGGGGAGCCGACGGTCACCCCGTGCTGTTCCATCGCCGTTTCAGGGATGCCCTCCTGGCGTTGGAAGGAGACGTCGGGGGGCGGCGTATCCTGGCTGCACATCCGGACCGAACGATCCGGGTGGACACTTCCGACTCCGGTGTGGTAACGGATATCGATACGATGGATGCGTACCGGCGGTACGCCCCCTGAGGGCGTGCCGGCGGATCAGGGTTTCCTTTCAACCCACAGCGTAACGGGACCGTCGTTGACGAGGTGAACCTCCATGGCCGCCCCGAACACCCCCGTCGGGACGGGCCTGCCGATGAGATCGCTCATGGCTTCCACGAACTTCTCATAGAGCGGCTCCGCCTTTTCCGGCGGAGCCGACCCGGTAAAGGAAGGCCGGTTGCCTCGTTCGGTCGATCCGTACAGGGTAAACTGGGAAACCACGAGTACTTCCCCGCCCGTATCGAGGACGGAACGGTTCATAAGGCCCTGTTCGTCGGAGAAGATGCGGAGGTGCGCGCACTTCCGCACTACCCAGTCCATCTCTTTTTCGGTATCATCCTGATGGATGCCCAGCAATACAAGCAGCCCGTTGCCGATGGACCCGACACGGCGTCCGTCGACCGTGACGGACGCCCGCCTTACACGCTGTACGAGGGCGACCATACTGAAATGCAAAGTAGAAAGGAATGAACCATCCGGGGACCGAACGTTTGCACGGCGGCGTACGGGCATAAAAAAAGCCGCCCGGCAGCGGGCAGCTCATAGTCCCCTCGACGGCGACTGCCTCCCCGGCGTCGATTCGCGGCCGAAGCCGACGTAACCGTATCCAGAGGAGGCTATCTCTTGCACCGGTTTCCCGGTGCTTCGGCATACGCACATCATCTTTTTTATCAGTGTTGTGCGTTCCTTACCGCATGGGCACACGGTATGGACCGAAAGCGCTTGTTTCATACCTACGCAAACGGAACGAAGCAATCGGTTCGGCATCCCGAAGGATCGTCGAAACGAGGTGCTTCGCAAAGGGCAACTCCGTCTTCGTTTCGATGGAAAACACGAAGTGTTTTCGCTCGGCAGAAGACATGCTTCCTACTTTATCCAGCCGGAGCTACGGTGCTTTCGCAGTCGTACGCTCGGCAGATGAGTTGGAGGCACAGGTGAGGCAGAAAGCGTTCGCATTGCGGCGAAAGGTTTTCCGCATTACCGGAGTCATCCCGGACGGTTGCACACGTGCTCTCGGCCTTCTCCAGCATTGATATTGCTACCCCCGCTATCGAAAGCATTCGAGCCGCTCGCCGATCGTTGCGGGTGAGTCCGCCCGGTTTGCACCGGAGGCCACTCGACCTGCCGCGAAGGAGGAGCTTTCCGGTTCGTCTGGAACTCCGGCCCTTTCGGAACGGTGTTTCCTGGAACGGAAAAGTGCGTCAGCCGTTTCCGCCCGGTCTTTCGACCCGGCGAAGGCATGACCTCATGCAGCCTAGAGATTCAGTCGCGTCAAGGAGCAGTGCCGTCAGGCACTGAGTCCATGATAACGAGACGTGTTTCCGAAGTCAAGGATTTTTCGTAACCATAAATGCACAAGATATCAACACGATGTTCACCGATCTGTGCACATGCGGAAACGGGAAATGGCTACGGGAAATGGCTACGGGAAATGGCCGTGGACAAAAAAGCCCGGCCATGCTATGCCGAGCTTTTTGTTGCCCATATCGTTATGCGCGACTGAATCCGGCAGGAAAACACCCAGGCGGCATGAGGATGCGCCAAGTATACGTCGTTCGTGGCAGAAATGCAACACCATTAACGGCTATAGGGGCTGGAAGCCCTTTCAGGTAACCGCGTTTTAACACTTGCATAACGGAAATAGCCTCTTCCGGTATCTGCCTGCTAGAAGCGGAAATTATCCAGGAACGCGCCCAGGGCCCTCGGCTCCAGCAAGAGGGTAAGCAGCAGCCCTCCGATGGCGCCTCCAAGATGCGCCTCGTGGGCAATCCCGCCGGTCGCGCCCTTTTCCATCCCCTGCCTCATGGCATACACCGAAAGGACAACGTACAGGAAGGCGAACAGTACGGCCGGAATGCCTACGGGGATGAAAAAGAAGTAGATCCGATGGAAAGGATAGAACAGGCAGTAGCCGAAGAGGACCCCGCTGATGGCGCCCGACGCTCCGACCGCCGCATACGCCGCATTCTTCCGGTGAAGGAACAACGTCAGTCCGTGTGCAGCCAGCTCGGCCCCGACATAGAGAAGCAGAAACTTGCCCGACCCCAGAAGCCGCTCCACCTCCGGCCCGAAAAAGTACAGCGTGAGCATATTGAAGGCCAGGTGGGCTATCCCGGCGTGGACGAATCCTGCAGAAAGAAGCCTGTGGTACTGGCCTTTCTGCAATACATCCCGAGGACGCAGGGCAAACCGGTCGATGACCGAATCGTCAACGAGTAGGGCGTACCCGCTGACGAACACGTTCAGGATGAGTAGGAGAAGCGTAACGGGCGTTTCAGAGAGGATGGGCATGCGTTGCTCGGGGGGAAACGGCGGCGGGCCCTTTCCCTGTACCGTAAGGAGGTTTCCGGAAAATCAGGCGTGTTCGGCGACGAAATGTTGCAGTATGGATTCGAACACGAGTCGGCCGTCGGCGCTGCCGAGTACGGACTCGGCGCATCGCTCCGGGTGGGGCATCATGCCGAGTACGTTCCGCCGGGCGTTGACGATACCGGCGATGTTGCGGGCCGAACCATTCGGGTTGCCTTCCGGCGTTTCGAGTCCCGCCGCATCCGTATAGCGAAAAACGACCTGGCCGTTGGCTTCGAGCTCGTCCAGGACTTCCGCCGCAGCGTAATAATTCCCTTCACCGTGGGCGATGGGAACCTGAATGACCTGCCCCTCCTGCATCGCACCGGTAAAGGGCGTATCGGTTCGCTCGACGCGCAAATGGGTTTGTTTGCAGGCGAAACGCAAGGACGCATTCCGCATCAGCGCGCCCGGAAGCAGGCCGCTTTCGCAGAGCACCTGAAACCCGTTGCAGATCCCGATGACGAGGCCCCCCGCTTCGGCAAACCGGACGACATCCTGCATCACCGGAGAGAGATGAGCGATGGCGCCTGCACGTAGATAGTCGCCGTACGAAAACCCGCCCGGCACGATGACCACATCTACATCGCCCACGGATCGCTCTTTGTGCCATATGAAACGCGCTTCCTGGACAACGACGTGCTTGGCGACGTGATAGGCATCGTGGTCGCAGTTGGACCCGGGAAAAACGACTACTCCGAAGTGTACAGGCATCGTGGTATCTTGTTGATGAAGGCGAGGGGCGCCGGGCCTTATATCGTTACGGGGAACGAGGGATCCCGACGGCAAGATACCCCTTGCCCGCATCCGGCGCTTTGAATATATAAATGAGCGGAGCGGAGCCCTGCGTACGTACCTTATCCTGAACCCGATTCCGAACCCCGCCATGATCCCCCGGGAGCTGTTCAACAAAATCCGAAGGATAGAAATCCGCACGAGAGGACTCGTGGACAACATCTTTGGCGGCGAATACCATTCGGCGTTCAAAGGGCGGGGCATGGCGTTTTCGGAGGTCAGGCCGTACCAGATCGGAGACGAAATCCGGTCCATCGACTGGAACGTTTCGGCGCGCACCGGAGAGGCGTACGTCAAAGTGTTCGAGGAAGAGCGCGAGCAAACGTTGATGATGGTAGTGGACGTATCCGGCTCGGAAAACTTCGGCTCCCGGGGCAAACTGAAACGCGAGATCGCCGCCGAGCTTTGCGCCCTGGTGGCGTTCAGTGCGATCAAGAACAACGACAAAGTAGGTATGTTGTTGTTTACGGATGTGGTGGAACTGTTCGTACCGCCTAAAAAGGGGCGGCGCCACGTCCTCCGATTGGTCCGCGACCTTTTCGCGCATGAAGCCACATCCCGAGGAACCGATATTCAGCTTGCGCTGGATCGTATCCTGCACGTACTGAACCGGCGTTCCATCGTGCTTGTCGTAAGCGACTTCCTGGACGAAGGATATACCGCCGTACTGCGCGCCCTGGCCCGACGCCACGACACGCTGGCGGTCGTCCTGCGGGATCCGCTTGAAACGGCGTTGCCTCCGGTCGGGTTGATGCACCTGCGCGACCCCGAAACGAACGAGGAAGTTCTGCTGGATACGCGCAGCCCGAAAGTCCGGGCCGCCTTCGAGGAAAAGGCCCGGCGGCGGCAGGAAGAAACAAACAGCCGGTTGCAGCAGGCGCGCGTCGATACGATTGTCGTGGGTACGGAGGGTGATTACATAGAACCTTTGATCCGGTTCTTTCGTAGGCGAAACAAGCATTCCTGAGCACGCTTCGTAGTTCGTATGGCCGTCGTTCCGTCATCAGCCTTCCCGCACGTTCGGATCCGTCGTTGGGCGGGGTGGTTCGTGCTGATCGGGATAGTAGCCTGCGCCGGTCCGGTCCGGGGGCAGCAGGTGGTTGCCTCTTTTTCGGCGGATTCCGTGTCGATCGGGGAGCGGTTTTCGCTCTCCATAGAAGCCCGGCACGATGCCGGGCTCCAGGTGTTGCTTCCTGCCCCGGCCGATACCGATTCGATGCTGGGAGATTTCCTGGTACTCATACGAGCATCGCCCACGACGCTCCGTATCGAGGGAGGAGCCATAGCTACGAGCATTACGTTCGACGGGACCACGTTTGCGCTGGATTCGGCCCGGGTGCCTCCCCTGCCGGTGCGGTTCGTCAACGGAGCGGATACCCTGACCCGGTATACCCCGCTTCTGGTATTGCCCGTACGAAGTATGGCGCCTGCCGATGCCGAGGGCATCAAAGACCTGGCGCCGCTGGTCGAGTTTCCGGGCTTCCGGTGGATAGGACTTTTTGCGGCTTGCCTGGCGGCAATTGCACTCTGGCTCGCGTACCGTAGGCGGAAGTCGGGGAGAGCCGCTCCCCTCCTGGTGAACCCGGAAATGGTTACCGGCTCCCCATATGAAGTCGCCATGAGGCAACTCGAGGCGCTTGCCGCCGCCGATCTCGACGTTGCCCCTGACGTCAGGCCGTATTACATACGCCTGACCGACATCCTTCGAGGGTACCTGGAACGTGTTTCGGGAATACCGGCATACCGGGCCACATCGGGCGAACTGATCGACTACATCCGGACGTTGGAGGCCCGGGCTGAGCTCCCGGACGGCCTGGATACGCTGCTGCGCGATGTGCTCGATCCGGCTGATCTCGCCAAGTTCGCGCGGTTTCGACCCCCGGGCGACTCCGGCCGGGCAGCCCTGAACCACACCCGCACGGCCATCCAACGGATCGACGCCTTCCTGCGGGAAAAAACCGCGCCGGCAAAGGAAACCCATGAACCCGGAGAAGCCGTCCCTGCCGACCTCGTATAATCGCCCCCATTCGACCACCCGACCTGAATTCCTGTGAAGGAGCTCACCATAGCCCGTAAGTCGGGGAGGAGTGTCGTTCGTAATTACCGGTATTTCTTATGCAGGCGTCTTTCAGCGATCGATTACTGACCCGACTGGCCGACGCCCGCCGGGTGGCCGTACTTACCGGAGCCGGGATAAGCGCCGAAAGCGGCATCCCGACGTTTCGCGATCCGGATGGCCTGTGGCAACGGTTCAAGCCGGAAGAACTGGCCAACGTAAACGCGTTTTTGCAAAACCCCCGGCTCGTGCAGGAGTGGTACAGACATCGCCGGATGGTGGCGGAAAAATGCCGGCCGAATCCGGGCCATACGGCGCTCCGGGAGATGGAGGGACTCTACCCGGAATTTACCCTGATTACGCAAAACGTGGACAACCTGCACCAGCGGGCCGGAAGCAGCCGCGTCATCGAACTGCACGGCAACATCTCGCGCAATTATTGCATCGGGTGCCGCCGGCCCGTGATGGATGACGAACTGCGAGATATTCGCGAAGATAAACCGACGATTTGCCCGGCGTGCGGCGGGCTGATCCGGCCCGACGTCGTGTGGTTCGGCGAAATGCTTCCCATCGAGGCATTCACGGAAGCGCAGAAAGCAGCCGAACGGGCCGACGTGTTTCTGAGCATCGGAACCAGCGCGCTGGTGTATCCGGCGGCGGGGCTGCCGCTGGAAGCCAGGAAGCACGGCGCTTACGTGGCGGAGATCAATATCCAGCCGAGTTCCATCGCCGACGCGCTCGACGAAACGGTGGAAGGAAAGGCGGGGGAAGTGCTTCCCCGGCTGGTTGAGGAAATACGACAGGTCCGGGAGAAGGGTATTCACAGGTAAGGTCACCGGAGAAGCGCACATGCAGTTTGCACAACCCGAATGGCTGGGGCTGCTGGTCCTGGCGCCGCTTCTCCTGCTGTGGCAGTGGTACGGAGCGAGCCGAAAGATGGCGGGGTTGCCGTACAGCACCACGCGCACGGCCCGGGAAACACCCGCCTCTTTCTGGGTGCACCTGAGCGGGCTTCCGGCCATCCTGAGAATGGTAGTACTGATACTCGGCATTCTCGCTCTGGCGCGGCCGCAGGAGCGCCATGTGTCGCGCCGGCAATTTGCCGAGGGCGTCGATATCATGCTCGTTCTGGATGCTTCCACGTCGATGCGGGCGCAGGATTTTTCACCGAACCGGTTCGAGGCCGCCCGGGCGGTTGCAAGCGAGTTCATAAGCAGCCGTATCTCGGATCGCGTAGGGCTCGTTCTCTTCGCTGCCAGAGCCTTCACCCAGACCCCGTTGACCCTGGATTACCACTTCATTCAGGAAATGCTGGCGGGGACCGAGATGGGCCTGATCGAGGACGGAACGGCCATCGGTACGGCCCTTGCCCTGGGCGTGAGTCGGTTGAAGGAAAGCGAAGCCGAGAGCAAGGTCATCATACTACTCACCGACGGGCAGAACAACCGGGGGGAGATCGACCCGGTGACGGCCGCCGGGATTGCGCGCACATGGGGGGTCCGGGTGTACGCCATCGGCGTGGGGGCGCAAGGGAAAGCGCCCATGGTGGTCGATCATCCCTTCGGGGGGCGGAGCGTGCAGATGGTACCGGTAGAAATCGACGAAGAAATGCTCCAAAAGGTAGCCCGGACGACAGGCGGAAAATACTATCGGGCCACGCATGAACAGGCCCTGCGCCGCATATACGAGGAAATCGGCGAGTTGGAAAAAACCCGGATCGAGTCGTTTACCTTTACCGACGTCGCCGAACGATTTCATCTGTTTTTATGGCCGGCCCTGATTTTGCTCATGGGGGAGGTGTGGCTTTCAAACACGCGGCTGAGGCGTTTTCCTTAAAATACCCCATGGAGTGGTTGAACCCGAACGATTTATGGGCGCTCGCGGCCCTTCCGGCCGTTGCGGCATGGTATGCATGGGCCTCCTACCAGCGGCGAAAAGCCTTGCGGCGGCTCGGGGAGGCCGACACTCTGTTCCATCCGAGCCATACCGCCGGGCCGGGGGGCCGGACCTGGAAAGCCGGGCTGACGGTTGCCGCATGGGGGCTCCTGGCGGTCGCACTGGCGGGCCCCCGGATGGGCTCCCGCCTGGTCGAGGCGGAACGGGAAGGACTGGACCTGGTGGTAGCGCTCGACGTGTCGGCCTCGATGCTTGCCGAGGACGTTGCCCCCAGCCGACTGGAGCGGGCGCGGAACGAAATCAAAAAACTTCTGGACGACCTGGATGGAAACCGGGTGGGACTCGTGTTGTTTGCCGGTGACGCCTTTTTGCAATGCCCGCTCACGGCCGATCATGCAGCCGTCCGCCTTTTCCTCGACGCGGCCGATCCATCGATGATACCGACGCCGGGCACGGATTTTCAGAAAGCCGTCACCGTGGCCGTCGCCGCGTTCGAGCGCGCTCCCGTACCGGCGGGCCGGCAAGTGACCCGGGCGCTGCTGATCGTTTCGGACGGGGAGAACCACGTAGCAGACGCGCCCACCATTCGAAAAGCCGCCGCTGCGGCGGACGTCACGATTCTTGCGGCAGGCATC
>CBDUBS010000087.1:0-14042 GCA_965365445.1 uncultured bacterium | reverse complement strand
AAGATCCTGGACGACAAGTAGTATACCCATACGAAGAGCTCCGTAAGGGGCTCTTCTTCATGCAGAGAACCATAGAACTATGGCAAGCCAGAAAATTCGAATCAAGCTGAAGTCGTACGACCATAGCCTGATCGATAAAAGCGCGGAAAAAATCATCCGGACGGTCAAGTCCACGGGCGCCGTCGTCAGCGGTCCTATTCCACTGCCGACCAACAAGTCCGTGTATACCGTGCTCAGGAGTCCGCACGTCGACAAAAAAAGCCGTGAGCAATTCGAGACCCGCAGCCACAAACGCCTGATCGACATACTCTCGACCAGCAGCAAAACCGTGGATGCACTGATGAAGCTCGAGTTGCCCAGCGGGGTTGACGTCGAAATCAAAGTGTGACACCACCATGGATGCTCCCATGAAGATGAGGACTGGAGGCTGGTTGTGGATGGGACTGTTCGTTCTGCTCGTAGCAGGATGCGACACCACCGAAACCAACGAAGATCCGTCCCTGATCGGGACATGGGAGATCGTCAAGGTGGAGGACAACCAGGGCGACCGTACGGCCGTTCTGAAAGCCTCGGGCGATTTGAAGGTGCAGTTCACGCAAACCGAGTATACGATCACCTTTGATGCCGTGGATCCCTCAAAGGATCAGACGGTAAGGGGAAACTACTCGGCGAACGACCCCGATAATCTCAGGTTGCAGGTATCATTCGGCGGGCTCAATATCCCTGTAACCGTGGGATACGCATTTACACGGGAAGGAGACCTGAGGCTGACCATAGGCGATACCATATTCAATCTGATATTCGGCACCGATTACTCGGGCGATGTACGGTTGACTTTCAGAAAAGTGTAAAGGAGATGCGCCCAATTGCGCACGCTTAACTTAATCCGGTTGCCACGGCGGCCGTAAATAAGGATTACAATGAGCGGTATCATCGGAAAGAAGCTCGGCATGACGAGCATATTCAACGAGGCCGGCAATAACGTCGTTTGTACCGTTATTCATGCCGAGCCCAACGTGGTTACGCAGGTCCGTACACCGGAGCGCGACGGGTACAGCGCCGTACAGCTTGGCTTCGGAGAGAAAAAGATGAAGCGTACCTCGAAAGCCATGCAAGGCCACTTTCAGGTTGCGGGCGTTACACCGAAGCGTAGGGTAGTTGAATTCCGCGACTATACGCTGGATGTTTCCCTGGGAGACGAAGTGCGTCTGGACCATCTGTTTGCCGAAGGCGAGCTCATCGACATAGCGGGCACGTCGAAAGGACGCGGGTTTCAGGGTGTCGTGAAGCGCCACAACTTCAGCGGCGTGGGGATGCAGACGCACGGCCAGCACAACCGGCAGCGCGCGCCCGGATCAATCGGCGCCTCGTCGGACCCTTCGCGAGTTTACAAAGGCACCCGTATGGCGGGCCATATGGGCAACGAGCGGGTCAAGGTCAAGAACCTTCGGGTCGTTCGGATCATGCCGGAACACAACCTGATTCTCGTGCGCGGAGCGGTGCCGGGACCGAAGAACGGAATCGTCCAGTTGTTCAAAAGGAAGGTCGGCTGACCGGCTCCGTCGCTACCGAATCGATGTGTAATTGAACGTTTTTTAGAGGCTATAGATCATGGAACTTCAGGTCTACCGGCAGGACGGCAGTGAAACCGGTCGTACGATCTCGCTAGATGCTTCCGTTTTCGGCATCAAACAACCGAACGACCACGCTATCTGGCTCGATGTGAGAGCCATCCAGGCGAATGGCCGGCAGGGTACGCATAAAACGAAGGACCGCGGAGAGGTTGCCGGCAGTACACGTAAGCTGTATCGACAGAAAGGCACCGGGTTTGCCCGGGCCGGGTCCGCGAAGTCGCCCATTCGCCGGTCGGGCGGCACCATCTTTGGCCCGCGGCCGCGCACCTATGGTATATCGGTCAATAAGAAGGTAAAGCGTCTTGCTCGCCGCTCGGCGCTTACCTACAAGCAACAGGCGAACGCCATACGGGTGGTGGAGGATTTCAGCCTCGATGCGCCGAGCACCAAGAGCGTCGTGCGGTTCCTGGGCGCCTTGCAGGTTACCGGTCAGCGGACGCTCATACTTACCGCCGGGCCCCAGGAGATCCTCTACAAGTCGGCTCGTAACATTCCAAAAGTGCAGGTGCGGCAGAGCGCCGTAGCTTCGACGCTGGATATCATGCTGGCCAAAGTTCTGGTGATCCAGGAAAGCGCCCTGCCGATACTGTCTTCGATTCTCGTAGGAACACCGAAGACCGAAGCCGCCGCCAACTGAATGCGCTCAACGGCAGCCGGTTGCTTCTGCGCACCGGCTTCCTTTAACGAAGACCAGCCATGCCTAGAGAAATTCTGATCCGCCCCGTTGTAACCGAGAAAATGACCGGTCAGATGGCAAGCGGCAACTACGCTTTTGTCGTCGATAAAAAAGCGAACAAGCTTGAGATCCGGAAGGCCGTAGAAAAGATCTATCCGGACGTAAAAATCAAAGAAGTGCGCACCATGGTGGTGCGGGGCAAGCGCCGTCGCCAATCTACGCGCCGAGGCGTCGTGGAGGGCCGCACGGCAGGGTATAAGAAAGCGATCGTAACGTTGCGACCCGATAGCCCGGCCATCGACTTTTTCGAAAACGTTTGATCGCAACATAATACAGCTTCCTATCGGGAAGCCGCATTCCGCGCGCAAAGCCACCCCGGGTAAGGAGTCGCAGTTAAGCGCGGACAACTAAAGAACGTATCATGGCACTCAGGAAATTAAAGCCCGTTACCCCCGGCCAACGGCAACGCTCGGTTTCCTCGTTCGATGAAATAACAAGAACGGAGCCGGAACGCCGGTTGCTTGCGCCTGTAACCCGTCGGGGCGGTCGCAACCACCAGGGGCGTATAACGACCCGCCATCAGGGTGGGGGCCACAAACGGCGTTACCGTATCATCGATTTCAAGCGAAACAAGGATGGGATTCCGGCCCGCGTTGCTTCTATCGAATACGACCCCAATCGCTCGGCTCGTATCGCGCTGCTCGTGTATGCAGACGGGGAGAAGCGGTACATCATCGCACCGAATGAAGTCAGCGTAGGGATGAAGATCATCAGCGGGGCCAGCGTAACCCCGGATCCCGGTAACTGCCTGCCGTTGAACAGCATCCCGCTGGGTACATTCGTGCATGCGATCGAGATGAAGCCGGGTAAGGGCGCTCAGTTGGCCAGGTCAGCCGGCACGTATGCCCAGTTGACGGCTCGTGAAGGCAAATACGCAACGCTTCGCCTCCCTTCCGGTGAGGTGCGCATGGTGCCCATCGACTGCAAGGCAACGATCGGCACAACCAGCAACCCGGACCACATGAACATCGATATCGGCAAGGCCGGGCGGAACCGCTGGCTGGGCATTCGCCCGAAGACGCGCGGTGTCGCCATGAACCCTGTCGATCATCCTATGGGTGGCGGCGAAGGGAAAGCATCGGGCGGCCACCCGCAGTCGCCTACGGGGGTGCCTGCCAAGGGCTACAAGACCCGCAAAAAGCGCAAGGAATCCAACAAGTATATCATCCGTCGTCGAACCGCAAAATAATACGGGAAGGCTATCCGCCTTTCTCGTCTGCATGAGTCGAAGCAAATATGGCACGATCACTGAAAAAAGGGCCGTTCGTTTACCATAAGCTCCAGGAAAAGATAGACGACCTGAACCGCTCGGGGCGCAAGAAGGTCATCAAAACGTGGAGCCGTGGTTCACTGATCACGCCGGATTTCGTAGGGCATACACTTGCCGTTCATAACGGCAAGCTGTTTATCCCGGTATACGTAACTGAAAACATGGTCGGCCATAAACTCGGCGAGTTCTCTCCGACCCGTGTTTTCCGCGGTCACGCGGGCGAGAGGCGGGACAAGCGGGCGAAGAAGTAAGTCGTATAGTCGGCGTGCCCGACGAAGCAATTGTTGAATGAACGGGCCCGGGTTTACCCGAACCTGAGTTCTAAATACATCTGATCATGGAAGCAAGAGCGGTACGTAAATATATCCGGAGTTCGCCCCGGAAAATGCGCGTGGTAATCAATGCCGTACGCGGCAAGAAGGTGCCGGATGCCCTGAACATCCTGCATTTCATGCCGCAGAAAGCCACCCGTACGATCGAACTGACCATTCAATCGGCCGTGTATAACCTGTTGGAGAAGTTCAGGGACGAACGGCCCGATCAGGATCAGCTGGTCATCCGCGAAATCCGGGTGGATGGAGCTACCATGTTCAAACGGCATCAGTCCGCTCCCCGCGGCCGAGCGCATCCCATCCTGAAGCGCACGAGCCATCTTACGGTTGTGGTCGGCACGCCGGTAAACGGTCGCAAATAGTCTTTCCGGCGGATCAGGAGGCACGGATTCGCCGGTGCCATAGAGAAAAAAACGGGATACTACATTGGGTCAGAAAACGCATCCTATCGGCTTCAGGCTGGGCGTAATTAAAGGTTGGGATTCCAACTGGTACGCGGAAAAGGACATGCCCGAGAAGCTCGTCGAGGACGAAGAGATTCGGAAATACATGTCCACCCGTCTCAAGCGGGCGGGCCTGAGCCGCGTCGTCATCGAGCGCACGCCGAAGCGGGTCATTCTTACGCTGCACACCAGCCGACCTGGCGTCGTCATCGGGCGCGGGGGCCAGGAGGTGGAGAAGCTGCGCGAGGAGCTGAAAAAGCTCACCAACAAGGATATCCAGATCAACATCAACGAGATCAAGCGGCCCGAACTGGATGCGAGCCTCGTAGCGCAGAACATCGCCCAGCAGCTCGAGGGCCGCGTTTCCTTCCGCCGGGCGATGAAGCAGTCCATCACGGCGGCCATGCGCATGGGCGCCGAAGGAGTCCGCGTGAAAGTGTCGGGGCGGCTCGGGGGCGCTGAAATGAGCCGTACGGAGCAGTACCTCGAAGGCCGCGTGCCGCTCCACACGATCCGGGCAGACATCGATTACGCCGAAGCGACGGCTTATACCATCTATGGCACCACCGGAGTCAAGGTATGGATCTTCCGGGGCGAAATCATCGGGAAGCCCGACTTGAGCCCCAACGTTCAGGCTCAACGCCAGCAGCAGGCGCCTCAGTTGCCGCCGGAGCGCCGCCGCAAACGGCGCGGTGAAGGAGGCCGCCCGGAGCAGGGACAACGAGGCGGCGGCAGCGACCGCCGTCGCCGACCCGGTGACGCCGGAGCCTGATCAACGAATCACGAATCGAAAGAGCAGCCGGCGAGCCCAGGGAACGTCGGTTGAGATATACGAGGTGATGTTATGTTAATGCCCAAACGCACCAAGTTTCGCCGCGTGCAGAAAGGCCGCATTCGTGGCGAAGCACAGCGCGGAAATACTATTGAATTTGGCGACTTTGCGTTGAAGGCGCTCGAAACGGGAAAGATTACGAGCCGCCAGATCGAGGCCGCTCGTATCGCGATGACTCGCCATATGAAACGTATCGGCCGGGTCTGGATACGCATCTTCCCCGACAAGCCCATAACCAAAAAGCCTGCCGAAACGCGCATGGGCGGTGGGAAAGGCGCACCCGAGTACTGGGCGGCACCCATTCGTCCCGGACTCATTCTTTTTGAGATCGGCGCAGGTGTACCCAAAGATCTCGCCGAGGAAGCCATGCGGTTGGCTCAGCACAAGCTGCCGATCAAAACGAAGTTTATCGTCCGGAACGACTATGTCGCGCCGGAAGGGCCGGTACGAATAAAGTAGTCGACCGACCCAATCAATCGCTCCGGAAACAGAGAAACACAGGCATCCCGGGAGGCCTACGATGAAGTCAAAAGAAATCAGGGATCTCAAGACCGAGGAAATAGAACAGCGTATTCAGGAAGAAACGGAGCAGGCTCGCCGTTTTCGTTTCCAACACGCCGTAGGAACGCTTCAGAACCCGACCATCCTGCGGGAGAAGCGCCGTCTGATTGCTCGCTTGCGTACGATCCTTAAGGAACGCGCTGCTTCGGCGCAGTAACAATCGCCAAAAATCAGGTAGTTGGTGAGGTTACGGTATACGGCTCACCAAGCCCAAAGAGACTATGGAACAAGCACCACGTAATACCCGCAGAGAACGAGTCGGCGTTGTCGTTAGCGACAAAATGGACAAGACGATCACCGTGGCCATCCAGCGCCAGGTGAAGCATGCGATGTATGGCAAGTTCATTAAGCGTACAAGCCGGCTCATGGCTCATGACGAAGCCAATGATGCCCGTCAGGGCGATACGGTCCGGATTGCTGAAACGCGCCCGCTGAGTAAAAACAAGCGGTGGCGACTGGTTGAGATCGTGGAACGCGCCAAGTAATCGATCTTGTTTCTAGGGTTGAGCAGCCTTGCAGGCTGAACCGAATAACCGTGCTAAACTCTGTAAGGAAAAGACATGATACAGCAAGAGACAAGACTCAACGTAGCCGATAACAGTGGCGCCAAGGAAGTGCTCTGTATCCGCGTGCTCGGCGGCAGCAAGCGGCGGTATGCCCGTGTAGGGGATAAAATCATCGTCTCTGTAAAGTCCGCCATTCCCGGCGGGGCAGTAAAGAAAGGGGACGTTTCCACGGCAGTGGTCGTACGAACGAAGAAGGAGTTTCGTCGAAAGGACGGCTCGTACATTCGCTTCGACGAAAATGCAGCCGTCCTTCTGAATAACCAGGACGAACCACGAGGAACCCGCATATTCGGTCCTGTTGCGCGCGAGCTGCGCGACCGTCAATACATGCGTATCGTTTCGCTTGCGCCCGAAGTGATCTGAGGACGCGACAGAAATTATAGAACGCTTTTCCGGCATTCACCACGCCGGGAATCGTAAACGAGTCAGGTTATGCCACGCACTAGCAATAAGCAGAAAAAACTGCACGTAAAAAAAGGCGACCGGGTCCGAGTGATCTCCGGTAACTACAAAGGCATGGAAGGGCGCATCCTTCGCGTGTTTCCGGAAAAGGAGCGCGTCATAATTGAAGGGGTAAACATCCGTGTGCGGCATACGCGCCCGAACCAGGCCAACCCGCAGGGTGGGCGTGTAGAGCGCGAAATGCCCATTCATGCCTCCAATACCTTGCCGCTCGACTCGAAAGGTGAGCCTACCCGAATCGGCCGCAAGCGGGTGCAAGATCCGGAAACCGGCCGTGGTCGGTGGGTGCGGTATGCGAAAACCACCGGCGAAGAGTTGGACCGATAAATCCGAGGAACTGGTATTCAAACCTGCCTTGGGTGAAGCCTCCATAAAGGTGGAACCTGAAGGAGCGATGATAATTTCACTGGTCTGTCCCGTCGATATCGAGGGGAGAACCTGATGTTTTGAAGGAAAAGATATGGCGTACGTGCCCAGGCTTAAGACGAAATACCTCGAAGAAGTCGTACCCGGCTTGATGCAGCAATTCGGTTATGATAACGTGATGCAGGTGCCGCGGCTTCTCAAAATCTCTGTAAACAAGGGAGCGGGCGAGGCCACGCAGAACAAGAAGGTTCTCGACGACGCTGTCGAGGAAATTCGTCGCATAACGGGGCAGCAGCCCGTCATTCGCAAAGCCCGCAAGAGCGTTTCGAACTTCAAGCTGCGCGAAGGAATGCCCATCGGGGTGTCCGTTACGCTCCGAGGCGAGCGGATGTACGAGTTCCTCGATCGACTCGTTACGCTGGCCTTGCCGCGCGTACGCGACTTCCGGGGCGTTCCGGACAAAAGCTTCGACGGCCGTGGTAATTATACCCTCGGGGTCAAGGAGCAGATCATCTTTCCGGAAATTAACGTAGATCAGGTAGATCGGATCAACGGAATGGACGTGACTTTCGTTACGTCGGCGAAATCGGACGAAGAGGCCTATGCGTTACTCAAGGCGCTCGGTATGCCGTTCGTTCGTCGCGGCGAAGAAGCCGCTGCTATCCAGTGAAATAGCTCCGAGTGGAGCGCAAACACTACAAACGGAAACAGGGAAGTCCAGGTATGGCAAAGAAAAGTTGGATGGCTCGCGAGAAAAAGCGCCGCGCAACGGCGGCCAAGTATGCGGAAAAACGCCGTCGCCTTAAAGCGGAAGGCGATTGGGAGGGTTTGCAGAAACTCCCCCGCGATGCGAGCCCGGTTCGGATTCATAATCGGTGCCCCCTTACGGGGCGCTCGCGTGGTTTTATCCGGGATTTTGGTGTATCCCGAATCATGTTCCGCAAAATGGCTCTCGAAGGCAAAATACCCGGCGTACGTAAAGCCAGCTGGTAGGGCCTGCCTGTTTCCTTCCATTAGTTAAGCGCACCGAATCGTGCGAACTGACTAAACAAGACTTACAATGAGCGCAATTACAGATCCCGTAGCCGATTATCTGACCCGCATACGCAACGCCCAGGCAGCCCGGCATCGTCACGTCGATATTCCTGCTTCCAAGCTCAAGCGAGCCATCACGCAGATTCTTCTGGATAAGGGGTATATCCGCAACTATCTCAACGTCGATGACGGAAAACAAGGCCTTCTTCGGCTTTACCTCAAATACGACGTTCAGGGCAAACCAGCCATCCAGAACCTTACCCGTATCTCCAGGCCCGGCCTTCGTAAATACACCGGATCCGGACAGCTTCCCCGCGTTCGCAACGGCCTTGGTGTCGCCGTTATATCCACCTCGCGCGGTGTGATGACGGATAAGGAAGCACGGACGCATAATGTTGGAGGAGAGGTGCTCGCCTACATTTACTAGGCGCGCCTTCTTTTGCTCCTGTTTTTTGTCAAGCCATAGATTGAGGAAAACGATGTCTCGTATTGGCAGGTTGCCGATTGAGATTGGTGACAAAGTAACCGTGAACGTTGCCGGAAATAACCTGGTAACGGTTAAAGGCCCGAAAGGGGAACTTTCTCTGCAGGTGGACCCGGATATCAAGGTAGCCACCGAAGACGGTCAACTCGTCGTCCAACGACCCACGGAACAGAAGCGGCACAAAGCCCTGCACGGGCTCTACAGGGCGCTCCTCTTCAATATGGTCAAAGGTGTGTCCGATGGGTACCGGCGTGAGCTCGAAGTGATCGGCGTGGGCTATCGCGCCGCCATGAACGGGAACGTGCTCGAGCTGGCATTGGGCTACTCTCACCCGATCTACTTCCTGGCTCCGACCGGAGTAACCCTCAACGTCGATACGAAGCGTGGCAAGAATGCCGTGATTGTAGTAGAGGGTTCGGATAAGCAGATGGTGGGCCAAGTTGCCGCCAAAATCCGATCGTTGCGCCCGCCGGAGCCCTATAAGGGTAAAGGCATCCGGTATACCGATGAGTTCGTTCGCCGTAAGGCAGGCAAGACGGCAGCCCGTTAAACAAAAGCACCTTTACAGAGCCGAAGGGTCGGAAATCTTTCGGCGGATGGATTATAGATATGCCAACCAAGCTAGCACTCAAACGCCGCCTTCGCATCAAGCGGAGCATACGGACGAAAATCAGCGGCACCCCGGATAAGCCCAGGCTGACGGTGTACCGATCCAACAAGCACATTTACGCCCAGCTGATCGACGATCTGGCGGGCAAGACGCTGGCGGCTGCCTCAACTAAAACGGAGGGGGTAGACGTTACGGCGAAGCCGGTTGATCGGAGCCGGAATGTTGGGAAGAAACTGGCGGAGATCGCCCGGGAAGCCGGAATCGATAAGGCCGTGTTCGATCGAAACGGATATCGCTATCACGGTCGCGTCAAAGCGCTCGCCGAAGGAGCCCGCGAAGGCGGTCTGCAGTTATAGGCCACAGAAAGGTACATTCATCAAGAGTCAAGGTAAGCGTTCGAAGTTATGGCAAAAGCTAGAAACCGTGAACAACGAGAGACGACGGGCGAAGAACAGCGCGATTGGATGGAGCGCCTGGTTTCGGTGAAGCGCGTCGCAAAAGTGGTAAAAGGCGGGCGCCGCTTTTCCTTCAATGCCGTCGTGGTGGTCGGCGACGGTCAGGGTCTCGTCGGCTCGGGGCTCGGCAAGGCCAATGAAGTGGCTGACGCCATCGCCAAGGGAACGGAGGACGCCAAGAAAAACCTGATCCGGGTGCCTCTCAAGGCGAACTCGATTCCGCACTCGGTCGTGGGACGGCAGGATGCGGGAAAAGTACTCCTCAAGCCGGCGGCAGCCGGCACCGGCGTCATCGCGGGTGGGGGCGTGCGTGCCGTGCTGGAGTGCGCCGGCATACACGACATCTTGTCCAAGTCGCTCGGGTCGAGCAATCCGCATAACCAGGTAGCGGCCACGATGGATGCTCTTGCCAACCTCGAGGATCCCTCGGAAGTAGCCAAACGGCGTGGTATATCGCTGCGCAAAGTATTTCAGGGTTGAGCGCCGAAGCCATCTCTTCAATCTGCAATCCCGGAGTCGTCATGGCCCAGTTGAAAATCACCCAGGTCCGCAGTGTCATTCGAAGGCCACAGCCTCAGAAGCGCACCATGGAAGCCCTGGGTTTGAAACGAATGCACCAGTCGGTGACCAAGCAAGATACTCCTACCCTCAGGGGTATGTTGAACGTCGTAAATCACCTGGTTAAAGTAGAGGAGATCGAAGCCTGACCAGGCTTAGCTCCATCCAGCGTAATCCATCACAGCGAGTCTGTCTCTATGGCAGGCGTATTAGCCGGGAGAAAGAATGGACCTCAGTAATCTCAAACCCGCCCGTGGCTCAACGAAGGACCGCAAGCGTATCGCTCGCGGTGTGGGCTCCGGTTATGGCGGGCATAGCTCGACCCGGGGAAATAAAGGGCAGAAATCTGTTTCGGGCGCCGTGATTCCGGCCTGGTTCGAAGGCGGTCAGATGCCGCTCCAGCGGCGTCTGCCCAAGTTTGGTTTCAAGAACCCGTTCCGTAAGGAGTATCAGCCCGTAAACCTCGGCCAGATAGCCAGGTTGATTGCGGAAGGTAAGATCGATGCGTCGCAGCCGCTGGACGTGAAGCGCTTCATTGCCGCCGGACTGGCCGACAAGAAAGACCGCATCAAGATCCTGGGAACGGGGAAAATCGGGCAGGCTCTCCAGATAAGCGCCCATGCCTTCAGCGCGTCCGCCCGGCAGAAGATCGAGGCTGCGGGCGGATCGGCTACCGTTCTTGAATAGTCAGCAACAGGCCTTTATCGGCCCAGAATACCAGGTGGATTATGGCAGGTCTTGCCGATAGTTTTCGTAACATCTGGAAAATCGAAGAGCTCCGGCGCCGTATTCTTTACACGCTGGGCATCCTGGTCGTCTACCGCCTTGGGGCTTATGTAACATTGCCCGGCGTGGATGCCAGCATCCTGGCCGAGGTAAATCAGGCTAGCGATCCGAACAACATATTCGGTTTTCTCGATCTGTTCGTGGGGGGCGCTTTCAGTGCGGCAGGTATTTTCGCGCTGGGCATCATGCCTTACATCACTGCGTCCATCATCATCCAGCTGATGGGCGCCGTAGTGCCCTATTTTCAGAAGCTCCAGCGTGAAGGGGAGGAAGGGCGTCGGAAAATAACACAGCTTACCCGGTACGGTACCGTAGGTATTACGGCGCTGCAGGCCATCGGTTTTTCCATCAATCTTCAGTACGGGGCGACCGGACAGGCCATCGTCATTGGGCCTACGTTTTTTATGATCAGTACGGTCATCGTTCTCACCGCCGGGACGGTCTTTGTAATGTGGCTTGGCGAGCGTATAACGGAGAGTGGTATCGGGAACGGAATCTCCCTGATCATCATGATCGGCATCGTGGCTCATTTCCCGCAGGCGATCATAAACGAATTCGAACTAAAAGCCAACCTGTTCATCGTTCTTCTTGAGGTAGCTGTATTCGTTTTGATTACTGCCGGGGTGGTGCTCGTAACGCAGGGTATGCGTCGGATACCGGTTCAGTATGCGAAGCGCGTCGTAGGTAGAAAGGTGTATGGTGGTACGACGCAGTACCTTCCGCTCCGTGTAAACGCGGCGGGCGTGATGCCCATCATCTTCGCCCAATCCATCATGTTCGTTCCGGCGACGGTGGCCTCGTTCTTCCCGAACAGCTCCTTTATGGTGCAGTTCGGATCGTGGTTTACCGACATCGGCGGGTGGGGATACTCTATCGTTTTCTTTACGATCTGCGTCTTCTTTACGTATTTCTACACGGCCATTGCGGTTAACCCCAAGGAAATGGCCGATACCATGAAGCGGCAGGGCGGCTTCATTCCCGGCATTCGGCCCGGAAAGCAGACAAGCGAGTTCATCGATTCTATCCTGACGAGGATCACGCTGCCGGGCGCCATCTTTCTCGGCATCGTTGCCATTCTGCCGGCGTTCGCCATGCAGGCAGGTGTCTCGACGGCCTTTGCCATGTTCTTCGGCGGAACCAGTCTGTTGATCCTCGTGGGTGTAACGCTGGATACACTTCAACAGGTGGAAAGCCATCTGCTCATGAGGCATTACGACGGATTCATGAAGAGCGGTCGGGTAAGAGGCCGAAGAATGTAAGCGACTACCGGCGGCCCGCCCTTTTATGGCAGCGGGCCGCTATGATTGTTGGACCGGACGGATGATACATCTGAAAAGCGAACGGGAGATCGAATACCTCCGCGAGGCAGCCCACCTGGTAGGGCGGACGCTCGCTGAGGTAGCCCGTTTGATCCGGCCTGGAGTTAAAACCATCGATCTCGATACGCTGGCAGAAAAGTTTATCCGCGAAAATAAGGGCATACCAGCATTCAAGGGATATAGTGTCGGAGGAAGCGCCTTCCCGGGCACTCTGTGCATATCGGTCAACGATGTCGTCGTGCATGGCTTTCCCGGGGAATATTCGCTCGTAGAGGGAGATCTCGTTTCGGTGGACTGCGGCGTGTATCTGAATGGTTTCTACGGAGATAGTGCATATACCTTTGCGGTAGGAGATATTTCGCCCGAAACGGCGAGGCTGTGTCGCGTTACGTATGAATCGCTGTACAAGGGCGTCGAGCAAGCCATTGCGGGCAACCGGATCGGCGACATATCTCATGCCGTACAGACCCACTGCGAGGCGGCCGGATATGGCGTCGTGCGCGACCTCGTGGGGCACGGCATCGGTCGAAATCTGCACGAGGAGCCTCAGGTTCCCAATTACGGCCAACCCCGAGCCGGCAGAAAACTGAAGGAAGGGCTCACGCTTTGCATCGAGCCCATGATTAACCAGGGCGCCTACGAGGTTACGGTAGATGCCGATGAGTGGACCATCCGTTCTGCCGATCGAAAGATTTCAGCCCATTATGAGCACATGGTGGTGGTTCGGAAAGGGGAGCCGGAAATCCTGAGCACCTTCGACTATATAGAAGCGGTCGTAGATGCTCCCTACAAAGAGAAAATGACCCATGGCTAAACAACAAGCCATCGAGCAGGACGGTGAAGTGATCGAGGCGCTGCCGAACGCCCAGTTTCGGGTTCGACTGGAGAACGGCCACGAAATACTTGGCCTCTTATCCGGTAAGATGAGGATGCATTTCATCAAAATCCTTCCCGGAGACCGGGTGAAGGTAGAGCTGTCGCCCTATGATTTAACGAAGGGCCGCATCGTCTACCGGTACAAATAACCTGCTTCATGAAGAAAAGCGGGAAAAATTACAATCGGCGAACAAAGCAAAGGACAGCGCGTTTCCTGTCACCTTGCATTCCAGGCAGGATCTAAAGAACACAGGCAGCGACTATGAAAGTACGAGCGAGTGTCAAAAAGCGCAGCGCCGACGACAAGATTGTCCGCCGGAAGGGCCGCGTGTACATCATCAACAAGAAAAATCCGAAACACAAACAACGCCAGGGATAAGCCCCGGCGCCGTTTGTTTTGCCGGCTCTACTTCATGGAGCCAGGCGTTAACCTTAACAGCACGAGCATGCCACGTATCGCTGGAGTAGACGTTCCGAATGGTAAGCGAGGTGAGATCGCTCTGACCTCGATTTACGGAGTCGGGCGGTCGCGTGCGAAAGAAATCCTGGAGCGAGCCGGGCTCTCCGCCGACTCTCGCCCCCAGGACTGGACCGAAGAGCAGACACGTAAAGTGCGGCGCCTGATCGAGGACGAGTATGTCGTTGAGGGCGCGCTACGCACTGAAGTACAGATGTCCATCAAGCGTTTGATGGACATTGGCTCGTACCGCGGCCTCC
>CBDUBS010000086.1:0-14104 GCA_965365445.1 uncultured bacterium | reverse complement strand
GAACGGTGGGAAAACTGATATGGAAGGAGAGGCTGTCCTGTACGAGCACGAGCCACTCCAGAGGTTCTATCAGGGCCGATAGGGTGCATACCGGCATCCATGCCGAAGTCCCGTCTGCTATTCGTAATTCGCACGCATCGATGACGTTAGCCGATGTGTTGTATAGCTCGATGAACTCCGTTTCGCCGGGGTGGGGTTCGTACAGGATCTCATTGATGACGACATCCCCCGGTTCTGCGGGTGGACTGTCGGCAACGGGCGCCTCGATGACGAAATCATCGTACGAGAACGATTTACCTGTTTCGGTTGAGTGTTTGACCCAGAGCCCGAAAAAGCGGCTTGTAGAATACGTAGGGTCCGCTGCCGAGCAAACCAGTATGCCGTCGGCATACACCTGCCACACCGACCCCGTGTTGCGCGTAACCGAAAAGCGAATCGTTCCGCTCGTGGAATCCGTGATCGGATCAGATCGGCATAATTCGTGGCGTTTCGTGGCAGCGTCTCCATCCTGCCGGTACAGCCGAATCTCGTCGCTGTTGTTCGTTCCAAGCTGGAGGAAATATCCCTTTACGCTGGAGTGCAGGGCTTCCGTGTCGGCAACGAGGAAAATCCTGGCTCCGTTGGCAGTGCTGAGGTTTACGTCCGTGTAGGTGAACGTGAATGACCATCGCCCGGCTGCTATCGAGGACGCCGTGGCGAGCGTGAGCGTGTCCGGATGGAGATCGCCGTTGGTTTGGAGAAAAAAGTCGGCTCCCGTTCGTGTGACGGACCATTTATCCACCGATCCGACCCATGCCGGGTTGACCGAAAAATCTCCGTCGGAAAAATCGTCTTGCCATTGCGCCCGTGAAGGTCGTGCAAAAAAAGCGAGCGTAACGAGAAGAATGGCCGATGCTTTTTTCGCCGGCCGGTGATATGCCTCCTTCCGAATGCAAATCGGCGCAGAGATGACAACGCGACTGCCGGACCTACTCATCGCGGCTCTTACGGGACCAGTGACGTATTTGGCGAAGCTGGAGGAGCCACACGAAGATGCGGCGCGTGCCATATATCCCGGTTATACTCGTGTATGGTTCGGTCTGCTGCAAAATAGCCGCTTCTGGCCGTGTTCAATATCGACTTGCGCGTCCAGGCTTCCTCGTCGAGAAAATCCTTTTCCAATCTATCCTGCGTATGGACGTAGGAAGCATAGTCCGCAAACGTCATGAACCGATCTTCATTCAGCCACGCGTCCGTCAGCGGCTTGAACAGGGCGGCATCTCCCTCGGAATAGGTTCCATCGGCAATCTGGCGGATAGCCGTTTGCAATTCCTGGTTGGCATTGAGGTAGGTTCGGGGGTCATAACCTTGCCGCTGGAGTGCAAAAACCTCTTCGGCAGTAAGGCCGAACAGATAGAAGTTTTCCGCGCCGACCCGCTCGCGGATTTCGATGTTGGCGCCATCCAGAGTTCCGATCGTCAGGGCTCCATTAAGGGCGAATTTCATGTTACCCGTGCCGGAGGCTTCCTTGCCGGCCAGGGAAATCTGCTCGGAAACGTCCGCCGCGGGATATACGCGCTCCCCGATGGCTACATTGAAATTCTGCAGGAACACCACTCTGAGCCGATCTCCGATGGTTTGGTCGTTATTTATGACGGCCCCCACCGAGTTTATGAGTTTTATGATCAGCTTGGCCATTCGGTAGCCGGGCGCGGCCTTGGCCCCGAAAAAGAACGTTCTGGGTGTCAGAGGATAGGAGGGGTCTTTTTTGAGGCGATTGTACAGCGTAATGATGTGCAGCACCTTCAATTGCTGGCGCTTGTATTCATGCAACCGCTTGGCCATTACGTCGAACAGCGAGGTAGGGTTGACGATCAATCCCTCGTGCCGGTCGGTATAGTCAGCCAGGCGGCGCTTATTCAGCATTTTCTGGCTACGCCAATCTTTTTTGAATGACGCATCATCCAGATATTCCTCCAGACGGCGCAGTTGTTCCAGGTCGGTCAGCCAGCCGTCTCCAATCCGCGAAGTGATCAGATCGGAAAGCCCCGGATTGGCTAGTTGCAAAAACCTGCGATGATTGACTCCATTGGTTTTGTTGGAGAAGCGTTCCGGCCAGAATGCATAGAAATCATTCAGGACGCGTTTTTTGAGCAAATCGGTATGCAGCGCGGCCACCCCGTTGACCGAATGGCTGCCAACCGTGGCGAGATAAGCCATTCTGATCTGTTTTTCCGGTGTTTCCTCGATCAGCGACATCCGAATCACGCGGGCCGGGTCGTCAGGCGACCGATGGCGCACCCCTTCCAGAAATCGCTCGTTGATCTCATAGATGATTTCCAGATGACGGGGCAACAATCGCTCGAACAAGTGAACCGGCCATTTTTCCAGGGCTTCCGGCAGGAGGGTGTGGCAGGTATAGGCAAACGTGCGCTGCGTCACATCCCAGGCTTCATCCCACGGCACGAACGATTCATCAACCAGCACCCGCATCAGTTCCGGAATGGCTATAACCGGGTGCGTGTCATTCAGTTGGATAGCTACCTTCTCCGGAAACAGATCCCAGTCCAGGTTTCTGATACGAAATCTTCGGATGATATCCCGGATGGAACACGCTACGAAAAAATACTGCTGTCGCAACCGAAGTTCCCTGCCGGCCGGGGTATTGTCGTTGGGGTAGAGCACCTTGGAGAGGCTCTCCGAAAGGGTTTTTTCCTCTACCGCACGAATGTAATCGCCTTCATTGAATAACTGGATATCGAAGTCGTTACTGGCCTGAGCGCTCCACAGGCGGAGCATGTTCACTGTGCCGGTCCGATAGCCGGGTATGAGCATGTGATAGGGCTTGCCCAGTATGTACCGGTCCGGCGTCCACCGCACCACGAACCGCCCCATGTCGTCCGTGTATCGATAGGTTTGCCCTCCGAAACCAACTTCCACGATGTTGTCAGGCTGCTCGAACTCCCACGGATTGCCCCGAAGCAGCCAGTTGTCCGGGGCCTCCTCCTGCCACCCGTCCCGTATGGACTGCTTGAAGATGCCGTATTGATACCGTATGCCATACCCCACGGACGGGATATCCAGGGTAGCCATCGAGTCGAGGAAGCAGGCCACGAGACGGCCGAGGCCTCCATTGCCGAGTCCGGGTTCGACGTCCTCTTCCATGATCTCCTCAACGTCGAAGCCGAGCTCCGCAAGCGCATCCCGAGCAGCTTCCAGCGTGTTGGTGTACAACATGTTTCGTTTCAACTGGGGGCCCAGGAGGTATTCCGCCGAGAGGTAGTACACGAACTTGGGGTTGTTTTCATACAGGGCCTGTACCGATTTCTGCCACCGATCCACGAGAAAATCCCTGATGGTATAGGCCAGGGTGATATAGGCATCGTTCGGGGTGGCGGTTTGGATGGCCTGACCCCTCCTGTAATACAGATTTTCGACAAACGCATCTTTCAGGTCGTGGACATTGTGTCCGTTGCGCTTGCGAATCATTTCCTCGATGGCTAGCATAGGTAAGGCCTCATGATCCCTGATCGGGTGGCAGGAAAGGCGGCGAGACTGCGGATCGCACCCCGCATTCCCTAGAGGTTACTGCACCTGTGAGAAAGTGGGCAGACTCCTCATACCTTAGTTAATCATACCGCACTATTAGTTCAATAGGGCGGCGGGGAAATGACGGGTTATTCCGGGGGGTGCGATTGCCTCCTCCGCTCACCTTCGTTTCAGGACAGGCCGTATTCTTCGGGTGCTCCATTGCACCGAATAGTGTATTTCGGACGCTTCGTACCGGGAATGAATTCTATGAAACCATCGATCAACCGACGCCGATTCATGAAAGCCGCTGCGGCGGCGGCAGGGTTGCCGCTGTTTACGGCCCGGAGCTACAGCCGGATCATGGGGGCAAACAACCGCCTGCATACAGCCCTCATCGGCTGCGGAGGTATGGGTCGAGCGCACCTGAACGCCCTGCTTTCCATGAAAAACGAAGAGAACGTCGATATCGACCTCGTGTGCGACGTGTACCAGACGCGTGCGCAGGCTTTCGCCGATCTCGTTCGGAATGAAGGGGGAAGCCCGAGGGTCGTCGTGCATCACGAGGATGTTCTGGATGCTTCCGGCCTGGACTATGTAACCATTGTCGTTCCGGAGCACAACCATGCGCACATCGCCCTGGATGCACTCGATGCCGGACTGCACGTATACTGCGAGAAACCCCTCGCGCTGAAAACCGGCGATGCCTTTACACTTGTCCGAAAAGCACGGGAAAGTGGTAAGAAAGTGCAGGTCGGAGTGCAGGGTATGAGCGACGACAGCTATGCGAGCGCAGCCGAAGCCATCAGGGCCGGAAAGATCGGTCCCGTCATTCAGGCCCAGATCGATTACGTTCGTCGGTATCCTCTCAACCAGGGTCCGTGGCGTCTCGGGGTGGATCTGAGCGATGATAAACCGGCGGATCTCGACTGGAAGCGGTGGCTTGGTCCGGCTCCGGCCCGCGCATGGAGCGCCCCACGCTACTACGAGTGGCGCAATTACAAGGACTACTCGGGAGGTATCGCCGGGGATCTGTTCGTTCATCGACTGACACGGATCGTACGTTCCTGTGGTCTTACGTTTCCTTCCAGTGTGGCCGCCATGGGCGGCATCCTCCTGTGGAACGACGGTCGCGAGTTGCCGGACAATCTCGAGGCTATCCTTACCTACCCCGCCGTGGAGGGGATATCCCCCGGGATGACCGTACATCTTCTGGGCACTATGGGTAACGGGCGCGGCAATGAGCATCTCATTCGTGGATACGAGGCTTCATTGAAGTTTACACAGGAAGGGTGGGAGATCATTTCGGAGGAGAGCGGGGAAGCCATAGAGCGGCACGTTAAAACGGGCGGCGAGAAAGTAGATTTACACCACAAAAACCATCATGCCGCTATCCGATCCGGCGCGGCGCTGGCCTGTCCGCCGGAACTGGGTCTTTACGGTGTGGTGGCCATCAACGGGATCGTCGAATCCTGGGAAAAACGCAAGCTGCTATCCTGGGACTCTGCGCGAACCCGCTGGACATGAATGGAGATGCGTCGATGGGCGATTGCTCACGCGTGCTCCCGTCTCATCGGAGCAGGAATCGACACGGACACACCGCCTGGCCGGCGCAGAACACCCCCCTCCGAACCGGCTCCTGTATCAGGCAACCGGGCGCGAAGGCAGGGCTGCGGCATTTCGATACGTTGGTGTGCTTCGCCCGACTTCCTCCCAGCCTCATCCATGTTCGGCGACCGCCGATTCCGTTTTTATGTAAGCGCGGACCGTATCGAGGGAAGCACTTTCATACACTACCTCCCGGGCGCTTTCGTCCTTAAACAGCCTGGCTATCTGGCCCATGATTTGAATCTGGGAGGTCATGTCGAGGGCCGGAGTGAGGAGTAAGAACACCAGTCTGGTTGGCAGCCCGTCGGGTTCGTCGAAATCTATCCCCTGGCTGCTGTGCCCCAGCACCAGCACCGGTTTCTTGAGCCCTTCCAGACGGGCATGGGGAACGGCCACTTCATGGCCCAGGCTGGTGCCCATCAGCCGTTCCCTGTCGAGAACGGCCCTCGCAACAGTTTCGGGGTCCAGCCCGGATGAACGGGTGGCCTGAGCCAGCTCGACGATTACTTCTTCGGGGGTGGCCGCCTTGAGATCCGGAAGGAACAGACTCCCCATCAACAGGTCCTCCAGCTTCCACTGGCGCGGACGATCCACGAACAGATCCATCAGGGGACCGCTGACGATGGAACTCAGCAGAGCCAGCACGACCAGCGCCACGAACATCTCATCCTGTATTACGCCGAACTGAAGGGCTAACAGACCCAGAATGATTTCCATGGCGCCGCGCGCGTTCATGCCGAAGCTGATAGCCAGGCTTTCTCGCATGGATAATCCGCCCCAGTGCGCCCCGATCATGCAACCGGCAATTTTCCCGGCAAAGGCTACCAGCAGCACCCCCAGAACGAGCAACAAATTGAAAGAGGCTACGAAATCCGCCTCCAGGCCGATGGAAACGAAAAAAATAGGGGCAAAAATATAGGTTACGAACCGGTGCAGGATCGAGCGCGTTTGCTCCCGCATGTGCGTCGAGTCGCCAATGGCTACCCCGGCCAGAAACGCCCCGAAAATGGCATGGATGCCAATGGCTTCCGTGGCGGCCGCTCCGAGAAACGTAATCACCAGCGTAAAACCCAGCACACCGCCGGGCCAGCTCAACCGGGCCTGAATCCACGGCAACGTCCGATGTACCAGCCACCTGCCGAGCGTCAGGGTGAACAGGACCATAAGCAGGGTAAGACCAATGGTAGCTCCGGTACCGAGGCCCCCATGGTGCGCTACGTCCTCTGCCGCATGCGCGTTCATCATGCCCAGCACGATGGAAAAAACGATCCATCCCACCAGGTCGCTGAACATCGCCGCTCCCATCACCAGCATACCCACATCAGTCCTGAACAGGTTCAGGTCCATCATGATTTTGGCAATGACCGGAAGCGCGGAAATGCTGAGTGCGGTGCCGAAGAAAAGTGAAAACGTGAGCGTATCGGCGCCCGGCTCGATCCCCCAGAATGCGGGAAAGAGGAAGGCCACGGTAAAGCCCAGGATAAACGGGACGGCTGTACCGAAAACGCTGATGAGGATGGCCGCTTTACCCTGCCTCCATAGAATGGAAAGATCGATTTCCAGTCCGGCGATCAGGAGCAGGAGCACGACGGCCAGATTGATGATGGCGCTATAGGCAATCGCCACCGAGCCGCTCGATGGAAACAGGTTTCCGAACACGTCGGGAGCGATCAACCCGAGAACGGTAGGCCCCAGCAGCAGGCCGGCAAGAATTTCGCCTACGATGGCAGGTTGCCTGAACCGGTTGAACAACTCGCCAAAGAAGCGGGCAAGCCCGAGCATGGCGGCCAGTCCCAATAGAAGGATGACGATATCGGGCGACGAAAGTTTTTCCATTCAGGCTATACGCAAAAAGGGTGCACCCGGAATAGGGATGGATACTCAGGGTTTATTGATCCGCTCGCGGACGACCCACAGGTTGCAGGGAATCTCGCGAAGGATCCACTCCATATCTGAAGGAAAAATGCGTTCGAAAATATGGCCTCCAACATCCGGAGAGGGCATTACGAGCATGTCGGCCTGCTGCCGGCGAACGAAGTCGGCTGTAACCTGGCCTCCATGCCCGCTGAGGCAATACGTTTCGACGGGCGTTCGGCTGTCGCCGGCGGCATCGACGAAATCGCGAAGCAACGCTTTTCCGGCGTCCATCGATGCGTTGTAATAGTTCCGGGCCTTATCTCTGCGAACCCCGTCCGAGAAAACCATAGCGTCGCCAAATTCCGGCTGTACGCTGAGCACGAAAATCTTCTCTGCTTTCTCCAGGGCGGCAAATCGGATCGTTTTGGCCAGCGCAATGAGAGAATGCTCCGAAAAATCCGTAAAAAACACGATGCGTCGCATCGGTTCGGGTTTTACGCCCGGTTCGGTAAATAAAAACACCGAGGACGGAGCCTCGCGTACCAGATTTCTCGCGACGGAGCCGAGAAAGTACCGGAGGCTCTGCTCGCGCTCCAGCGCGCCTGCCACGATCAGATCGAGTCCGCTCTTCTCGGCGGCATCGGGAAGTGCGCTTGCCGGATCGCCTTCGATCCAGTGGACCTCGGTAGCTGCCGGATAGCCGCACTCGCCGAGCAAATCCGCCAGTCGCCCCTCTTTCTCCGGCGTTGCCGGCCCTACGTGGAGAATGCTGACTCTTTCGGCCATGACCGCCGATAACCGGGCTCCCTCCCGAAGCAACGCTTCCAATCGGGGAGAAAAGGCCACTGAAATGCCGATGTGTCGATACAATTGCATGTTTCGGAGATATCTCGTTCTACGTGTCGAGGGGTTTTCGTAAGATGATGCTGCCGGCTCCTCTGGCCCCAGGTCCTGCCTCATCGGGCCTGCAACTCGCGCTCCGGATACCGTTTGCGGTCGGCATGTAACACCAACGTCCGCAGTTCCTCCGGCCCTCCTGCGAGCAGCCATCGCGTCTCGAATTCCGGATCCTGCATGATCTGGGCAATCGCCGCAAGTGCCCGTAGATGAAACGTTCGCTCTTCAGGCGGACGCACCAGAACGAACAGAGCATGGACCGATTCTTCCTGCGCCGCAAACGATATCCCTTCCCGGCACCGGGCCAGGCAGATATGAAATCCGGTGCTCTCCGGCACGATGACGTGCGGGATGGCAAACCCGGGAGCGACCACCGTGCTGCTCATCGATTCGTGACTGAAAAACCTCCTCGTAAGCTCCTCGGCCCCGAGGCCGATCGATTCCGACAGGGTGGCGGCAACCAGTTCGAAAAACTCCAGGGTAGACATGGGCTGGTCCAGATCCAGCACAGGGCAGCGGGCTACCAACCGGTCGAAGCGGTCGAGTAACAGCGGCAGGGCATCGCTGTGGCGAAGTACGATCACACGGTCGCCCGGCTCGAAGCGGGATCCGCTATGAACGGGCAGATAGGAGTTTCCCCGTCGGAAGGCGACGGGAATGCTGGACCGATGCGCCTGTAGCCGGCTGAACAGGGTGGATGGGGCCTGCACGTGTTGCAGTGTGAGCCCGAGGCGTTCCGCCCGGTCATGCTGAAGCCAGTAATCCCACTCATCCAGACGGACCGGTCCACCGAACAGGGTTGTCGCGCCGAGGTGCTCCAGCGTAGCGCGGTGGCCTTCCGTTTCCGACCGGGCAACCAGATGAATGGCCGGGGTTTCATATACGGTCCGCACCAACTGCCCGGCCAGCGCGTTTACCTCCAGATTAGCCGTGACGGCCAGAAACGCTCCGACTCGCTCACCACCCGCCTCCCGGAGCATCTTTTTGTCGAGGGCATTTCCGTGCGTGCAGGGCAGGCCGAGGTCCTCCGCGAACCGGCAGTGTTCGTAGTTGGTATCAATCAACATGACATCGCCGGTGCGTGCCAGGATGCCGGCCAGCGTCCGGGCCGTCTTACCTGCTCCCAGAATAAGGGTCCTCGCGGCGCTTTCCATAGAGAATCGAATCCGGTTCTTCTCTTCGGAAACGGACGCCGCAGCGGCAGGTTTCTGCCGGGCCACTAAAATCGGACGACCGGGACGTAGTAGGGTCAGGCCGATACGCTCAGCGGTTACCCCGACGAAAAAGCCCCCGTGCCGGGGCACGAGGGCTGACGGGTTTCCTCAACCGGGCTGAACCGCGTTTCAGAACGGCAGATCGTCATCGGGCCCAAAGGAATCCTTATCGAAATCCGCGTCATTGTTTTGTGGACGGGCCGGGGGAGCTTTACGTTGCGCAGCCGGACGCTGCCCGGCCGAAGCCGGACGACGTTGTTCGTCGTAAGCGTCATCCGATGAACCACGACCGCCGAGGATCATCATCTCGCGGGCCTTGATTTCGGTAACGTACCGGGTAATGCCTTCCTTGTCGTCGTACGAGCGGGTTTGCAGCGAACCCTCGAAGTAAACCTGTGACCCTTTTTTGAGATACTCGCTGCAAATTTCAGCCAGCCGCTGCCAGGCAACGATGGTATGCCATTCCGTTTTCTCTACCAGGTTGCCGTCGGAATCCCGGTAGGATTCGTTGGTGGCCAGCCGCAAGGAGCAAACGGCCGTCCCGTTGGTCGTGTACCGCATTTCCGGATCCTGTCCTAGATTACCGACCAGGATCACTTTGTTAATGCCGCGTGCCATATTATTACACCTCCTGTATAGGGTTTGATGTTGTTCCTGGCGATTCTTCATGAGTCCACCGGCCTTGCCGGCCTGTCCCGGTCCTTCGACACGAATCCGCCAGGAGATGTAAGGAAAACAGGGAAAGAACGTTTACGTACACAGGATACTTAAACGCATTGACAACATTGTGTCATAGCGTCAGGGCAGGGATGTGTGGAAATCGTTCTTCCGCCCTCCTCTAAGGTAACTAACATGCCGGCTGAAAAAGAATATCGGGCTCTATGAAATTGACCATATACGATCCGCTGTTTGAAGGCACGGACGAACCCGCCGAGTCGTTCGTCCATTTCGTTCGCATCATCCGCCAGTTACGCCGCGATTGCCCGTGGGATAAAGAGCAGACGCACGATTCGGTGAAGCACTTGCTCATCGAGGAGGCGTATGAAACGCTGGAAGCCATCGACCGGAAGGACTGGGATGAACTGAAGCGCGAGCTGGGCGACATCTTGTTGCACGTCGTATTCCATAGTGTGATGGCAGAGGAGGACGGTTCGTTCTCCCTGGGCGATGTAATTGAAACCGAAGCTGAAAAGCTCATTCGCAGGCATCCGCACGTTTTCTCGGATATCACGGTGCAGGGCGTAAACGACGTGCTCGCCAACTGGGAGCAGATAAAAATGAAGGAAGGGAAGCGGAAATCCATTCTTCAGGGTGTTCCGGGCCGGCTCCCGGCTCTGTTGCGCGCGCAGCGCGTTCAGGAAAAAGCGGCCGGCGTAGGATTCGACTTCCCGGAACGAAATGAAGCCTGGTCCAAAGTGGTAGAGGAAATCGAGGAATTTCGACATATTGTCGATTCAGGGGCCGGTACGACGGAACGCGAAGCCGAGTTTGGGGATCTACTATTTGCGCTCGTCAACTATGCACGCTTCATCGGCATCAATTCCGAGAACGCGCTCCGAAGGACGAACGAAAAGTTTGCCGGACGGGTGCGCTTTATCGAGCAAAAGCTGGCCGAGAGCGGACGTACTATGTCCGAGGCGGGGCTCGCTGAGATGGATGCGTACTGGGAAGAAGCGAAACGTCACGAAGAATGAGCCTGATGCAGGTTCTGAATTGAGAGTCCGTTCATGTTATCGCCCGATCGTAGAATCACGACCATTGAATCCATTGCCACAGGTAACCCGCCTTTGCATCGAACGCAGGAATATGCCGCTTCGTTCATGCAAAATGTTGGGGGTATGTCCGAAGCGCTGCGCAAGCGGCTGCCACAGATTTATGAACGGTCCGGAATTGATTTCAGGTATTCATGCGTGGAGGATTACGGCTGCACACCCGAGTCGTTTGAGTTCTTCCCGAAAAACTGGTCTCTGGACCCACAGCCCTCGACGGCGGCCCGCAACCGCAAATACCGGGAGTCCGTACTGCCTCTGGCCGAGTCGGTCGCCCGGGACGCTCTGGCCCTGTCATCCGTTTGTCCTTCGGAAATCACTCATGTCATTACGGTGAGTTGTACCGGCTTCTTCGCTCCGGGCATCGATATCGAACTGGTGAAGCGGCTCGGGCTGCCCTCGCATACCGAACGAACCATGATCGGGTTCATGGGGTGCTATGCCGCTTTCAACGCATTGCGTGTAGCCCATGCGTTCTGCACCTCGCGCCCCGACGCACGGGTGCTTCTGGTTTGCGCCGAATTGTGCACGCTTCACTTTCAGGTGGAGGATACCCTCGAGAGCGCCGTCGTCAACGCGTTGTTTTCGGATGGAGCGGCCGCCGTCGTTCTGGCTTCGCGGTCGGAGGGCGAAGCGGCAGGGAAACTGGCGTATGTCGACAGCTACGCCCTGCTCGACGACGACTCCATAGGCGACATGTCGTGGGATATCGGGGACAAAGGCTTTTTGATGGGTCTGACCTCCCGGGTGCCGGGCATTATTGCCAAAAACTTGCCTGCCTTCATCGGGGCCCTACCCGGTCGATATGGTCTATCCTGCGGAGATATCGATTTCTGGGCGATTCATCCAGGGGGGCGGGCCATCGTGGAGAAAGCGCAGGAAATACTTGGCCTTACCGATGACGACGTTTATGACAGCCTGGAGGTGTTGCGGCTTCACGGCAACATGAGTTCGCCAACCATCCTCTTTGTACTCAAAAGGATATGGGATCGCATACTAAAGGGTGAACGAGGCATCCGAAGCGGCCTCGCGATGGCGTTCGGGCCCGGACTCACCATCGAAGGGGCTCTGTTCAGGGTGGCCGGAGAACAGCAACCCCATACATACCAGCCCGTTCAAGGGGAATGATGCACGGCTCGTTGTGCCTTTTTCTGATGCCGGGCGCCAGTCGCCGACCCTGTCGCACCCCGGCATTTGCTACCTTACGAGCCGCTTCAGTTCATCGATGCGTCGGATAATCGTTTCGCGGTCGGTGTTTCGATAGGTCTCCGGAAGCAGGTCACGACTCGTACACTCCACTACGGCCACCAGCGTCTGCAATTCGACCTCCAGCGGGTAGGTCGGCGGGATGAAGTCGTCCACAGCGTGCTCCAGTATCTCCGCGGTAACCCGGCCGCTCGCGTTACCGTCGCCGGCCGCCCTGAATTTCGCCCGGGTCAGCAGAGCCTCCATATCGGCGCCGCTGAGCGTTCGCTCGCCGTTCAATAACGATTCGGGAACCTGATCCAGCGGAAGTGCGACTCCGGTACGCCGAAGCATCACCCGCAAGAGTTCCTCTCGTTCTTCCCGCGATGTCGGGTAGAAAAGGGCGATATGTTCTTCCGCCCGCCCCTGCCGTTTGAGGTCTACCGGCATCAGATCCGGGCGAGCCGTAACCAGAAAGAAGATTACCCGTCCCCGGTGCTTCGGGTTGCTCATGAACGAAGCAATCTGCCCGAAAACCCGTTGGGATACCCCCGAATCCCCCTGCTGGTCCCGATCGCCAAGCGCCGCATCGGCCTCATCGATCATAACCGCTACCGGAGTCATGGCTTCCAGTAAATTGAGGATCTTTTCGAGATTACCTTCCGTGACACCCTGCCACTGGGAGCGGAAGTTCTTGAGTTTCACCATGGGTATGCCGATCTCACCCGAAAAACAGGTTATGAGAAACGTTTTACCCGTGCCTACCGGTCCGCTCACCAGATAGCCCATGGGCAGCACGTCCGGGCGGTTATTTCGCAGGGCTTTAGCGGCCTGGCGCAAGTGCTCCTTTGCTTGCGCGTGGCCGGCAACCATATCCAGTTTATAATCCGTCTCCACGAACTCGAGCATACCATATGCTTCTTCCTCGATCATCTGCTTCTTGATCTCGGACAGCGCTTCGAACGACAGGCGTGTGCGGTTTTCCAGCACATCCGCCAGAATGGTTCGTAACTGGATGTAGTTGAGTCCGGCGGTATTCTTCGAGAGCGTATCGAGCGGTACGTCCGCGTGGCGACCGTACGATTGCTCCCGGCCGGTCAGGTAATAGTTGATGAACGCCAACCGCTCGGTTTCATCCGGCAGCAGCAGATGAAGCTCCGCTGAATACGGGCTCTGGACGATCTGCTGGTTGAGGTTGCTCAGGTTTTCCGCAATCAGGCAAACCGTGAAGTCGCTCTGGAGGAAGAGCGGATCGTGAGCCCATCGTTGAAGGAAAACGAGCGCATTCCGGTCTTCGGCGGAATAAGACGAAGCTTCCGCCATCGGTATGATCGTTTCGGCGTAGTCGATCACGAAGGCGATTCGCTTGCCGTCGGACAGCCGAAGCCGAAAGTAGTTTTCCATGACTGAAAAGACGCGCACCGGGTCTCTCGGCAATTTCTGGGCGTAATCCGTCCCGAAGATGGTGTCGTATCCCGAAAGAGCGCGGTTGAAGTCTTTCTGTGAATCTTTGTCCGCAAAGTGGATTCCGCTGGCCCGGTCGTAAAACACGATGAAGTCCCTGGCGGCAAACAGGTCGTTGACCAGGAAGTCCCGCAGGGTTACGTACGTGAAGGTCTCCTCATCCTGCTTCGTCCGAACAAGATCCCGAACGTTGCCGTGAAGAATGAACTGGGTAAGGGTTTTCGTAAAGTACTTTCGGGCGAAGTCTCTGGCCCACGCTGGATAATGGGCGGTATACCGCTCGAGCATGGTGCCGGTATCCGCAACAGGAATATCTTCTGCAGGAGGTGGAAGGGTAGGGGCGGCCTGTTCCGTTTTGTCGTTATGCTCGTCGGCCATGGTGATAGCGGGTAAAGGTGAGGGTAGGACTGGTACGCACCGGAGGAGGCGGAGATTCGGGATCGAAAGGTAGTAATCCCGAGAGAGGAAACCGAAATGGAGAAACAAAAAAACGTGCCCCCCGGCTAACCGGGAGGCACGTAATTCCATCAGGACTGCCTTGCTATGCTTACGCTACGGTAACGTCGGGATCGAGGTAGACGTCCTGTATGGCCTGCAGAATCT
>CBDUBS010000085.1:0-14641 GCA_965365445.1 uncultured bacterium | reverse complement strand
GTAGGCCTGCCGCTGGCGGTGGTCTTTGCCGAAGCCGGCATCCACGTCACCGGCATCGACGTGGACGAGCGCAAAATAAAGGCCCTCACCCTCGGCGAAAGCTACATCGAGGACATCCCCACCCACCGCCTGCGCCCGCTCGTGGAGCAGGGCCTGATCGAGGCTACGACCGACTTCGGGGCGCTCGCCCGGCTCGACGCCGTTTCGATCTGCGTACCGACGCCGCTGACGAAAACACGCGATCCGGACATGAGCTACATCGTCTCGGTGGTCGAGGCGCTCTCGGCGCATCTGCATCCGGGCATGCTCATCGTGCTCGAAAGCACGACCTACCCCGGCACCACGCGCGAGGTGATCCTGCCGGCGCTCGTCTCCACGGCGGACCACCTGGAGGCCGGGCGCGACTTCTTCCTGTGCTTCTCGCCCGAGCGGGTCGATCCGGGCCGGGAGGACTACACCACAAAGAACACTCCGAAGGTCATCGGCGGCATCACCGGGTGGTGCACCGAGGTGGGAGCGGCCTTCTACGGGCAGGCCATCGAGCGCATCGTGGCGGTATCGTCGGCGGAGGCCGCCGAGATGGCCAAGTTGCTCGAGAACACGTTTCGCTCGGTGAACATCGGTCTGGTCAACGAAGTGCTGCTCATGTGCGACAAGCTCGGTGTGGACGCCTACGAAGTGATCGACGCGGCGGCGACCAAGCCGTTCGGGTTCATGAAGTTCACGCCGGGTCCGGGTCTGGGCGGCCACTGCATTCCGATAGATCCGCTGTACCTGTCGTGGAAGATGAAGAGCCTCAACTATACGGCGCGCTTCATCGAGTTGGCCAGCGAGGTCAACACGGCCATGCCGCGCTACTGGGTGCAGAAGGTGCAGGACCGGCTCAACGACGCCGGTCGGGCGCTCAACGGCAGCCGGGTGCTGGTGCTGGGTGTGGCCTACAAGCGTGACGTATCGGACATGCGGGAGTCGCCGGCGCTGGACATTCTGGCGCTGTTGCGGGAGAAAGGAGCGCTCGTGTCGTACCATGATCCGCACGTGGAGCGGTTCCGCGAGCACGGGCTGGAGATGGAATCCGAGGTGGATCTGCCGGCGGCGCTGGCCCGGGCGGACTGTGTGGTGGTAGCCACCGACCACTCGGCCTACGACTGGGCCGAGGTGCGTCGCCTCTCGCGCATCCTCGTAGATACCCGCGCCGCTACGTTCCGTCGCCCTGTAGAGGCAAAACCAGCCCCAAGTTTTACTATATTGGCATGACCATTTTCGAATATAGTTGCCGGGCTGCCATTCCTTTTCTTCCGGTCGTTTATCAGTGTGTTCGCCGCGAGATTCGCGACTTCCTGCGATCGGCAGGAGGCCCGATCGACCTGTTGGACGTGGGTGGACGTACGTCGCCTTACACGGTAGGGTTAAATGCCCGGGTAACCGTTTCTGACCTTCCGCGTGAGACGGAGTTGCAGCACGCGCTTCATCTGGGTGTGACACCTGAGATGACCTCCGCACTCATGCGGCGACGTAGCAACATACAGTCGGTCATCTACGACGACATGACGCAAACCCGGTTAGCCGAAGCTTGCTTCGATTGCGTCGTAGCTGTGGAAGTCCTGGAACATGTGGAGCAGGACGATCGGTTTTTGGCCAACGTAAGCCGCATACTCCGTAAAGGCGGTGTGTTTATCATGTCCACACCCAATGGCGACTTTATCCCGAAAAGAAATCCGGACCACAAACGGCACTACCACCGAGAGCACCTGGCTGAATTGCTTGCCAGGCATTTTTCCGACGTGAACGTGCATTATGCGGTCCGTTCCGGGTATTTCCACCTGAAAGGGCTACCCGGAATCGTGCTCGACAAACCCTTTCGGACGGTGGGAGCCATGGCAGCCAACGTCTTGAACGGGATTCAGTCGCGAGGTCAGGCCATCGGAAATCAGGACCAGATGACGTGTCATCTTATCGCCAGGGCAGCGCGCTGACCGATCACCCCGAACCCATCCTTCACACGGCATGTTATCTTTCTCACGAGGGCCTTCCCTCACGTCGGCTGGACAAGGTTTGCCCGAAACGGCACCCGGTTCGATGCTCTCCGTAATTGAGCCGCGCACCGGATGGCAGATCATCGACTGGCGCGAGCTCATCGCCTATATCGATCTGTTTTATTTCCTCGTCTGGCGTGACGTCAAAATTCTGTACAAGCAGACCGTACTGGGGTTTAGCTGGGCCATTATACGTCCGGTCTTCAGTATGCTCATCTTTTCGATCATCTTCGGCGGGCTGGCCGGCGTACCCAGTGATGGGGTACCCTACCCCATTTTTTCCTTCGCCGCATTGCTGCCCTGGACGTATTTCTCGACGGCGCTGACGAAGTCTACCAGCAGTCTGGTCAGCCAGGCCAATATGCTGACCAAAGTGTACTTCCCGCGGCTCATCATCCCGATGGCGCCGGTGCTGGCAGGTCTCGTGGATTTCGCCATTGCCTCCGTGGTTCTCGCCCTGATGATGGCCTGGTATGGCATCACCCCAACTGCAGCCGTCCTGATGGCGCCTTATCTCGTGGTGTTGATGGTCGTTACGGCGTCCGGCGTTGGGATGTGGCTTTCGGCACTTTCCGTACAGTACCGCGACGTAAACCATGCCATGCAATTCATGTCGCAGATTTTGATGTATGCGGCGCCTGTGGTGTGGCCCGTTTCCTTGATTTCGGAACGGTTTCCCGTGTGGGGCGACTCCATTCGGATCGTATATGGCCTTTACCCGATGGCCGGCGTGATAGAAGGGTTCAGGGCGGCGCTCATCGGAACCGGGCCAATGCCCTGGGATCTGATTGGTGTCGGCACGCTCAGCGCCCTGACTATGGCTGCCCTCGGCGCCCTCTACTTCCGTAGAACCGAGCGTATTTTCGCGGACATTGCTTGAGGACCTTGATGACGGCCATACGAATCTCGAACCTCGGCAAACGCTATCGGCTTGGCATCAAAGAGCAGCGGAATGATACCCTTACAGGGGCTGCAATGGCCTGGCTGAAAGCACCCATAGACAATTACCGCCGGCTGCGCTCGCTCCATCGGTTCGCGGATCGAGATGACGCCGCGGATGTCATCTGGGCTCTGCGCGAAGTAACCGCCACAATCGAACAGGGGGAAATCGTGGGTGTGGTGGGGCGTAACGGGGCGGGGAAAAGCACGCTTTTAAAGGTGCTGTCCCGAATTACGGAACCTACCACCGGGCGCGTGGAGCTACTCGGACGCGTATCGAGTCTGCTGGAAGTCGGCACCGGCTTCCATCCCGATCTGACCGGCCGCGAAAATGTCTACCTGAACGGTACGATTCTGGGGATGAAAAAGCGGGAGATCGACCGGAAGTTCGACGAAATCGTAGATTTTGCCGAGTTGCCTCAGTTCATCGATACACCCGTCAAGCGCTATTCTTCCGGGATGAAAGTACGGCTCGCCTTTTCGGTGGCCGCTCACCTGGAGCCGGAGATCCTGCTCATCGACGAAGTGCTCGCCGTAGGCGATGTGGCCTTTCAGCGAAAATGCCTCGGTAAGATGGACGATGTGGCCCGCGGAGGGCGTACGGTACTGTTCGTCAGCCATAACATGGAAACCATTCAGCAGTTCTGTCCCCGCTCGCTGCTCATGTCGGGCGGGCGGCTCGTGGCCGACGACGCCACGGAAAACGTACTCGCCCTTTACGAGCGGATGCTTACCCCGCATCTGGAAGACGCCAACAGACCACCGCATCTACTGTACCAGTCAAACCTCGCGGATCGGAACGGTCATTTTGCCGTCACTGCACTGGAATTACTGGACGAACGGCGCCGACCCCTGACGAACGTCCATACGTGGGACAGCTTCATCTTGCGCGTGCATTTTATCGCTCCCTACACGGTACGCACCGGCTCCGTCGTCATATGGTTTCATACCGCCTATGGCCGGCCGCTGGCTATGATGTCTACCCAACCGGATTCGAATGTTGAGGTATGCCTGGAGGAAGGAGAAGGATTCGTAGAATGCCGTATCGAGCGCCTGCCATTCGCCGCCGGCGACTATTCGATAGGCGCGGGGCTGGCCGTCCCCAAACGGGAGTGGTTATTTCGCGACGAGCATCTGGCCCGGTTTGAAGTCCACCCCCGCGACGTATTCGGATCAGGTAGGGCGCCCCGGACAAAGCGCAGTTTGTTGGCGCTGGACCATCAGTGGATTACGATTCCCGTCGCCGCCAATATCGAGGCCCATTGAAGTTTCCTGCCTCTTTTCAAGCGATCACTACTTGCCTGGCCGCCATTACTTCCCATGAGCACCACCCTGTTCTCCATCCCGAAACCTTTCGAGGGCCATACCGGCCTGATACAGGATAACGCGATCCGGAGCTGGCTTGCGCTATCCGAGAAGCCAACGATCGTCTTGTTCGGCAATGAGGCCGGCGTGGCGGACGCCGCAGACCGGTTCGGACTGATCCATGTGCCCGTGATCAAGTGCAATGAAAGGGGTACACCGTTTGTCAACGACGTATTCGAACGGGTCAGGCACGTATCGATAACTTCAAGGTACGTATACATCAATGGCGACATCATCGTGATGGAGGATTTCGGTCGGGCAATCAGGCTTCTGGACACCTTCGAATCGCTGATCGTAGGACGACGGTGGAATCTGAATGTAGAAACACCCATCGATACCGGCCGGCCGGAAGAACGGCAAGCATTACGCCAACGGGTGCCGCGAGAAGGGCGCCTCTTCATCGCCGACGCGATCGACTATTTCGGGTTCCACGCGGGTATGGACTGGCGGATGCCGGCATTTCTCGTAGGCCGCCCCCGTTGGGACAACTGGATGATTTACGAGGCAAGGCGGCGGGGACTTCCCGTTGTAGATATCACGGCTTCTGCCATGGTGGTACATCAGAACCACGAATACGCCCACATCGCGGACAGCGCGAGAGGAAAGAAATATGGAGAGGAAGGCGAGTACAATAAATCTTTGTTTGCCGTCCCGGGCCGTTTCAATGTGTTCGATGCCACACACGTATTCGATGGAGACGCGGTCCGGCCTGCCAATGAACCCGTTTACCTTAGCAAACGCATAAGCACCATGATTTCGGCACGCGGGAGGCGGCGACTCATGGGCTGGATTTTAAGGGTGATCGCCAGGGGAAGGTTGTTGGCCCGGCCGGGATACCGCCGGCTCATTTATCGCATGACCTGGTGAACACGCCAGGTTTTAACAGCTCAGTGCCCATGAAGCCCGATCCCGTAGTCAGTGTGGTCATGCCGGTATTCAACGCCAAACGGTACGTCGGTGAAGCCGTGCAAAGCATCCTGAACCAGACCTACAAGGATTTTGAGATGATCGCTGTAGACGACGCATCTACCGACGGGTCAGGTGAGGTACTGAGAAGCTTCGAGGACCCTCGACTGGTTGTTCTGACGCACGACACGAATGGCGGATATCCGGTGGCCATGAATACGGGCTTGAGTCAGGCTCGAGGGCGTTATATGGCCAGGATGGACGCTGATGACGTTTCGGACGCTCGAAGACTGGAAAGACAGGTAGCCTTTCTGGAACGGCACCCCGAGTATGGTATGGTGGCCTCCCGTGCTCTACGCCTTACTCCGAACGGGTATACATATAATCCGGAGCCGTACCTGAACGAAGCGTATGTAAGCGAAAATTGGGAGGACGTGATGAACGGCGCCCGGCTGTTTACAGACGGCACCGTGCTGGTGGAACGGTCGCTGGTGGAAGCCGTCGGAGGGTACCGGACCTATCGGCGTTCCGGACAGGATGTCGATCTGTGGCTTCGCATACTGGAACTGGGACGCCCTATGGCTACACTAACCGAACCGCTATACGGTCGCCGGGTGCTGCCGTCCGCGCTGACGTTTGGCTCGCAGACCATAGCAAAAAACAAAATTCCTCGCCTGCTGGCGCTCGAACGGCGCCGGAACGGAACCGACGCGGTCATGCAAGGAGATGCTCCACCCGCACCGGAAGATGAAGGGGCAGGAAAGGAGGCTCGCGAGTGGCGGGTACAGGCCCTCTGGACGACAGCGATACGGTGCCTGGAAGCCGGCGACCTCCCGGGAGGCTGGTCGTTTGCAAAAGCTGCCTTTGCTGTTGCCGAACCGAATCCGGTCTATCTGAAAACGACATTACGACACCTTGCCAGAGGGATTCGGCTCCTGCCGACTTTGATACCGGCGGGAAAGGTTTTGCGAGCAAGCCATCGTTTCCCATGAGATTCGTCGATTTTACACTCAGTGTGGGCATAGCCGAAGCCGGTAGGAATACTCCGCACGGACGCTTCGCCACGCCGACCCGGTATATACGCCGTGTATGCGGCCAGAGCACCCTCGGCCTGGCGATTCATGGCAACGCTGAAGAGCTTTGCCGGAGTGCCTCAGCGGGCTCCTGGCAGGTATGGTGCCTGGGCGAAGTGTTCACCTATACCGACCAGTGGGCCGAGCCTGATACGTTGCCGGCCCACATTGCCGATGACCTGGTAGGCAACCGATTTCGGCCAGACCGCCTGAACGGGCATTTCATCCTTCTTGCCCATAATGCCACTGAAAAACGATGGCACCTGTGGACGAATGTAATGGGCACGTACCATGCCTATTACGCGACAAACGGCGGGCCTGTGTTTGCCGGATCCTTTTTTGGAAGCATCCCATCCAACGGCACGATCGACTGGGACGCCGTTTCCGTTTTCCTGACCTACGGTTACTTTCCCGACGAGCGCACCTATTTCGATGATGTGAGCTTTCTTCGGCCCGGCTCCCATTACGTATTTACCGAAGGGGGCCAACTGGAACGACAGGAACGGTACTGGCAGTGGCGCTACCGTCCGGACACGGCCAGAAGCTACGACGACACGGTGGATGAACTTTGCAGCATCCTGCACCGCGTCGTGCATGAGTATACTCGGACGGGGAAGGTTGCCTTGCCGATATCCGGAGGGCTGGATTCGCGCTCCATCGTCGTTCCACTTGCCAACGGCAAACCACACGAGAACGGCACAGCGGCGCCGTGGGCTTATTCGTATGGATATGGAGCCGATTCCGTAGAAACGCGCATCGCCGCACGGATTGCCGCGGCGCGTCATCTTCCATTCAGCGGTTTTGAAGTACCCCCCTACCTTCTTGATCGGCTTGAATCGGTCGTGCAGGCGACGGAAGGGTATGGCGACGTGACCCAGTGCCGCCAGGTAGGCATTGCCGAAACCCTGCAGGCCCATGCCGACTATGTACTCGGTGCGCACATGGGCGACCTCTGGTTGGACGAACTCGGCGCTCCGGTGAACCGTAACGATGAGGACGAATCCATACTCCACATGCTTTCGAAAAAAAGCCTGCGCAAGGGATCAGACGTTTTGTTCGAGCAAATGCCGGAGACAGTGACACGGGAGAGAGCCAGGGCACTTTTCGAACACACGGTTCGATCTTATTTGCACGAGCAAACGGAGGTAGACGATCCTGATTTCAAAGCCAAAATCTTCAAGATCGACCAGTACGTGTGCCGGATGACGAATGCCGGCCTTCGGGCCTACCAACTCGGCGCTTTTCCGCGTTTGCCGTTTTATGACCAGCGTTTCATTGAATTCTTTTGCACCGTACCCCGTTCGTATCTCCCCGGCAGGAAGCTACAGATCGATTTCCTCAAACGATTCGCCCCGGATCTATCGCGCATATCGTGGCAGGCACGAAATGCTGATTTATATCATCATCAGTACTTCAACACCTGGCTGCTACCCAAACGGGCGGCCTTAAAGGCCATACGGCTTATGTCCGGAAGAAAAGTCGTGCAGCGAAACTGGGAGGTGCAGCTGATGGGTGCGGATCGCGCTCCAAAGTTGCGGGCGTATTTCAGAGCGCCGGAACGCCCTCTTCACCGGTATCTCCCGGCGGAGAAAATCCGGTCGTTTACGGACACTTTCTACCGGAAACCCGATGCCGAAAACGGCTACGCTATGTCGATGCTGCTGACCCTGAGTGCATGGATGGATGCATACCTTGTCTGACGGAAAACCCGAAGCTCCATTCCATGCTGCGTATTCTGTCGATCGCACCTCTCGAATGGACCCAGGGACAGGAATATCTGCTTCTCGCCCTCCGAAAACTACTCGATGCTAATGTAGAAGCCACCCTGGTTTTAATCGGAGACGGACTGGAGCGTCAGCGCATATTATATACCATTTTCGATCTGGAACTGGAGCATGCCGTACAATGGATGCCTTTCGTAACTGAATCAGCGCTGGACATCTACCTCTCCCGCTCCGATCTGTTCGTATCCGCCGGGGTTACAGGACCGCCGCCTTCGTTTCTCCGGCTGGCAGCCCGGGCGCATATACCTGTCGTGACGACACCTCCGCCGGAGGATTATCCGTTGCAGACATTCGGCGTTGCAGGGTTGGTAGTTCCCCCACGCGACGCCGATGCCATGGCATCCGCCTTCCATCGGTTGAGTCATTCGCCGCTGTTGCGAACTTGGATGCGCACATCGGCCCCCGACCTGTTCCCCGGCAACGGCTCTAGGTAACCAGTAACAATGTGATCGAGACTCGGTTGGGCAGCCCTCGTGTCGTCGTGGTAGTACCTAGTTTTCCGGTGCTTTCCGAGACGTTCATCGTCAATAAGGTCGCCGGCCTTCTCGATCATGGCTGGGACGTGCATGTGGTCTGCTCGGAAAGCAATCCGCTCGAATGGGAGCGATTCCCTCAACTCAGTAAACGGCCGGACATGCAACGCAGGGTCCACCTGACGTGGCCCGTAGAACCCCGTTACCGCGCGGCTATGGCCTTTCCCGTTGCGATCTCGGCCGCGCTGGCCAGGCAACCCTCCGCAACTTCGCGTTACCTCATGCAGGGATTCAGGCGCTTTGGGGCCCAGACCTTTCGCCGTCTTTACCTCGACGCCATGATCGTAAAGCTCCGCCCGGCCATCGTTCATTTCGAATTCGGGGCATTGGCCCACCGGCGGATGCATTTGAAACCGCTGATCGGGTGCCGAATCGTCGTAAGCTTCCGGGGGTACGATCTGAACTATGCCGGTTTGGAAGACGGGGACTACTATACCGACGTATGGCGGCATACGGATGCCGTACACGTCCTCAGCCGCGACCTCTGGAAAAAGGCCCTACGACGAGGTGCTACCCCTGGTCTGCGGCATGAGATCATACCACCTGCCATCGACATGACGTTTTTCCAGGGGCGTACGCGGCGACATACGGCCGTATGCGGCAGTCTGGAACGGCCGCTACACATCCTTAGCATTGGCCGGTTGGTGTGGATAAAAGGGTACGAATATGCGCTGCAAACTCTGCGGGTGTTGAAAGACAGGGGCATTACTTGTGTGCTGACGATCATTGGCGAAGGTCCGTTTCGGGAGGCCATTCAGTTTGCCGCCCGGCAGCTCGGAGTGCAGGCCATGGTGCGCCTCGTCGGAGCCAGGGCGCCCAACCAGGTCAGGGAGGCCCTGCTCCAGGCGGATGTCATGCTACACAGCGCCGTATCGGAGGGGTTTTGTAATGCCGTTCTCGAAGCGCAGGCCATGGGATTGCCTGTGGTGGCGTCGGATGCGGGCGGGCTTGGCGAAAACGTTATCGACGGCGTAACCGGTTTCATCGTACCACGAAGGGAGCCCGCTATGGCAGCAGAGCGGCTCGCCAGGCTGGCCGTGGACCCCGAGCAACGATTACGCTTTGGAGACGCTGGACGTCGCCACGCCGAAGAGCACTTCCGGCTCGAAGAACAGATCCGGCGTTTCGACTCGTTGTATCGAATCGTCCTTGAAGACCGAAACGGACCGCAGCGCGCAGAAGCTGTCCTCCGGCCCACTCAGCCCCTTAAGACCGGCGCCTGACTCCGGCTAAACTTTTCCGTGAGCGGATAATGGTTGAACGTCTGCGCAGCATGAGCTTCCGTGTCTTTCGGCGGGCCGAAGAAAAGGCGTTGAAGGTGCTCCAGTCCAGGTTAGGATTTACACCGAGGTATACGAACTGGTTGCGACAGCACTACTGGCTCACGGTGTCTCACCCTCAGTCGGTGAAGCTGCGCTGGAACGGTACAGACCTTTCGGACAGGTATCCGGTGAAAGCCTACGATGCCTCTGAGACGTTCGTGGCGTGCCTGCACAATGTCGAAGTAATCGGACATCCGGCCGTGGCCCTGTCCGGGCGAGAAATCATCATGGAGAACTCGCTGTCCAAGCCGGCCAACCTGAACAAAAGCCGGTTGCCGACGGCCCTGGCGAAAAGCACATTCAAGAGGCCTCGGTACATCGATCAGGCCATTATCCTGACGCACTTGTGGAGTAAAAATTACTATCACTGGATGTTCGAGACCCTACCCAGGCTTCGCTTTTTAGACCTGATCGATGGCGTACGACCCAATCTGCTCATCAATCCCCAACCTGCGTTGTGGCAACTCGATTCACTATATCGGCTCGGCGTCGATTCGGTCGACCTGATCGAGCAGGATCCGGGTATGCGTTACCTCATCGGTACGACCTATGTAACGTCGAACCTGCGTGAGATTCAAATCAGCGGTCTCAATCCCACCGTCGTCAGTTGGCTTCGCGAAAGGCTGAGCGGACCGGATTATGCCCTTCCCGGGCATTCGTCGTTTCCGGAGCGGATTCTTGTCTCCCGCCGGCAAGCCACATCACGCAAGATAGTCAACTTCGAGGCATTTGAACGGGCCTTGGCGGTTAGGGGGTTCACGACGGTTATCCTGGAGCAGATGTCTTTTGCAGACCAGGTAGAGCTGTTCCGCCGTGCCCGAATCGTGATAGGCGTGCACGGGGCCGGGTTGACCAATCTGCTGTTTTCTGATCACGCCTCCTTGATAGAGATTTTCCAACCGGAAAAACCAGCTTGGCACTATGCCAACCTGTGCGGCCTGCTGAGCATTCCGTACTACCCCTACACCGCCTCAGCCGTTGGAGAAGACGTATTGATCGACATCGATGCATTCACAAAGCAATTTCGGGGACTTTTCTGAACGGCTTCATGAACGCTATGGTGGATCTGTTTTGGCTTGGCTCCGACCGGGCGCCCTCATGGGTTTTGGGGCAGGTAGTCACAGTCCCGGATTATTCTCCATCCGGCATAGCAAGCGCTGTCCGGCGGCATCTGGTACGGACCAATGCCGGCGCAGTCTATTTCCGCGACTGCCGATTGGGTGTTCCTTCTCTGGAGCCGGTTCACCGCTTTCTTGAGAGCCGGGACGATGTGCACCATGCCGGCTTGAAACTGGGACAGGGTGGGCTCCCGGGCATGATGGATTTCGTGCAGCCAACCTGGATGCTGAACCGCGACCCCGGCACCGACACACCTGCATCCTCATGGAGGCTATCCCTGGGCTGTTGCCTCGTTCGGACGGATGTTCTTCGGCAATTGGACGGCCCGAGCGTTGCCTATTCGACCGTTGCAGCCTCTGCTCTCGAAATGGGGTTGCGGTATTTACGACACGGAGTTGTATTGCGCTACGAACCGTCACTCGTTTCCGTGGGTGGCACTGCTGAGAAACTCCCGCTGAACGACGAATTGAGATTCATACATACACTATTCGGTCGCAAGTGGGTGCTATGGGCAGTCATTCGGTCGATTTTCGTTGGCCGGATCGGGGCGCGTGAAGCAGTAGCTGCATGGCGCAGGATCGACCGCCCGAGCGGAACGGACAAACTCGTGTGGAAGCCGTCATTTCCACCGGCGACCATCCCGAGTGGCTCCGTCTCCGTATTGATCCCCACACTCGACCGATACCCGTACCTGGAAGTGCTGTTAGGACAGCTGCGAGACCAGACTCAACCCCCATATGAGATCATAGTCATTGACCAGACAGGACCCGCAGAGCGGGACGAAACCGTCTATAATCGCTTCACCGACCTGCCCCTGCGGGTGTTATACAGAGAAGCGCCCGGCCAGTGCTCCTCTCGAAATGACGGACTGATCGCCAGTACCGGAGAGTTCATTCTGTTATTAGACGACGATATCGAAATCGGGCCTGGCTTCATCCGTGACCACCTGTCGACGCTGATCCAATACGATGCCGATACATCGTCGGGGATCGCTATCGAGCCCGGTATGCAGCCGGCTGCCGATTTCCAGAGCATCGCCCGGCTGAGCGACGTACTTCCTGCCGGTATTACCATGGTTCGCCGAAGGGCTCTGGAGCGCTCCGGCCTGTTCGATCTGGCCTACGAAAAAGGGCAACGGGCCGACGGCGATCTCGGGATGCGACTTTATCTCTCCGGGGCGCGTATGATACTTCAGCCGGCGCTCTCGGTTTTACACCACCGAGCCTCCCGGGGCGGCCTGCGCGTACACAAAGCCCGCCGCGTTACGCGCTCCTCGAGCCGGACAAAGCTATTCCATCGGCATCTGCCTTCGGTTACCGAAATCTACCTGATGAAGCGGTATTTCCGCCCGAGTCAGGTACACGAAGCCTTGCTTGTCCGGAAGCTGGGCACATTCGTCAGCGAAGGTGGAAAGGTGCGGCGGATACTCAAGACACTCATCGGGATATTCTGCTATCTCCACACTGTAAGTGAAGTCCGCCGCAGGGAAGCCGCTGCTGAACGCATGCTTGCCGGCTTTCCCCGGATTCCCCGTCTGCACTCTGAACGAATATCCGTCGGTCATGAAGGTACTATTACTATCCACTGAGTTTCCTCCCGGACCCGGCGGGATCGGCACTCATGCCTGGGAATTAGCCAGGCACATGCAAGACAGGGGCCATGAAGTGTTGATACTTACTCCTCAAGATTATGCCTCCCGTGAGGACATCAACGCTTTCAACGAGCAACAAGCGTTTCGGACGACCCGATTGCGGAAAGTGTGGTGGGCGCCGTTTGAAGCGGCGTACCGTCTCGGTGTGCTCGGAGTAACACTGGCCCGGGAACAACCGGATATACTGGTGGCCACCGGGATGCGAGCCGTCTGGCTTGCAGCATGCATACCGAAAGGCCGGCCGCATATTGCTGTCGGTCATGGCACCGAATTCGGGGTTAAAGTACCCTGGAGTCGGGCCATCTCCCGCTGGGCCTACGCCCGCGCCGAAAGCGTGGTATGCGTCAGTGCCTTTACCGCTTTCCAGTTGGATCAAATGGGTATCCAACCTCGATCTCTCGAAGTGATCCATAATGGGGCGGATGATTCCCGGTTTGCACCACTGCCCGCAGAAATAATTGTTCTATCAAGGAAACGCCTGAATCTACCGGAGGGCCGCTTGCTCCTTACGGTAGGGCGCGTTTCTCCACGAAAGGGTCAGGATGTCGTTATTAGAGCCATGCCGGCGATCCTGCGTCGGTTTCCGGCGACGCACTACCTCATGGCAGGGTTGCCGGAAAAGGAATTCGAGTTCCGGCAGACGGCCCGGCGGCTGGGAGTGGAGGCGCATGTCCACTTCCTGGGCCGGATTGACGAACGCGACCTCGTGCCGCTCATAAACGCCTGCGAGGTGTTTTTGATGACGAGCACCCACACGACCGATGGCGATTTCGAAGGCTTCGGGATTGCCGTGGTGGAAGCGGCGCTTTGCGGCAAGCCGTCGGTCGTAAGTCGGGGCTCCGGGCTTACGGAGGCTATCCAGGAGCGAATCACCGGTCTGGCCGTACCCCAGAACGATCCGGAAGCTACGGGCTTGGCCGTCACGACCCTGCTCGCCGACGATGACTTGCGACGGAAAATGGGCGCCGAGGCGCGTCGTCGCGCCCTGAAGAGCCAGACATGGGCGCAGGTATCGCTGCGGTACGAAGCATTGATGAAGGGTCTTGTATCTGCATCGCGGGGGACGCCTTCGCTGCATCATACGTACGCACGATGAAACTCCTCATCATTTCCCATACGCCTCATTACCGGATGAACGGTTCGATAACCGGGTGGGAGGCTACGGTTCGGGAAATCGACCGCCTGGCCGGTCTTTTCGATGAAGTGGTGCATGTTGCGCCTCTGCACCGGGAACCGGCTCCAGTCAGTTCCGCCCGGTACAGCGCCCCGAACATCCGACTTCGGCCGGTAGCTGAATCCGGCGGACCTCGACTCAGGGATAAACTGGGGGTAGTGGCCCGTTTCCCCGGATATGCCAGGCTGGTACTCCGCGAGCTCAGGCAGGCCGACGTCGTTCATATTCGGGCGCCTGCCGGCATTAGCCTCTTGTCTATGATCCTGTTGGCGATGCGGCGTAAACCCGTTATCCGCTGGATCAAGTATGCCGGAAGCTGGGCTCCGTATGCGGGAGAGCCGGGTAACTACCGCTTTCAGCGGTGGTGGCTACGGCTCGGATGGCCCAAGGCTCAGGTAACAATCAACGGGAGTTGGTCCGTCCAGCCGAAGCACATCCACTCGCTGCTCAATCCGTGCCTTACGGAGGAGGAGTGGCTATCTGCTGCGGAACTGGGGCGGCAAAAAACGCTGGAGCGTCCCGTAAGACTGGTGTACGCAGGCCGACTGTCGGCCATAAAGGGCCTGTTCAGGACAATAGACGTACTTGGCCTGCTTCTGAAGCACAACGTGGATGCCGTGCTGGACATCGTCGGGGACGGTCCGGCCCGGCAGGATGCCGAAGCGTATGCGCGGCAACAGGGGCTGGCCGAACGTGTCCGGTTCAAAGGGTGGGCCTCCCGGGAGGGTATGGCGGCTGC
>CBDUBS010000084.1:0-15071 GCA_965365445.1 uncultured bacterium | reverse complement strand
GTGTGGTCAGGGAGGGAATTGAACCCCCGACACATGGATTTTCAGTCCATTGCTCTACCAACTGAGCTACCTGACCGCATAGAGTAATTAATATACTGTGCCTCCCTCGTCCATGTCAATCTTGAGGGAAGGCATTGCCGTTTTCGCGAGTCTTTCAACAACCGAGTTGTGTAATCAGAGTGCCTTTTCGTTTCGGAGTCCCCACATGAGCTTGGATCTGATCGTTTGAAAATAATGCTGTTCAGGTAGCTTGATGAGGTTAACGGTGTGCTGTGCACGGCGGATACGAAAGCGGGTCTGGGCGCCCTCGATGAGGTGACTGAAGCCGTCGGCTGCCAGCACGAAGGGTTGATGTTCCGAACGGATAGCCGCCTCGATCTCTACGGTATCCGGAAGGACGAGCGGCCTGACCGTTAGCATGTGCGGCGCTATGGGGGTCAGGATCATGGCCCCGCAGCCGGGCATCATTATGGGCCCCCCCGTTGAAAGTGAATAGGCGGTTGAGCCGGTGGGTGTCGCAATGATCAGGCCGTCAGCCCAGTACGTATTGAGCGGTTCGCCGTCGACGGAAATATCGATCGAGATAAGTTTGGCCGCGCCGCCGCGTTCGATTACAAATTCGTTCAGGGCCCAGGATGTTTCCAGCTGCACTCCGTTGTCCATCTCTACTTGAAGAACCATGCGGCGATCCACTTTGTAATCTCCGTCTTCAAGCCGCTCGATGGTTTGCTGTACTTGTCCCACCTCGATTTCTGCCAGAAACCCAAGGCGGCCTATGTTTACCCCCAGAATGGGTACGCCACGGGCACCTACTTCGTGAGCGCTGTTAAGCAGGGTGCCGTCTCCGCCAAAAGATAGGATAACGTCGGCGCATCGAGCCGGATCGGAAGAACAATGTCCTTCACAGACGGACGGATCAAGCAATCGGCGTTCCGCTAAACCGGTGGCTACGTCCCGGTGGAGGCAAAACGAAAGGCCGCGCTCCATGAACCAGCCGATCAATTGTGCCACCGGCAACCACAGCTTCTCCTTGCCGGTATTTCCGGTTATGCCGTAAATCATTGTTCTGGTTCTCGTCCTGTTCAAGCTTATGCGGGCAAGATACGGTATGCCCGGAGATAGTACGCCGACCCGGCTGCACGTTTAACCCGATGTAAGCCGGGATGCCCGGGTAAGTTTTATTGTTTTTCAACTTCCACTGATGGTTTGAGCCGGATCGGATGTTAACATAAGCGGGATATAATAACGGGCGAATTCTATGTTATCTCGTATCTGGAGCTGTTCTACTCTCGGCATCGACGCCCTTCCGGTCGAAATAGAAACGAACGCCATTGGCGGATTGCCGAAATTCACTGTTGTCGGGCTGCCGGATAGCGCCGTTCGGGAAAGCCTGGACCGGGTTCTGGCGGCGCTTCGCAACAGCGGCCTGCCTGTGCCGCGGGGCGCCGTTACGATCAATCTGGCCCCTGCGGATGTGCGGAAAGAGGGTTCGGCTTTCGACCTTCCCATTGCGATGGGCCTCGTTGCCGCCGGCGGCGATGGTCTGCCGCACGATCTTCTCGACTGTAGCGTGGTTACGGGAGAGCTTTCGCTGGATGGGCGGGTGCGTCCGGTTAGAGGGGTGCTCCCCATGGCGATCCGAGCCCGGGCGGATGGGCGGAAACACATTCTCGTACCCACGGCGAATGCAGCCGAAGCGGCGGTGGTTGACGGAATAGCCGTGTATCCCATAGAGCATATTCATGAAGCGTTTCTTTTCCTGGCAGGCAAACCGGGGGCTCCCGAACAATACGTCGCCAACGTATCCGAGATGTTCGTTGAGGCAGGTCGGTACGCAATCGATTTCTCGGACGTCAGAGGGCAGGAAAACGTGAAGCGTGCGTTGGAGGTGGCAGCTTCCGGTGGGCATAACGTGATTATGGTGGGGCCGCCCGGTTCCGGGAAAACGATGCTGGCCCATCGTCTGACCACCATCCTTCCGCCCCTTACACCGGATGAAGCCCTCGAAACGACTAAAATCCATTCCGTGGGGGGCAAACTGCGCGGTCGGCACGGGCTGGTTGCCACTCGACCTTTCCGCGCTCCGCACCATACCATATCGGATGCCGGCCTGTGCGGTGGCGGCACCAGCCCGATGCCGGGGGAGATCTCACTGGCACATAACGGGGTGCTTTTTCTGGACGAGCTTCCCGAGTTCAAGCGGCAGGTGCTGGAAGTACTGCGTCAACCGCTGGAGGACGGCCATATCACCATCAGCCGTGCACGGAACAGCGTCGAATACCCTGCCCGGTTTATGCTGGTGGCTTCCATGAACCCCTGTCCTTGCGGACATCTCAACGATCCATCCCGGGAGTGCGTTTGTTCTCCGCCGCAGGTGCAGCGCTACCTCGCCAGAATAAGCGGCCCCCTTATGGACCGAATCGACCTGCACATCGAGGTTACGCCGGTGCCTTTCGAGGAATTGAACCGCAAGTCGGCCTCTGAACTATCGGAGAACGTGCGGGCGCGAGTCATTCGGGCGCGGCAAGTTCAGGCCGATCGGTTCAGCCCGACTCCGGGCGTGTACAACAATGCCCAGATGGGCTCTCGCCTCGTGCGGCAGTTTTGCGCCCTGGATGCTACCGGGCAAAACCTGATGAAAATGGCGATACAGCGGCTCGGATTGAGCGCTCGCGCCTACGATCGTATCCTGAAGGTCGCCCGGACTATTGCTGATCTGGCTGGCAGTGAGGCCATAAACACCGTACACCTGTCTGAAGCCATTCAGTACCGTTCGCTGGATCGTAACTGGTGGAAGGGATGACCGGGAAGATTACATGTCTTCCAGTTCGGTTGCCATCAGCACGCGCAGGTTGAGCGATTTGGCGATGTTGGCTACCGTGGCAAACTGCCCCACCGTAGCCTTTTCGTCGGCTCTTAACACCACGGCGGTTTTATCTCCCCGGCCGGCCAAGATAGCCGGCTCCAGCGAATCCGCCGGCACTTCGGTCTGACCGATGAAATATCTGCCGTCTTCCGTGATGGCGACGTTGATGAACTGCTCCTCGGCTGGGGTGGCTACCTGCGACTGCGGCAGATTTACCTGAATGCCGAAGGAGGGAATAAAACTCGACGTGAGCAGAAAAAAGATGAGCAGGAGCAAAACGATGTCCGTCAGTCCGGCCAGGCTGAACGTCGTCAGGGGTTTTTTTGGAGAGAAAAAATTGGCAGCCATGTTTGGGACCGATTGAGGGGCAGGAACGACGTCTACTCTGGTGATATCAATAGTGCGGTTCTTCGTAACGGGCAGTCCGAGGTGCAGGCTCCTGCAACAAGTCGATAAAGTCCGTCGCGGAACGCTCCATTTCGTTTACGGCCAGGTTGATCCGGCCAACCAGGTGGTTGTAGCCCCAGTAGGCGAAAATACCGACCACCAGCCCGGCCGCTGTCGTGATGAGCGCTTCCCAGATGCCGCCCGCCAGCACGCTCGGGTTGACGTTTCCCTGAAGCCGCTGGATTTGCTGGAACGCCTCAATCATACCCGTGACGGTACCCAGAAAGCCGATCATGGGCGCCACACCTGCTATGGTAGCCAGTATCCCGGTTCGTTTCTCCAGTTCGAAGGCCTCATATTTACCCGCCGACTGGACTGCGTCTCCGATTTCCGTAATCGGACGCCCCAGGCGTTCCAGCCCGACTTTAATGATGCGGGTGATGGGCTTTTTCTGCGCTTCGCAGTAGGCCATGGCGCCCCTGATGTCTCCCGAGTGTACGTAAGAGCGAATCCGATCCGTTATGGCTTCCGGACTCACCCTGGCCTTGCGAAGCGTGAGGTACCGTTCGACGAATAGATAAATGGTAAGCAGGGAAAGCAGGAAAATCGGAATCATCACCCAACCCCCCTGGATGAGCATGTCGAGCGCCGTCATGCTCTCGGGTGCAGGTTGAAGGGGCGCAACAGGGGTGGCCGCTTGAACGGTGTCCTGGGGTAGAGCCGTCACGACTTGCTGTAAAATCGACATGAGAAACCACCTGGGGAAGAATCTTCGAACTGGTACGTCGGGCGACTGAAAAGGTCATCTGCCGGTGGGTCCGGCAAGCCGTACGTACTTCCATGCTGCGGGCCGGTTGCTTTCTTTAAAAAGCCCGCTGACCGATCTTACAAATAGGAAGAATACGAACAAAACGAAAAAGCGATTCGAGGGAGGGGATTTGTCGGAAGGCAAGTCCGGATTTACTCCTGCCTTCCGATGTTTTTCGGAGGCGAAGCATCCTCACTCTTCTTTGCCCGGCCCGGTTTACCGTAAGGGCCGCTCAGGTAAGTCAGTAGACTTCCATCTCCCGGGATATAGACATGATCCAGGCTCCTTCCGGCAGGATATTCGCTATTTTCCTTTTGCGCTGGTTTGCTTCCTGAGAGGTGGCAAACTGCCCCAGGACGACCCGGTACCGGGTTACGCCGTTGAACGGTCCGTGGAGCACGGCCGTCTCCTGCCCTTGCGCCCGAAACGTTTCTGCCAGGGCTTGCGCATCGGCGCGCGTCGTGGACGATCCGATGACGAGCGTATAGCCCTCTTGTGTCGGGTCGATAGCGCCCGATCGGCCTCCGGTTTCCGTCGCGGGCGTTTCCGGCTCGGGCTGGTTGGGTTGGACTTCCTCTACTACAGGCGAGGCGGCGGCAACGGAAGGATCTTGCGCGGGAGCAGGCTGTTCCCGTTCCGGGCGGGGGGACGCCGCTTCTTCCGTGACGTTACCGGCCTCGGTGGGCGACTGTCGGGTGGGGGTTGCCGTAAATGAATACACCAGAGCTGCAAGCGCCACCGTGAACAGAATACCCATCGCGACCAGTCCGGCTCCTCGCCGTGGGGATGACTCCGCCCTGTTCGCAGGCCGCGAACGCGCCAACCGCGATGCCGGTTCTGCCGGAGAGGTTTTTTCGGCTTTGAGCACCATGCCCATGTCGCCGGCTTCTGCTTCCGGCCAGGAGGAGTTGTCGAGTGCGGAACGCAACTGCGCGTCAAACGATGACCCCGAAGTTTCCATAACCGGGAGTGCTTCATCTTCCACGGCCCCCGTGGTTATGGTCTGGTCGTCCGGTCGGATACCCGGCGCTTCCGGATTGGACGCCGCCGTGGTTTCCGGCTCGTGAAGCAACCAGGGTTTCACCTCCGGATAGGGGGGCGCCTCTTCAGTCCGAGGAGACTGGTCCGCAGGCTCTACGTTATCATCGACCGACTGCATGGGTTGGTGGTCGAAGGCATTCTGCTCTTCCTCCAGAGATTCATTTACTGCCGACAGCCACGGACCGATCTCGGCCGCTTCCTGACTCCCGGTTTCCGCGTCATATAGGGGCTCTTCGGGCGACTGATCCCACACGGCGGAAGCATCCTCCTCCGCTTCCGGATGTATGTTCGCTATGGCCGGTTCCGGTTGGGGTTCATGGGGATGGCGGGTTGCCGCCTTATCCGATGCCTCGACGGTAACAGGTTCCAGCCCGGCGAACCGATGGTTTACGGAGGCGGCCAGGGCCGGCAGCGGTTCGAAAGCCATGTGGCCGCCGTGATCGGAAAAGGTCCCCAGACCCGGGACTACCGCACTGCCCTGCGCCGAAATGCGCCCCTGGAGATGGCCGATGAAACGGTCGAGTGCCTGCTTTACTTCCTCCGGAGGAGCCTCCGTACGCTCGGCGAGCTGAAGCAAAAATGGCGACATGGCTCTGTAGTAATGTTGTGGGGAATGCCCGTACCCTTTATTCGGCAGAGAACGCGATGGTGTCGCTCGGAGGTTTAAGAACGATTTCTCCATCGCCGGATTGATCCACCCGGCTCATGTTATGCTGAACGGAAAACGTGCCCAGCCCTTCCACATGCACGCTCTCTCCGTTGGCCAGAGCCTCACGCACGATGTCGGCGAGCGCCACTGCAATTTCAACTTCGGTAACCATATTGGTAGCCTCCGATAATTCGACCGGACCGGCTTGCAGGGGCGAACGTGTTATTCGCTCCCTGGATGAGGATCGGCTTTGCCTGCGCCGCCTTAAACGTAAGAGGATGATAATTCACGGCGACCGAAAGCCCAACCCCTACCATTTTATATTGATGCCGGCGCCGATAACCGTGGGAGATAGCGGATAATTGCCCCACCTGTCCAGATAGCCCGCGCTCAGGTTTTCCAACCTGATCCCGATCCCCATACCGGGGGTGACGTTGTAGGTGGCCACGATGTCTGCATCAAAAAAATCGCCGATTTTCCGGGTTTCGTCCCGATCGTTGTAGCGGGCACTTTCGTATTCGGCTACGGCCTGGATGAGCGCTCTCCCTTCAAGGAAGGAATACGAAATCATCCCTCTGCCGACGATCGGACCGAAGTAGGGGATAATGCTGTCGTCGGTTTCATCCGATACCGGTTTCTCGAAGGTCAACCGGCCGTCCCGGACGGTGGCGCCGACCGTCGCCTGGAACCCCCCCGGCAATACCACCGAAAGATCCCCTCCGGCCGAGAGGATGCGGGCCTCGTCATACCGGACGGCCATGACGCCGGCACGGAAGCCTGATTCCAGGTCTCCCGCATTTTCGAAATACAGATACCGTGGAAAGTACTGGAAACCTGCTCGTGCGGCCAGTTGAAGCGGGCCGCTGTATACGCTCACACCGCCTTCCGCATCGATCGTGCTGAGTGAAGGGCGTATCGACGGCTCGGAAACAAGGTAAGGGTTGCGCCGGAACGTCTCGGCGAGGGCGTTCGATTGAATACGCGGGGTGTTTTGGGCGTAGAGTTTTACGCCATTGGCAGGGTACACGTCCAATCGCACGTCGGGCGCCACGTAGGTTCCGCTCAGGAGGGTTTCCGTCCGGCCAGAGGAGGTATTATCGCTAACGGTATACGTCAACAAGCGGGCCCCGAGCATGATTTCCATCGAGTTACCCGAGCGGAAACCGTACCCTGCCGCCCCGCTGAATTCTACGGTCGTATTATCGTTCGCGATGCCGTCGAGCGTTGCCGTCGAAAAGGCTGCATCGAGCATGCCCTGGTTGGTAGCGAAAGGCGTTCGCAGGGTAAAACCGGCATTCAGACGATTTTCTGAAAGCGTGGGTGTGGTACGATCGTCCATCGGACCTCCGACTACCCAGTCATCTTCATACTTCGTGACTCCGTAACGCACCCGCACATCGATGACGGCCCGATTCTCGCCCCGGGTGGTGAGCCATGCCTGTGCTCCCGCATCGGTTCCCCTGCGTTCGGGGACCGTTGGAATGGTCGGCACGATGGTGCGCCGGGCTCCGTACAGCGTGTAGTTCTCGGCATAGCCCTCTACCATGCCGCCTGCGGAGAAATAGGTGTGATTCGAGGAGATACCTGCGCTTCCTTCGAGAACGTCATAACCGGTCCGGAGGGCGTCGTAAGGCTCCGTATCGAAGGGTTGGTGCCCGTCGGAGCCCCGGTAGAGTACGCGCGCCACGAACGCCTCGGCTCCGGAGAGGGGCAAGCCTACCCGGGCCCGCACCAGACGCGATAGATAGCGTCCTGCGGAAGCTTCAAACTCCCCGTTGATCGGTTCCCGACCGGAAAGGGAAGAAATGGCGGGTGGCTCCGGTCGGCCGATCGGACTGGCGGGAAGGTCCGAGCGATTCTGCCTGTAATCCTCGGTATAGGGCCTGCGCCCCTCCGGGATTTGCGCTACACGCGGAGGTGTTTCGAAACCTGTAAGGGGAGGGCGATCCGCCGGAGGCAGGATGACATTCGCCTGACCCCGGATCTCGTACTCGCTGGGAGCCAGCTCGGGCAGCGTCGAGTCGGCAGGGGTTAGCTGGGCAGCCACGTCCGCAGAGAATGTAACGAGACCGGCCGCAAGGAAAAACAGAAAGGGGATAACCTGGGGGCGAAGCATATCGATACGGAATGGAGTAGGCATGGGAATATCGCGGAACAGACCGGGTTAGCGGCGGGCCGCTTTTTCTTGCGCAGCCGTTTCGGCATAAACCGTTTCGCCGTATTCGTCCACTACACGCTGATACACGCGCTCAGCGTCCTGCCGCTGCCCCATCTCCCTGTACAGCCGAGCCTGTGCCAGGAGCGCTTGCGCCACCCAGTTTCGATAGTTGACGAACAGGGAGGGCATCCGCCCGAGTTCTTCCAGGGCGGCCTGCTGATTGCCGGTTCTTGCCAGTAGCGTAGCCAGTCTGTACAATGCTTCTGCGCCGATTTCGTCCCGGCTTCGGCTGACTACCCTGCCGTAGAGATCGATGGCTTCCTGATCGCGGCCTTTTTGTTCGTACAACCGGGCCAATCCCAGCAGCGCGGGGAGGGTTTCCGGGGCAGCGGGGGCCTCATCGATGGATTCGCGCAGGAGTTCCTCGGCTTCATCTTCTCGTTTCAAATTGAGGAGCGCCATGCTCTGGCCGTAGCGGGCGAGCGCTACCGTGCGGGAGTCGTCCGGGCGCATGACTTCCAGGTTGCGGAAAATAGCGAGTGCTTCGCCATACCGTTTCTGGTCGAGGAAAATCTCACCGAGCCGGCGAGCGGCATCCGGTCGGCGGGGGTGCTGGGGATAGGCGGCCACGATGCGCCTCAAGTGGGAAACGGCCTCGTTGTATTCCTGCCGATCCGCATGGATGACGCCCAGGTAATAGTACGCTGCCGGTAGCAGTGAGGTATTGCGCGTGGTAGCCACGAAGTCCGTGAGCTCCTCCAGGGCTTCATCTACCGCTCCGGTCTGGTATTTTACCTCCGCCTGCCGGAAACGTAGCTCGTCGGCCACCGGAGAGTCCGGGTTGCGGCGGGTGAACTCGTCGATCACTTCGGAAGAGCGGTTGTCCTCGCCGCCGGCGATGAGGGCGTATTGGATACTCGAAGCCGCATCGGCAGCGTACGGACTATCCGGATAGAACTCGATCACACGCCGGTAGGCGTCTGCGGCTTCGCGCATCCGGCCTGCGTTGAAATGGGCGTCGCCGATGCCGTACTGCGCCTTTGCCGCCAGGAGCTCTCTCGGTACCGCTTGAAGGATCTTTTCGTACTCCTGTATGGCGAGGTCGTACTGCTGATTCATAAAGTTCAGGTAGCCGAGCTGATACTGAGCTTCCCAACGCCACTCGCTCTGCGGATAATTTGAAATCAGGCGGGTAAACGTTCGGAGTGCCTCGTCCAATCGGCCTGCATTGCTATACGCCTGCCCGATCTGAAACAAGGCGTAGTCTCCGCCTTCGCTTGCGACCTCGTTATAGGTGCGAATGGCCTCCGGGAATCGCTTGAGAGCGTAGTAGCTATCCGCGAGGCGGAGACGGGCGTCCGTGCGATACATGTCCGAGCGGCCGCTGCCCTGATAACTATCCAGAAACGCTTCGAAAGCATCGGCGGCCCGGTTGTACTCTTTGTTCTTGAAGAAAACCCACGCCAGGGCATATCGGGCGGCCTCGGCATTTTCGCCATTTCTATAGGCTCTCAGGTAGTCGTTGTACAGATCGACGGCTCTATCGTAGGCTTCGGCCTGGTAATAGCTATCGGCAGCCCAGAAAAGCGCCTGTCCTGCCCGGTCGCTATCTCCGTTCTGCCGGTAGAACGTATGGAAGGCGGGTCCGGCAGCCGAATAAGCGCCCGAGCGGTAAAGCAACCAGGCCCGTTGAAATGCCACTTCCCGGGCCAGTTCCGGGGGGATGTTGGCGTACGACAGCGCCCGGTCGAAATATGCCAGCGCCTGATTGAAGTTGCCGAGTGCGGCGTAGGTGTTGCCGAACAGGTAATTGGCCTCATCGAGCAGGATCGAGTTTTCGAAACGTTCGATAAAGTCTCGAAAGGCCTGTTGCGCCTGAGACCACATTTCCTGCTCGTAAAACGTAACGGCCAGCTCGTAGAGGGCATACTCCGCCAATCTGCCATCCGGCCACTGACCGACGTACCGCTGAAACAGCTCGACGGCCCTCTCTGGTTCGTTTGCCAGCTTGCGGCTGACTCCGGCATAGTAAACCGCCTTTTCCGACAAGACGTCATCGGATCCTTCGGCCGCTCGTTCAAAGTAGTCGGCTGCTTCTTCGTAGTTTTCGGCCTCGTACAGGTTCCATCCCAGCCCGAACAGCGCCGGTCTCACGTACGCGCTTTCAGCGCTTCCGTCGATGATCCGCAGGTAGGCTTCTTCTGCTTCCCGTCGCCGGCCTTCCTGGTTGTAGGATTCGGCTTGCAGGAAAATAGCCCTGTCGCGCGTATCTCCCTCGAGGAAAGGCAGGCGGCGTTCGATCTCATCTATGGCCCGGTCGTAGCTTTCCAGGTCGTAGTATACTTCCGCGAGCGCCAGGCCCAGGTTTCTGGAATAGTCTGATTCCGGATAGCGGCTCGACAGCAGTTCGAGCGAAGCGGCGGCATCGTCGTTTCGCCCCAGGTCGATCTGGGTATAGGCCAGCGTGTACAGGGCCACCGGGGCTACGGTCGTTTCGGGGTATTCGTCGGCCGCGCGACGGTAATAAGTCAGTGCGTCGTTCACCCGTTCGAGTTTGAGGGCCGATTCGCCCATCCAGTAGAGGGCGCGTGCCCCGACATCGGCGGGGGGATTGTGCTCGGCCAGGCTCTCGAAGGCTTCCAGCGCCCGGTCGAAATTACCCTGCACGTAAAAGTGCTTGCCCAGTGCCAACCGCGCCTGGGAAGCCAGGGGATGTATGGGGTATTGTTGATAGAAAAGCGAAAACAGTTGTACGGCAAGCTCCTCTCGGCCCAACGCAAGAGCGGATTCTGCCTGATAATACAGCGCTTCCGGCGCGTTGACGTGGTTCGGATAGCGGGTTATGAAGTCGGAAAAAGCCCAGCCGGCCTGTTCGTACAACTGGTCGGAGAAAGCGTCAAACGCCGTCGTGAAGTCTCTTTCCGCATTCAGCGGCTCTCGCTGTCCGAAGGACGGTCTGGAAAGCAGAAAGGCGTGAGCAAACACGACCAGGCAAATGGTCCGGAACCTCATAAGCGTGCAATTTGAGCCGGAACCCGGCTATCGAAATGTAAACAGCGGAAAAGGGGGTAGCTTAATACCCTCGCAAATACGCCTACTCCGGTCGGAGGCTCCCGGAGCGTAAGCAAGCTACGAGTAAAACGTAATGAAATAGGAAAAACCCTGCCTATCGCCTTCTTCTTTCGATAAAATTGGATAAAACTACTTCAAGGCGGGTTTGCCAGGATAAGCCCACGGGCCGGCCGACCTGCACCGCCCCGGGAATCGAGCGGCGGCATCCCAGGTCAGTCATCCTTACATCCCAGCATTTAACGTTCCGGCATATAGTGTATGACAAAAAATCGAAATCCTCAGGAGCGCTCCTCGGTATCGGGTAACGATCACGCAAGCTACGTGGCGGCTCAGCCGACCGGGCAGGAAGTATTCTCGGATACCGATGCGCCCGAACCCATCACCCTGGGCGAACTCTCCTCTAAAGGGGCCGGGCCTTTCCCGGCGGGCGAGCAGCCGGTCGGTGCGGCCCGTTACCTGGACGAAATGAACCGGATGATTGGCGAAGTCAGTGAGCAGGTGACAGGGCTGATCAGAGAAAGCAGTGGATACGTGTCGAAACACCCCGGGATTCTGGTAACGGCCGGTTTTGCGCTCGGGGTGGCCATCGGGATATTCTCGGCTATGGATGGCCGAGATTAGCCTTCGGGCGCGTATCAGGCAGCTCGCCGTTTAATCGCAACGAGTTTAACCAGCGCAAAGGACCGTAAGCATGGAAACGCACTTTAACGCACCACCCGGCCCCGGCGAGACGGAGCGCAACGTTTCACAGTCCTCGTCGCCGTCTCCCTGGAATGCAGGAAAGGAAATAGACCTGGCGGGGCTTCAGGAAGCAGTCATTCAATGGATACGCGAAAACCAGACGCCCGCCCTCCTGGGCGGATTTGTGCTGGGCGTGTTCATCGGAGCGAAAATGCGGAGTTGAACCCGGCCCCGCACTCTGAAAACGCATTCAACGAACCAAATAACGTGGGGGTTTTATCGTGGAAGAACAAAAAGCAGTGCCTATGGATGAAATAGATGGGAACGCCGGGGAAGCGGAACCCCGGTTCTCCACCGATAAGCTGGTCGATGATATCGAATCGACCTACCAGAAGGCCAGAACCGAGCTCATGGATACGATAGGCCGGTTACGAAACGAGCTCGACCGGCTGGATTTGCAACAGACAGGCGACAGGGTGCAGGTATGGGTCAAAGAAAACCCTGCCCTGGCCGCCCTCCTCGCTCTTGGGGGCGGCATCCTGGTCGGGCGAGTCATTGCAGAAGCCTTGCGTCCGGCGCCTCCTCCTCCCGTCACGATCAGGGCCCGAGATAAGGCGCTTTTGCTTGCCGCCGGCGCGGGAAGCCTTGTGGCTGATAAAGCACGGCATGTCGGAGAAACGGTTGCGGATAGAGCCGGCGACGTGGCTGACGTCGTTTCGCGGAAAGCAGGAGAGTTCGGAGGGGTTCTTTCGGAACGCGCCTCAGGACTGGGAGACGTGCTATCGGAGAAAGCAGTCGAATTCGGGGAGGATACCGTTGAGCACGTGGAGCTGGCCTTGCACAAACTGCAGAAGGCAGCCGAGGAGCTTGCTTCGACAGTCAAGAAACGGACGCACCGCCCCAGGGAAATGGGAGAGGTGGTTATGGGCGCCGCTCAGGCCGTCATTGCGGGCACCATCGTCAAAAAACTGACCGATTGGGCCAAAAGCCTTACGTGATTCCTGAAGGCTCCGCCCGAAAGCGGCGCGCCGTAAGGTGCGCCGCTTTTTTTGGACAGGCCCAGCCGGTTTCACGCCAATCGGAGGCTCATGGCCGGAACTCGCTCGACCTCATGGTATCTCGACTGGTTTCCCGGAACCCATGTCGTATCTTTGGCACGTTTGCCTCGCAATGAAATGACCAGGAGGGAAAGGGAGTGAATATTCTGGCAGTAGGAACGGTAGCCATCGATTCGATAGAAACGCCCTTCGGCTCGGCGCCCAGAGTGCTGGGTGGAAGCGCGACGTACATAACGCTAACCTCCCGGTACTTTGTAGACGACGTCCGGTTGGTGGCTGTGGTCGGGCATGACTTTCCGGTGGAATACATGGAGACACTGGAGTCGAGCGGCGTCGATCTGGGCGGATTGGAGGTCGATCAACAGGGAAAGACGTTCGCCTGGGAAGGACGTTATCATTATAACCTGAACGACCGCGACACCCTCGCTACGCACCTGAATGTACTGGAAAATTTCGCTCCCCGTCTTCCCGAACGGTTCAAAAACAGCCGGATCGTCTGTCTGGGCAATCTCGATCCCGAAATCCAGATGAGCGTGCTCGATCAGGTAGCCGACCCTGAGTACGTTATCTGCGACACCATGAACTTCTGGATAGAGCATACGCCCGGAAGTCTGCGCGAGCTGCTCGGAAGGGTGGACTGCCTCATCATCAACGATGCCGAAGCCAGGCAGCTGGCCGACGAGCCGAACCTCGTTTGCGCCGCCCGCCACATTCGTGAGATGGGCCCTGCCACATTGATCATCAAGAAAGGGGAACACGGGGCCTTGCTCTTCAACGACCATACGGTATTCAGCGCCCCGGCATTTCCACTCGAAAACATCGTTGACCCCACCGGCGCCGGGGATACGTTCGCCGGAGGGTTCGCAGGATACCTTGCAAGAGAAGGCCGGATCGATCACGAAACGCTGCGAAGCGCCGTTATCTACGGCAGCGCTATGGCGTCGTTCTGTGTGGAACAATTCGGACCGGCCGCCCTGCTCGATTTGACCGATGATATGATCGAGTCACGGATCAGTGCTTTTCGTGACCTTTCGACGTTCCCGCAAACGGCCCGTTTTTACAGAACAGGGGCGACGCTAAGGCAGAGTGTATAGAACGGATTATGGCCGGCAGCAGCGTACGATTGATCAACGCCGTGTTCTACGCCCACCACGGGGTGATGCAGGAGGAACACCGTATCGGGGGCAGGTATGAGGTGGACGTGGAGATCGACTTCGATTTTGAAGCAGCGGCCCGGCGCGACGATCTGGAACTTACGGTCGATTATGAGCGCATTTACCGGCTCGTTAAAGAGGTGGTCATTCAGAACCGTTTTTATCTCATCGAACGGCTGGCCTATCTGATCGCCCAGCGCGTCGTGGAGGCGTACCCTGCCGTCGAGGGTGTCTCGGTAACGGTGCGAAAGCCTAACCCTCCTGTCGGCGGCACCTGTGACAGGGCGGAAGCGGTATATCGCTACCAAGCGATGAAAGAAAGGGGGGAGGCTGATTCTACACTTGCCGGGGAACCTGCTGGGTGAGGCAATGCAGCGCACCCAGCCCCCATATGACCTCCGTGCAGTCAATCGGTATTACCTCCCGGTCCGGGAAAAGAGTCTGAAGGATAGCCTGCGCCCTACTGTCGTTCGGATCGTTGTAGGCGGGCATCAGGACTGCACCGTTGGCGATATAGTAGTTCGCATAGGTAGCCGGCATACGCTCTCCCCGAATGATCACCGGGGCAGGCATCGGAAGGGTAGAAATGTTGAGAGGCCTTCCATCGAGGTCGGATAGGCGCCTGAGCCGGTCGTAGTTATCCCGCAGCACACCGTAATTGTCATCAGCAGGGTCATCCTCGACGACTGTGACGATATGATCGTGGGCGACGAACCGGGCTAGGTCGTCGATGTGACCGTCTGTATCGTCGCCCCGTATGCCGTCCTCCAGCCACAGCACCGCGCGCGCACCCAGATATTCACGGAGCTTTTGCTCTATTTCTTCTTTTGTGAGCGACGGGTTTCTGTTGGGATTGAGCAAACACTTTTCGGTCGTCAGAAGCAAGCCCGCCCCGTTAACCTCGATGGAGCCGCCTTCGAGGATCATTCCTCCGTCGAATACCGGTAAGCCCATCACCTGGGCCATTTTCGAGGCGACTTCGTTGTCCAGATTCCACGGCGGATACTTTTCTCCCCAACTGTTGAATCCCCAGCAGGTAGCAGCCAGAGCGCCGGATTGGCGGTTTAAAAGGCGTCAAAGACGTTCACCGCGTTTCTGACGGTTACAAACTTGTCTCGCGCAAGTGGAAAGTCGCGCCGACTGTGATTGATCTGGGCGACGGCGTCGTCTGTCTGGAATTTCATTCAAAGATGAACG
>CBDUBS010000083.1:0-15116 GCA_965365445.1 uncultured bacterium | reverse complement strand
TCGATGTCTTCCGTCGTCTTGAGGTGGTCGGCATCGGCCCCGTAGCCTTCCCGCCAGCCTTCCTGAAAAACGCCCCACACGGCGGCGGCCATGACCTCTTCGGGAGAGCGTTCGGTGCGGGTCATCTCCCGGATCGACTGCTGCGAGAGAATGGGAGCGAACGGGTGTTTGCGAATCGAATGCAGGTGGCCCGGAGTTGCCAGGCCGAGCCGGTCGCCGCTGCCGACCGATTTTTTCAGGCCAAGCACTACGGGCGAAGTATACGGAAGCGCCTTCCGTAGAGCCGTGGCATTGGCCAGGTCGGCAGGGCAGATCTGAACGACCATTTCCCGGCCGTCGATGGTTTCCCGGTTCCGGTCGCCCTCGAACTCCGGTCGTCCTTCCGCGGAAACGACTCCAAGGAATTTGTCGACTCCCCGGCGGCCCAGGAAAAACAACGCACCACCCTGTACGGCCAGAGATTGCGGGTATACCTCCATCTGCAACCGTTCCTGCAAAGCGGAAGCGAGTTCCGAAGTCGCGTCGGCCGAAAGGACCTCGCCGGAAGGTGCGTTCAATACGTCGATAAGTGATTGCATGGTATGCTCTGGTTATTTCCAAATGAGATCATCTCAAACGCCGCCGAAAACGGAAAACCCTCCGTCAACCGGTACGACGACGCCGGTGACGAACTTCGAGGCGTCGCTGACGAGCCAGATGAGGGTGCCCAGTAATTCATCGGCTTCGCCGAAGCGCCCCATGGGGGTCTGGGCTACGATCTTGTGGCCGCGCTCGGTAAGGCTGCCGTCCTCGTTGAGCAGCAGCGCCCTGTTCTGCTCGCCGATGAAAAACCCCGGCGCGATGGCATTGACCCGGAGGCCGGAGCCGAATTTAAAGGCCAGCTCCATGGACATCCAGCGCGTGAAATTATCCACGGCGGCTTTGGCGGCGGAGTAGCCGACGACCCGCGTGATAGCCCGCATGGCCGTCATGGAGGAAATATTGATGACGACCCCCTTTTTCCGCCCGGCCATAACCTCACCGAATACCTGAGTCGGGAGCAGGGTGCCCATCAGGTTGAGGTCGAACACCTGCCGGAACGCGTCGATGGGAAGCTCGAAGATGGTATCGTTGGGGCCCAGCGTAGCGCGGGGCACATTGCCGCCGGCAGCGTTGATCAGGACGTCGATGCTCCCCCACTCGTTCAACACGCGGTCGCGAACTCCCTGTAGCTGTTCCCGGTCCAGAACGCTCCCGGAAGCGGCCATGACTTTGCCGCCCTGTTTGCCGATATCGTCGGCAAGCGCTTCTGCCCGATCCTGGTGGAGATCGAGAATGCATACGTTCATTCCTTTGTGGGCCAGCCCCCGGGCCATAAGACCGCCCAGAGCGCCCGCTCCGCCGGTAATGATGGCGGTACGGCCGGTCAAGTCGAACAACGTATCCACGAATTGCATATCCATACGGGTAACCTCTTCAGTGTGTTATCAATGGAGGACAGCTTTTAGCGAGCCGATTCGATGCTTTGCATGAGGGTGCGGGCGTTTTCGGTAAGCTGATCGAAGCGCCCTTCATCGATGGCTTTTTTATCCAGCAGGGCCCCGCCGACGCCTACGGCGCACGCGCCCGCGCGAAGCCACTCGCCGGCGTTGGTGAGTGAGACGCCGCCGGTAGGCATCAGCCGCAGATGGGGCATCGGGGCCTTGATGGCCTTGAAGAACGCCATACCGACCACATCAGCCGGAAACACCTTTACTATGTCGGCGCCATACTCCTGCGCGGTAAGAATTTCAGTCGGGGTGAACGCGCCCGGCATGGCGGGCGCTCCGTATGCATGGGCCGCGTCGATGACTTCGCGCTTGAATACCGGGCTGACCACGTAGCGGGCCCCGGCATCCACGGCCTTTTTCGCCGTGTCGGCATCGAGTACGGAGCCCACGCCGAGGAGAATGCGGTCGCCCATTTCGCGGGCCACTTCCCGTATAACCTCGATGGCATTGGGTACGGTCATCGTTACCTCGATGGCCGATACACCGCCTTCGAGTATCGCTTCGGCGACCCGGATGAGTTTTTTCGAATCGGCCATACGGATGACGGCTACGGCGCCGGCTTTTTTTACCCTTTCTACCAGGGCATCGCGCGTATTTGCTTCTGATTTCTGTTCCATTCCAGGAGAGGATAATCGCTTATGACAAAACAGTTAGGCTCGGCTCCGATCCGCCGTTTTGCGGAAAATTGGCGGCCGAGCTGAGACGTTCAAGGTACTGACCGCTTCCTGCAAACAGAAAATGAAAGATGAAGAATTGTGGCGTTTCCGAGTCGTACCTCAAACAATTATCGAACTATTCCCGAACGACCGCACTCCGGCTACAGGGTCACTCCTCGTTTCCAGATGGCGATTTCCCGATACCCGTTCCGCTCGGATTGCGTCCGGCGCGTCCCGGAGGCCACTTCGAGCAGCAGCGAGGCCAGTTCATCCGTTCGGAGGACCCATGCATCTTCTTCGGCCAGGAGCCGACCGGCATCGTAATCGAACCAGTGGGGTTTGCGACTGAACACATCGGAGTTGGAGGCAATTTTTATGACGGGCGCCGGAAAGCCCAGCGGGTTTCCCCTGCCGGAGGTGAACAGGATTAGCTGGGCTCCTGCCGCCACGAGAGCCGTTCCGGAAACGGCATCGTTACCGGGGGCGGCTACCAGACCTACTCCGGATTCGAGACGGGCCCGTTCAGCGTAAGCCAGCACTCCGGTGACGGCCGACCGGCCGCCCTTCTGAATGGCGCCCAGCGATTTCTCTTCCAGGGTCGTCAGACCGCCCTCCCTGTTTCCGGGCGAAGGGTTTTCGTACACGGGCCGGCCGTGGGTTCGGTAATAGCTTTTGAATCCCTCGATGAGCTGAACGACCGACTCGAATACAGGCCGGCTGCGGGCGCGGTGCATGAGGATCTGCTCTGCCCCGAACATCTCCGGCGCCTCGGTCATCAGCACGACGCCGCCGGAGGCGCACAGGCGGTCGGCTACGCGGCCGACCAGTGGATTGGCGGTGATGCCCGAAAAACCATCCGAGCCGCCGCATTTCACACCGACGACGAGACGGTTGATCGGGACCGGCGTTCGTCGGTCTGCGGCCGCACGGTCTATGAGCTCGCGTGCGGCCCGCACACCGGCTTCGTGTTCATCGGCTACCTCCTGCGCGTTGAAATAACGCACCCGTCCTTCATCGCATCCGGAGGCGGCGTGCATTTGCTCGCGAATCTGGTTGTTTTCGCATCCCAGCCCTACGACGAGCACCCCACCCGCATTCGGGTGGCGAATGAGTCCGGCAAGAATGCGCCGGGTGTCCTCGTGATCGTCGCCGAGCTGACTGCATCCGAAAGGGTGAGGAAACGCAAAGATTCCGTCCAATCCGGCCGCTACGGCCTCTTTTTCCAAAGAGCGGGCTATAGAAGACACCAACGTGTTCACACAACCGACCGTCGGGATCACCCAGATTTCATTGCGAATGCCGACGGAACCATCGGATCGGACGTAGCCCTCGAATGTGTCAACCGGCAGCGGCAGGGACGGCGGCGGCGGTGATGGTTCGTAGCGGTAGGTCGGCGTCCCGTCCAGGCTGGTGTGCAAGTTATGATGGTGAACCCACCAGCCCGGCTCGATAGGACGAGTGGCTACCCCAATAGGGTAGCCGTACCGAATTACCTCCTCCCCTACGCCGATTCGGCGGGTGGCTATTTTGTGTCCGGCCCCAACCGGTTCGACGAGGGTTAGCTCCTGCTCGCCGAAACTGAAACCCTCGCCGATGCCCAAGGGGTGAACGGCTATCGCCACATTATCGGCCGGGGGGGTACGGATGAGCAGGTGAGACACGTTGTCTGAAGGCATGAGGCACTGAAAAGCCGGGCCCCACCCCCCGCCGGCACCTCTCGGTGCTTTTCGGAAAGGTCGGGGCCCGGCCGACAAAAGAAGCGAACAGCGGGATCAGTCCCGGGCAAAGGCGGAATCGAAGGCAGCCGTGGAGGGCTCGAAATCGTACCCCTTTACTTCGGCGCAGGCTTCTTCCGCGCCGGCTTCGCGATCCATGCCGCTATCTTCCCATTCGATGGAAAGCGGGCCCTGGTACCCGATCCGATTCAAGGCGCGAATGATTTCTTCGAAGTCGATGTTGCCACGGCCGATGGAGCGGAAATCCCAGTATCGATCGCGGTTGCCGAAATCGAGGTGGCCGCCGAACACACCGGAGGGCTTCGCCGTGGGCGACCACCAGACATCTTTCATGTGGGCGTGGTAAATGCGGTCGGAGAAGCGGTAGATGAACTCCACGTAGTCCACACCCTGGTAGCCGAAGTGGCTCGGATCGTAGTTGAAGCCGAAGGCTTCTCGGCGACCGATGGCCTGAAGTGCGCGCTCCGCAGACGAAAGGTCAAACGCAATTTCGGTGGGATGCACTTCCAGACCAAACTTGACGCCTACCTCGTCGAATACGTCCAGGATGGGATTCCACCGGTCGGCGAAATCCTTGTAGCCGGCCTCGATCATCTCAGGGGTGTTGGGGGGGAAGGAATAAAGCAGCGGCCAGATGCTGCTTCCGGTGAACCCGTTCACAACCTTGACGCCGAGTTTCTGTGCGGCACGGGCGGTGTCTTTCATTTCTTCCGCCGCTCGCCGGCGAACGCCTTCCGCATCGCCGTCGCCCCAGATGCGCGGCGGCACGATAGATTTGTGCCGCTCGTCGATGCGGTCGCATACGGCCTGCCCGACGAGGTGATTGCTGATTGCCCAGACCTTGAGGCCGTACTTCGCCAGCAGATCTTTTCGGCCCTGGCAATAGCCGTCCTCGGATAGGGCGCGGTCTACCTCGAAGTGATCTCCCCAGCAGGCGAGTTCGAGACCATCGAAGCCCCAGCTTGCCGCTTTTTTGGCCAGTGTTTCCAGCGGAAGATCGGCCCACTGGCCGGTAAACAGTGTTACGGGTCGTGCCATAGCGAATTCCTTTACGATTTAAGGTGAACCCTGAAATGGTGCTTTCAGGGTACGGGTGAACGTATAAAAAGATCGGAACCACCTCGCTTTTTCGCCACTACCGGCCTTCTAGAAGAAGGGTCCGGACGACCAAGCCAGGTGGTTCCGAAAATAACGTCCGGACCGAGTGCGTATCTCGTATAAAAACGATCAGCCGACGAACTGCAATGCGACGGCCAGTGCGGCCAGAACCAGGGCAGCGGGAACGAGAATGCGCATACTGCGCTGGATCGTTGAACCCGTCGCCATGTTGCCGATGGCTTTCGGAATGATGGTGGCGCCGAAAAGCCCGACGGCGAAGATGATCCCGAATACGCTGCCGTGGAGCACCGGGTCGGTTTTACTGAACGTAACGCCGACGGTCGATGGGAAGATGGGAGCAAAAAAGAACCCGGCCAGGAAAGCCATCGTTTGCGCCTGCCCGAAATTGCGCGTTGAGGTCATGGAGAAAATAACGCCTGCACTGGCGAGCGCAACGACGGCAATGAGCCAGCCGCCGATCTCGGCCAGATTGATTCCCATCAGATTCGGAACGATGCCCGCGACGAGACGGCCGATCATCATGGCTACGGCAAAGGTCGTGAGCAGTTTGGCCGCCGTTGCATCCACATCTTTCACGGGTGTCGTCGCGCCGCCGGTCGTGACGACCTCCTTTCCGAAGGGCACGAGCCAGTTGGAGAGGGACACTTCGAGGCTGATGTAGCAGAACAGCAGGAAGGCGGCTACCAGCACCACCGGGTCTGCCAACAGGGCGAAGGCTCCCCCGATAGTGAATTCGCCTCCCTGGGCTATCGGATAGTCCGTCGCGATGATGGAGATGAGCGCTCCAAGGCCCATGATGACGGCCAGTGAAGAAACGGCGTTCTCATAGGAGGTCCGCTGGAACAGATTGCTCGTTATGAGCGGCGTCATGAACAGGCCCAGCCCAAAAAACACGTTGCCGAGGTTGCTGGCGGCAGCGGGGTCGAGGAAGTTGAGCACTTGCGGAGCCATCGTGTTACCGGCGGTATTGAGCGCCATAGCGGCAATACCGAGCAGGATGCTGGCGACGAGAACCGAGCTATAGTCCTTTCCACGGGCCAGAAGCAAGATGACGACCGTTACCGCCACGAATCCGATGATGGCAACGGTCTTGAATCCGATGGCATCCAGCACGACGCCCACTACGAGCGAGGAAACGACGGCAGCGGACATAAAGCCGGACACGAGGGATCCGAATCTGGCCGAATCAATATCCAGCCGTGGCATCAGTTTGACACTGATCGATCCCAGGATAGCGAAACACGTACCCAGGCCATACAACGCCAGCAGCGATACAATCGTTGCCATATGCTAATCTCCGTAGACTAAGGGTTGAAGGTTGGGACAGCCCTGCAAGGATTCGCCGCCACATACAGCACGAGCAACGGCCTCGGTCGGGAAATATCTCTTGCGAGGCGCCCTTATGATCAATCGGTCAAACAAGCGCTTCCGCCGTCACGGATCTGCCTCTCACGCTGCCGCGCTCCCATGATATGATCCGGCGCGTCCGACGTCCTCGGGGTCCCATGCGGAGCGCCGGGGGCAGTATAGGATGTCTCAGCCTTGAAAAAAAGGGCAAGCGCAGAAATCCCTGTCCGACAGACGGCCTGCGACCGGTATGCACGAAAAATCAACCAAACGGACGGCCAAAATGCAGAAAGGGCAGCTTCGTGCGCGTCGAAGCTGCCCTGATAATCTACCTGCGACCGCTTTATACGGCAAAGGAATCAACAGCGGCGTAAGCCCGGACCAGCGCTTCCTCCCCCTCTTTCCCCTTCCCTGCCACGCCATGCTCCATGCCCAGGATGCCTTCGTATCCTTTCGAATGGATATGCCGGAATACGTTCAGGTAATTGATTTCGCCCGTGGTGGGTTCCTTCCGACCGGGATTGTCGCCGATCTGGATGTATCCCACTTCGCTCCAGGCCATGTCCATGTTCGGAATCAGGTTGCCCTCGGTGATCTGCTGGTGGTAAATATCGAACAGAATTTTGCACGAGGGGCTGTCTACCGACTTACAAATCATGTAAGCCTGAGGGATTTTCGACAAGAACATGCCCGGGTGGTTGGCATACGGATTGAGCGGCTCGAGCACCATGACGAGGCCGTGTGGCTCCAGGATATCCGAGGCTCGCTTGAGCGTTTCGATGACGTTGGCCGTCTGGTAATCGAAAGCCAGTTTACGGTCGTACTGGCCGGGAACGACCGTCATCCAGCGAGCATTCACTCGTTTGGCCACCTCGACGGCCGCCCGGATCTCCTTCAGGAACCCTTCCCGGTAATCGGCATCGCCGGTTGCGAAAACCGACGAATCCCACGGGATCTTATGCGCCACAAAGACGCCCATATCCAGACCGAGGCGGCTCATTTCAACGGCGATTTTTTCCTGAAGGTCCACCGGCTTGGCCGCCATGCCGTTGTCTTCCAGGGCGCGAAAGCCCAGATCGGCAATGAACCGAAGTTCCGCGATAGGGTCTTCTCCGACATGGTTCTTGAACATGCCGAAGTGGGGAGCATACTTCAGCTTGAATTCGTGTTTACGAAGCGGGGCGGACCCGGCTGCCGATGCGGCGCCCGGCAAGGAAGATGAGAGCACAGCGGCGCCCGCCGCCAGACTCGACTTGACGAAATCGCGACGTTTCATGGGGTCAGAACGTATCGGTGAGAGGGAAAATGCCATACAAAGGGCCAGAAATGAACTCGGCCGCCCGGGAGGGGCACCCTCCGGAGCGGCCGAGGCGAACCGATGATCGAACTCAGCCCTGCGCCAGCATCGTGCGCTCGAGCTTGGTTACGCCGGGCACCGCAACCTTGGGCACCGCCACCTCGCCAAACTCCCACTTTTTGGGCGTCAGATCGAGGTTGGAATTGGAAATCTGTTCCCAGGTGATCTCCTGTCCGGTGTACGCCGCTTCGCGCCCCATGATGCCGCTCAGATTGGACTCGGCCATGCGGCGGCCGTCGTTGAGCGGGTTGCCCGCCCGGATGCTCGCGATCAGGTCGGCATGCTCCTGCTGGTAGGGGTTCGGATCGTTGCCCTCGAACGTCCAGGGATTCTGTCCTTTGATCCAGGCGTAGGTAAAGCTGTGGTTCGAGTGGCCTTTCGTGCCGACGATGGTTTCCTCGATCCGCTTCGTGGTACCGTCCTGCTGGCGGCACATCGACAGGATATGGGCTCCGTTGGGGTACTCGAAATCGACGGCGAAGTGATCGTACACGTAGCCGTATTTCGGCTCGACGCGGGCCTGGCGGCCGCCCATCGCCACGGCCTTGACCGGATGCGCGTTGAGCGCCCAGTTGGCCACGTCGATGTTGTGAATGTGCTGCTCGACGATCATATCGCCCGAGAGGTACGTGTAATAGATCCAGTTGCGGATCTGGTATTCCATGTCCGTCCAGCCGGGCTGCCGGTCGCGATGCCAGAGACCATCCTGATTCCAGTAAACCTGTCCGCCTACGATGTCGCCGATCTGGCCGTCGTGAATGCGCTTCATCGCTTCGATGTAGTGCTGCGAGTGGCGGCGCTGCGTGCCCGACACGATGCCGAGCCCTTTCTGCTTGGCCATGTCGGCGGCTTCCATAATCATGCGGCAGCCCACGGGATCTACGGCCACCGGCTTCTCCATGAATACGTGCTTGCCCGCTTCGATGGCCGCCTTGAGGTGCTCTGGGCGAAATACGACCGGGGTAGCCAGGATCACGTAGTCGATATCGCTTGCCAGGACCTTTTTGTAAGCGTCCCAACCGGAGAAGGTCGTGTCCTTCGTGACCTTCATTTTATCGCCGAGGACCGATTTCAGATCGCTGACTCCCTTATCGAGGACATCCGGGAAGAGGTCGGCCATGGCTACCAGTTCCACACCTTCGGCCGCGACGACAGCGTCACGCGCCGCTCCTTTACCGCGCCCCCCGGCTCCTACGAGACCGACGCGCAGTGTTTCGCGCGGCGCGGCATAAGCAAAATTCCCCGAAGCCATCAATCCGGCGCTCAGACCGGCGGTGGCAGCGGCGGCCGTTTTCATGAAGCCTCGCCGCGTCAGTAGATTCGAATGCGTCGGGCCGTTGGATTCGTGGTTCATGTTCCTCTCCGGTTGTCTCAAGAATACGTATTGATACGGGTTTACTTCCTCATCGAGCAGCGCTCTAGCTGTTGCCGCGACCGGCCTTGCGTGCGCGAAACGTCCGATTCGTTAACGCACCGCCGCTCTAAGATGTTGCAAAATCTCTGCTTGAAAGCACAATTCCACGACTTTTCAAAAGCGCTTTGTGGAACAGGCAAAAAAGAACCGGGGCCGCCCGATAGAGCCACCCCGGTCGGGTAGTGTTACGGCTCGCGTGCAATGCGGAAACCGATCCAGGTGGCATCGGTCAGCCAGAAGACGCTTTTGGGAATCTGGGGGTCGGTTTCCTGCCAGGCCGGGGTCTGTTTGTCCCGCGAGCTACAGCTCAGCCCTTCGCCCGGCGACAGGTACGAGCCTCCGCAGGCCATCTGCTCGCCGTTGACACCGGTGCACCACTCGAGCGCGTTGCCGAGCATATCGTAAAGCCCCCACGCATTGGGCTTTTTGGAAGCAATGGGTTGTGTTTTGTTGTTCGAGTTATCGGCATACCAGGCGCGCTCCGCCAGCGGAGCCGGGTCGTCGGCTCCGGCCCGGCAGGCATACTCCCATTCGGCTTCGGTGGGCAGGCGGTAGTTTTTTCCGGTTTTCTGCGAGAGCCAGCGAGCGTACTCGGTTCCCACACCATACGTCATGGAGAGCGCAGCATAGCCTTCGTGCCCGAATCCCCGGTCCGGGGCGCCGTACGGTTTACTGGGGCGTATGATACCGTCGGAACCGGCCTCCTGCCCGGCTTCCTTGAGGTCCAGACCATAGGCGTAGATGTCGAACTCTTCCCACTTTACTTCCGTCTCGCTCATCCAGAACGGATCGATGTCCACCTTCTTCGGTCCTTCGGCCGTCTGGATGGTAATGGAGCCGGCCGGAATGGGAATCATCTTGAACGAGGAAAGCGTACCAGGAATCTGTTCAGTATACGGTTCCAAAGCGGGTTGCGGCGCGGTTTTTACCGAGGCCGTTACTCCTCCGATCTCCGGAGCGGCTGCCTCATCGGCCGTACGCGCACCGGAAGCGCACCCCGACATCAGGATGAAAAACGCCACAACATTCGAAGCGAGCACTCCGACGAGCGCTTTCCTTCTCATTTCGACGAATCGACGGCGCTCGACGGCAGCGCCCTGGTGCGTATGGTTCATGGTTTTGGGCTTATGGTTCTGGTGGCCTTCTGCAGGCAAGGCCGATACGACACTCTATCGGTACGAATATAAGCAGGTCCACATGGGGGTTCAAGTGCGCCTCGTTCTGTACGCCCCCACGGAAGAAGCAGCCAAAGAGGCCGCCGAGGCGGCCTACCATCGGGCGGCGGCGCTGGAAGACATCATGAGCGACTATCGTCCTACGAGCGAATTGATGCGCCTCTGTGAACAGGCCGGTGGAGAACCGGTTCCGGTAAGCCCCGAGTTGTTCAGCGTGCTTCAGCGGGCGCAGCACCTCGCTGACCTTACCGACGGGGCGTTCGACATTACGGTGGGGCCCTACGTGAAACTTTGGCGAATCGCTCGCAAAACCGGCGTGCTCCCCTCGTCCGAAGCCCTGGGCCGGGCCGCCTCGCTGGTCGGATGGAAGAAGGTCAGGCTTTTTCCCGAGAGCCGCTCGGTGCAACTCCTCGTAGGAGGTATGCAGCTGGATCTGGGGGGTATCGCCAAGGGTTTCGCTGCGGACGAGATGATGCGGGTGTTGGGGGAGCACTCGGTTCATCACGCGTTTATCGAGATCGGAGGCGACTACCGAGCGAGCGCCGCTCCTCCGGACCGGGCAGGATGGCGTGTCATGCTCGAAAATGCTTCCACCGACCGGCGCTACGCCGTTGTGGCCGACACGGCGGTTTCGTCTTCCGGCGACACGATGCAGTTCATCGAGGTGGACGGGGTGCGGTATTCGCACATCGTGGACCCGCGTACAGGGCTTGGACTCACGAGTCGGATCGCCGTTACGGTACTGGCGCCGGATGCCTTCACATCGGACGGCCTGGCTACGACCCTTTGCATCCTTGGAGCGGACAAGGGCGAGGCGTTCCTGAAACGCTTTTTTCCCGGAACTTCGGCCTACATCCGCCGGGCAGACGATTCGACGGTGCAATCCGAGGGGACGAGCGATCCTTCAGGAGTCACTCCGAGGGCGTATTGAGCGCCACCGAGCCGGCCGCCCACTCGATGCCTCCCAGGATGTGCCGGACGAACTCGGGCTCCACGAAGCTCACTTCGGTATGGCCCATGCCTGTGTACCAGGCGCGGCCCCCGTCGAACTCACGGTACCATGCAATGGGGTGGTCGCCCTCCATAGAGCCGCCTTCGTAGCTTTTTTCGTCCAATGAGGCGAGCACATGGACTCGCCCGCGCGGATTTTCGCGATAGTTGTACCACTCGTCAAACCGATTCCAGCGGGCGGGGAGATGTTTCGTAGAGAGATGCTCGCGGTCCTCCACATTGACCGTGGCATCCTGCTGTTTGGGATGGCTTTTGAAATACCCTCCCACGAGCTCGCCGAACCAGGGCCATTCGTATTCCGTATCGGCGGCGGCATGAATGCCGACGAAGCCGTTGCCTCGTTTTATCCAGGATTCGAAGGCGCGCTGCTGGCTCGGGTTGAGAATATCCCCCGTCGTGCTCAGGAATACGACGACGCGGTAGCGGTCGAGAAACGAATCGTTGAATACCGAGGGGTCTTCCGTAGCATCCACGGAAAAGCCGTTAGCGTCGCCGAGTCGCCATATGGCCGCGATACCGTCCGGAATGGAAGCATGGCGGAAACCGGCCGTTTTTGAGAAAACGAGCACCCGGTAACGGGGCTCCGGACGAAGTTTCTGCTGGGCTGCGGCATCGGGCGCCGTCGAGACGAAAAGAACGGACACCAGGCACAAAACCCCAATAAACGACCGAACCTGAAAACGCTTCTTCATTACCGAATGACCTCCCGTCGCCGAAGTGCGCTATACCCGCTACGACGACACCTTTTTTACAGACTCTACACCGAGGAACGTAAATTCGATACGACCGAAAGGATACTACGCTCATCGAGCGAGGCACGCCTGATGCTTCCGGTGAATTCTGTACCGATTTTTCGCCATCGACCTCGTCCTATTCATCGTCTTTTGAAAACGCTTCGGGAGCCGCTCCGTACGTTTCCGGTTGATTGATACACCAAGCCACCAAAACCACCATCTGCATGCACTCCTTTCGCCTCCTCTCGTTTCTAGCCGTTCTCTGTGGCCTGCTCGCCGTACCGGCTCAGGGCCAGCAAACGGAAATCCAGTATCTATCCGGGAAAGACAAGGACCACACGGTCGATTGGGAGTTCATGGTGACTGGGGGACGCCGGAGCGGTTCCTGGACGACGATCCCGACGCCCTCCAACTGGGAGCTACAGGGATTCGGTACGTACAGCTACGGACACGCCAATCCCCGCTCGGACGAAGAAGGGAAGTACCGGTACCGGTTCGACGTTCCGGCTTCGTGGCGAGGAAAAAACATCCAAATCGTATTCGAGGGGTCAATGACCGATACCGGAGTCCGTGTGAACGGCAAACCGGCGGGCCCCGTGCATCAGGGGGGATTCACCCAGTTCAGATACGACATAACGAACCTCGTGCAGCCGGGCCGGAAGAACCTGCTCGAAGTGACCGTCAGCAAAGAGTCCGCCAACGACTCGGTCAACGAAGCCGAGCGCCAGGCCGACTTCTGGACCTTCGGCGGGATCTACCGCCCGGTCTATCTCGAAGCCCGTCCATCGGAATCCATTCAGCGTATCGCCCTCGATGCGAAGGCGGATGGATCGTTTCTGGTTTACGTATTTCTGAACGGGGCCCGGTCGGCCGATGCGGTGCGCGGACAGATCCGTTCGCTGGACGGCTCACCCGTTGGCGAGGTGTTTACGAGTCCGGTGCAGCCGGGTGACGAGCGGGTAACCCTGCGGACACAGGTGATTAATCCGAAAACGTGGACGCCCGAGTTTCCCAATCGGTACCGTGTCTCGCTCGATCTGGTTGACGGCAGCCGCACCGTTCACTCCGTTTCCAATACCTTTGGATTTCGCACGGTGGAGCTGCGCCCCCGGGACGGGGTATATGTGAACGGGGTTAAGGTGCACCTGAAAGGGGTCAATCGGCATTCGTTCTGGCCGGATGCCGGCCGGGCTTCGAGCCGGGAGGTCAGCGAACTGGATGTGAACCTGATCAAGGACATGAACATGAACGCGGTGCGCATGTCGCACTACCCGCCGGATCAGCATTTCCTTTACGTGGCCGACTCGCTTGGCCTGTTCGTCATGGACGAGCTAACCGGCTGGCAGGATGCGTACGACACCGAGGTCGGTTCGAAGCTGGTCAGGGAGCTGGTTACCCGGGACGTCAACCACCCCTCCGTCATTTTCTGGGACAACGGCAACGAGGGTGGGTTCAACTACGACCTGGTGGACGATTACCACCTGTACGACCCGCAGAAACGGCCCGTGATTCATCCCTGGCAGAACCAGGAAGGGTATATAAACACGACTCACTACCGGGATTACAATTGCTGCGCCGGTGAGTTTTTTGAAGGAAGAGACGTGTTTCTTCCGACCGAATTTCTTCACGGGTTGTACGACGGAGGAATGGGCGCGGGTTTGCAGGACATGTGGAACCGCATGGTGACCAACCCGCTCTCAGCCGGAGCCATGCTGTGGGTCTTTGCCGACGAAGGCGTCGTGCGCACCGATCAGGACGGCCGGATCGATACAGACGGCAACCACGCGCCGGACGGGGTGGTGGGACCGTATCGGGAAAAAGAGGGGAGCTTCAACGCGATAAAAGAAACCTGGTCGCCGGTGTTCATCGATCAGCGATTCCTGGCCCCGTCGTTCGACGGCCGGCTGCCGGTGGAAAACAGATATTACTACACCTCGTTGGACCGGATATCCTTTGCCTGGCGGCTCGTCGATTTCCCCGGCCCGTCCGATCCCGCAACCGGGCATTCGGTAGCCGCGAACGGCACGGTACAGGCGCCCGACGTGGCTCCGTGGCGTCGGGGTGAATTGCGGCTCGACCTTCCCGCCGACTGGCGCACCCACGACGCGCTTTACCTCACGGCAACCGATCCCCACGGACGGGAAATCTACACATGGACCTGGATGATACCGACGCCGGCCGAGGTGCGCGAGGATGTCGTCCGGACGAGCGGGGCCGCCGCGCAGGCCGACGAATCCGATGGAGCAATCGTTCTGACGTCCGGGAATACGCGTGTTTCCGTAAGCAAAACGACGGGCCGTCTGACTCGAATCGAGGCCGGTGGAAAGGCGCTCCCGCTGACCGATGGCCCACGCATCATCGACGGGTCGGCCACGCTTCGGGATATCCGCCTTGTCACCGACGAAGGCGCTCAGGTGGTGGAAGCGAATTACGAGGGCAACCTCAAACGGGTACGGTGGACGCTGCTCCCCGGCGGATGGTTGAAGCTGGAGTATGCATACGAGAATCCGGGAAAGAAGCCTTACCTCGGCGTCACGTTCGACCTGCCTGAAGGCGAGGTAGAGGGAATGAAGTGGCTCGGGAAAGGGCCCTACCGGGTATGGAAAAACCGGATGCAGGGGCAGACCTTCGACGTGTGGCAGAAGGCCTATAATGATACGCGCACCGGCGCATCGTGGGAGTACCCGGAGTTCAAGGGCAACCATGCCGAACTGTACTGGGCGGTGCTGAACACCAGGCCCGGCGATATAACCATTGTGTCGGATACGGAAGATCTGTTCCTGCGCGTGCTGACGCCGGGGTTTGGAGAGGAGCCGAGGTATACGGCGGTTGCGTTTCCGGAGGGGGATCTGTCCTTCCTGCACGGTATTGCCCCGATAGGGACGAAGTTCCACCCGGCGGAGGACCACGGCCCGCAGGGTCAACCCAACGAGGCCGTCGGGCTGCGGCGCACGCAGGACATGGGGCTGTACGAAGCCACCTTATACTTCCAGTTTAATCCTGACCGTTAAACAGCAGGCTGATTATGCTCCGCACCC
>CBDUBS010000082.1:0-15327 GCA_965365445.1 uncultured bacterium | reverse complement strand
GGACTGCGCGGCGCCGGAGCGGACGGAAACCAGAAGCGGGTTCTCCGGGTCGCCGAAGCGTTGCCCCATGGCTTCCTCGATGAACCGGACGCCCTCGATGACCTGCTCATCCAGTCCTTCGGGCCACTCGTGCCCGTGTTCGCTGTAATACTTACACGTTTCGGTGGTAATGGTGAAGCCCGGAGGGACCGGCAGGCCGATCGAACTCATTTCCGCCAGGTTGGCGCCTTTTCCACCCAGAAGGGCTTTCTGGCTCTTGTCGCCGTCCGCCGTCCCCTTGCCGAAGACGTAGACGAACTTGGTGTCTACTGGTACCATAACACGTTACTTGGATTGTGAATCGGTTAGTTCCTGGGGCCTCGCCGGGCACACGATAGGGTAACGTCGCTCGCAGGCCTCAACACGTATCATCGGACGTTGTATTCCTTTATGGGAATATACAAAGCATTGGCGGTTCCGATATCCGCCTTCTCACCTCAAGCCGATTCCGGCGTTGAATAAAAAGTGAAGAACAGGCAGAGGGCTATCGGCGCTCCGGTCGCGGGCATGATACCGGAACCATTTCATCCGGTTTCCGGCTGCCGGAACGAGCCGGTCGTCGTACAGAACCATTATTTACCCCTTCTGTCGGAACGACAATCGACCAATCTAAGAAATCTGTGTTTAATAGGCGAATCGGTTTAGCAATCAAACTCATACGGCCGTCAGGTTCGTCCTGCGTCGGATGGCGGCGCGTACATCGTCCGGAACGTCCGTTGCCGAACGGAGTCACACGGAGGCATCGGCGGCCCGGTTCATGTTGCCGCCGTTCCCTTTCCGTCTGCACCCTCTCCGGTCCGGTTGCCTGCCCTCGCGTTGGGCCAGACCGGAACGGATTGCCGTCGAATACCGTCACCGATGAGTAAACTCGTTATCGTGGAATCGCCGACCAAGGCGAAAACCATTCGCAAGTTCCTTCCTTCCCGCGAATACCGCGTCGAGGCCAGCATGGGCCACGTCCGGGATCTGCCGTCGAAGGCCGATGAAATCCCGGCGAAGTACCGGAAACTGCCATGGGCCCGCCTCGGTGTGGATGTAGACGGATCGTTTGAACCGCTGTACGTCATTCCCCCCGATAAGGCCGCCGTTACCCGGGAGCTGAAGGCCGCCCTGGCCGAAGCGGACGAAGTGTACATTGCGACGGACGAGGACCGCGAAGGGGAGTCCATCGGGTGGCACCTCGTACAGGTGCTCTCACCCAAAGTGCCTATCCGGCGGATGGTGTTTCACGAGATCACCCGGGAGGCCATTCTCGAAGCGCTCGACCGCACGCGCGACATCAACGCCAACCTGGTCGATGCCCAGGAAACGCGCCGCGTCCTGGATCGGCTCGTCGGCTATTCCATCTCTCCGCTGCTCTGGCGCAAAATCGCACCGAAGCTCTCGGCGGGCCGGGTTCAGAGCGTGGCCGTCCGGCTCATCGTGAGCCGGGAGAAGGAGCGTATGGCCTTCGTGCCGGCCTCCTACTGGGACCTCAAGGCCCTTCTCGAAAAGGGCAAGCCGTTCGAAGCACAGATGACCCATTACCGGGGCATCCGGCTGGCCTCCGGGCGCGACTTCGATGACGAAACGGGCCGCCTCAAGGAAGGGCTCCAGTCCGGCAGGGACGTGCTGCTCCTGGGCGAGGAAGAAGCGGGCGCCCTTGCCGACCGGCTGCCTTCGGAGCCCTGGGTGGTCGAAAAGGTAGAGGAGAAAACGGCGACCCGCTCTCCGTACCCGCCGTTCATCACGTCCACATTGCAACAGGAAGCCAGCCGCAAGCTCGGCCTATCGGCCCGTGAGACGATGCGGGTGGCTCAGAAGCTGTACGAGCAGGGGTACATTACCTATATGCGTACCGACTCGACCAACCTCTCCGGGGAGGCCATCGAGGCCGGACGCCGGGCCGTTCGTGAACGGTACGGCGAAGCGTATCTGAGCCCGAAGCCCCGCCAGTTCCGCAGCAACGTCAAGAATGCCCAGGAAGCCCACGAGGCCATTCGGCCGGCCGGGAACGAGATGCGGACCATGGACGAGCTGAAGCTCTCCGGCGTCGAGGGCCGCCTGTACGATCTGATCTGGAAACGCACCGTAGCCACCCAGATGGCCGACGCCCGGCTCCGCTTCGTAACGGCCACCATCGAGGCCGGCGCCGACGAAAAAGCCGCCTTCCGGGCTTCGGGCAAAACCATCGAGTTTCCCGGTTTTTTCCGCGCGTACGTGGAGGGCTCCGACGACCCGGATGCGGCGCTCGAGGATCGGGATCAACCCCTGCCGGATCTGAAAAAGGGAGACCGCCCGGCGTGCCGCAACGTCGAGCCCATCGGGCACGAAACCAAACCCCCTGCCCGGTATACCGAGCCGTCCCTCATCAAAACCCTCGAGGCGGAAGGGATCGGCCGCCCCAGCACCTACGCCTCCATCATCGATACCATCATGCGGCGCGGATACGTCGTCCGCCAGGGCAACCAGCTCGTGCCGACTTTTACGGCCTTTGCGACGACGCAGCTCCTGGAGGAGCAGTTCGAGCAGCTCGTGGATATCCACTTTACGGCGGAAATGGAAGGGGTGCTGGATGAAATCGCCGCCGGCAACGTCCGCTCTACTCCCTATCTCCGCGACTTCTACCGGGGTGAGAACGGCATCGAAACACTGGTCGAAGAAGGGCTGGACCGCATCGACGCCCGCGCCGTATCCACGGTGCATCACCCGAAATGGGGCGAGTTCGTCGTGCGGGTCGGGAAATTCGGCCCGTACGTAGAGGCGGAAATCGAGGGTGAGAAGCGGACGGCATCTCTCCCGGACGGCATCCCTCCGGCCGAACTGGATGAGGACCTGCTTCGCCACATCCTGACGGAGGGCCAGGAAAAGGACCGGGTGCTCGGCCAACATCCCGACGGTCTGCCGGTTCTTCTGAAAAAAGGCCCTTACGGTCCTTACGTCCAGCTTGGAGACGACGAGTCCTCGAAATCCCCGAAACGTATGTCCCTGCCGAAAGGCATGGACCCTGGAAACGTCTCCTTCGAGACGGCGCTGAACTTGCTTGCGCTGCCCCGAACGCTCGGCAAACATCCCGAAACCGGTCAGGAGATCAAGGCCAACATCGGACGGTTCGGTCCGTACGTCCAGATCGGTACGACCTATGCCTCGCTGACGAAAGACGACGACGTGCTGACGGTCGGGCTTCCCCGGGCGCTCGAATTGATCGCAAAAAAGCTTCAGAAATCCAAAGCCCTGCGCGTCCTGGGCCCGCATCCCGTTTCGGGCAATCCGGTGGAGGTATGGGAGGGCCGCTACGGCCCGTATGTCAAGCACGAAAAAACCAACGCCACCCTTCCGAAGGACCTTGCGGTGGAAGACGTGACCTTCGAGCAGGCGCTTCACCTGATCGAGGAAAAAGCGGCATCGGGCTCGAAAGGAAGGAAAACGTCCAGGGCTACCAAATCCTCTGCCAAGTCCACGAAAGCCGCCGGATCAACCCGCTCGACAGCCAAAAAATCCGCCTCGACCCGAAAGGCGGATTCCGCCTCAGGCAAACCCGCCTCCGGGAAGAAGCCACGTCCAAAGAAATGATCCGTCAAACGCTGCGGTGTGTATCGTGAGCTCGCGTAGAAATACCGAACGGGATATAGGCCGGGCAGGTCCCGACCGCACTCGTCAGAATGAACACCAGGGCAATGATGCCCAGAATGATGGCGACGGTACCGGAAATGACGCCGGCAAAATAGAGAATGGCGATAAGGACGGCGGCGGAAACGCGCACGACGCGGTCGATGGCGCCCATGTTTTTGATCATGACGACTCCTCCGGGGATGGGGAAAGGTAACGGGACGAGGGTTCCAACGCCGGATTGTCGTCGAGGATCTGCAATACCGACCGGTTTTTCAAGTTTTTCGGCGTCGGCAGAGACGCGCAGCCTCGGCCCGGCTGTCGTACGAGATTGATTTTCCATGAGTTCGGAGGGGCGCTTCCGGTCTGCGCCAACGGGTATTGCAGTCCTCTCCGGATTTGTTCAAATTACCCGGGAAGAACACACCGGCTTCCGCCATCGGCTCCGATTCGTTATGCCCTCCGTCAAGTACACGCGCCGAACGTTCCTTTCGTTTGCAACCGCCGGTTTGAGCGTTACGGCTCTGCTTCCGGGTTGCGGCGATCCCTCGGAAACGTGGCAGTTTTTTTCGAGAGAGGAGGCGCGGCTCGTCACCGCGATGGCCGAACGGATCGTTCCGGCCGACGAGTTTCCGGGCGCGGCCGAGGCCGGAGTGACCCGGTTTATCGACCGGCAACTCGTCGGGCCTTATAAACGCCATCAACCCTGGTACCGGAGCGGCCTCGATAGGATTCAGCGTACGTGCCGGGAGCGGCACGCCCAGGGTTTCGAGGCCCTCTCCCCGGAGCGGCAAACGGACTTTCTGCAGTCTCTGGAGACGTCAAAAGAAGGAGCGGCCGGCCCGGCGGATCCCTCCCCCTCGGAGTTTTTCGGGATGGTTCGCAGTCACTGCCTTCAGGGATTCTACGGCGATCCGAAGCACGGAGGCAACCGGGATTGGGTTGGCTACCACATGCTGGATCTTCGGGTCATCGAGTTCGATACATGAGGAACGAACCGGATTGGGAGCGCTTCCCGCCGTCCTAACAGCCGGATGAAATCCGGCCTCCCGACAGATACTTTCAATGTCTGCAAAACACGTAAACGCCGTCATCGTAGGCGCCGGAGCCGGTGGCGGCATCGTCGCCAAAGAACTGACGGCGGCAGGTCTTGCGGTGGTCTTGCTCGAACGGGGGAAGTGGCAGTATTTCTCGGACCACACGAACGACGAGCTTCAGTCGCAGCGGACCACCGTACTCGGCAATGCCTACGGCCCGGATGACGAGAGGCACCGCCGCGTCGTGCAGCAGGGGGACGGTTCGTGGAAGGTCGTACTGCCCAGCGAGGGCGGCTACAATAATGTAGCGGCTTGTGTCGGAGGAGGTACGCTGAGCTACGGAGCGATGGCGTGGCGGTTCATGCCGCAGGATTTCCGTATGAAATCCACCTACGGAGCCGTCGAAGGTTCGACCCTGGAGGACTGGCCCCTGTCGTACGACGATCTGGAGCCGTACTACGAGAAAGCCGAATGGGAGATCGGTGTAGCGGGCGACGATACGCAAAACCCGTTCGCTCCGCCTCGAAGGAAACCGCAACCCATGCCTCCCTTCGAGTACAGCAAGGAAGGGCATATGCTTGCTGCGGCTGCCGAACGGTTGGGCCGGCGCCCGTTCCCAATCCCTATGCTGCGGAACTCGGTCCCCTACGGGGGCAGAAACGCGTGCATCCACAACCGCACCTGCGTGGGATTCGCCTGTCCGGTCGGAGCGAAGAACGGCACGCACAACACGGTTATCCCGGTTGCCCTGAGCACCGGTTTATGCGAATTGCGCACCGAATGTGTGGCAGCCGAGGTCGTCGTTAACGACGTCGGGCGAGCCACCGGCGTCCGGTATTTCGATTCGGAAAACCGGGAGCAGGTGCAAACGGCCGATCTGGTAATCGTGTCCGCTTCGGCAACGGAAACGGCCCGGTTGCTGCTCAACTCGAAGTCGAGGCTGTTTCCAAACGGAGCCGGAAACCGGTACGATTGGGTCGGGCGCAACCTGCAAGGCCATGCCTATGCCGGCGCCTACGGCCTGTTCGAGGAGGAGGTGTACGATGACTTCGGCCCCGGCGCGTGCGTGGCCCTGTGCGACTTCAACCACGGCAACCCGGGCCTCATCGGCGGGGCCATGCTGGCAAACGAGTTCATCCGGATGCCGTATTTGTTTTCCAATGTGCGGCCACCGGGCGAACCTCGGTGGGGTGAGGCTCACAAGCGGTTCCAGCGGGAGTATTTCAAACGGCACGCCGCCGTGCAGGGGCCCGTGCAGGAGTTACCGGTGTTCGAGGCCCGCGTGGAGGTCGATCCGGTGGTAAAGGACTTCTGGGGCATTCCGGTAGCCCGACTCTCGGGCCGCCGGCACCCGAACGACATGGAGGTAGGCCGGTTCGTGGCGGCCAGGGCAGAGGAAATACTCCGGGAAGCCGGGGCCTTCAGAACATGGACGAAGCTTCCGGGCTCCGGGCTCAGCGGCGGCCAGCATCAGGCCGGCACCTGCCGCATGGGCGACGATCCGAAAACCTCGGTCGTAAACCGATACGGCCGGATGCACGATATCGACAATTTGTTCATTGCCGACGGCAGCCTGCACGTAACCAACGGCGGCTTCAATCCGTCGCTCACGATCATGGCGCTGGCCTACCGGGTGTCGCACCACATTACCCGGGAATGGCGCGGCGCCCGGTTCAGGTCCGGATGAACGAGGTCATCGGCCCACGTCTTGATCGCCCAGGCGAATGGATTCCAGGATATTGAGGTAACTGGCATACCGCTCCGGGGTAATGCGGCCTTCCTCCAGCGCCGCCGCCACGGCGCAGCCGGGTTCGTGGTCGTGCGTGCAATTCGGGAAGCGGCAATCGCCCAGGTACGGCCTGAACTCGACGAAGTAGTACGACATCTCCTCCGGTTCCAGGTCCACGATGCCGAATTCGCGGATGCCCGGCGTATCGATGACGAACCCGCCCTCGGATAGGGGATAGGTGGTGGCAAACGTAGTGGTGTGTTTGCCTTTCCGCGTCTTTTCGCTCACTGCACCTACCGGAATACCCAGCCCCGGCTCTACCAGGTTGATGAGCGCCGATTTGCCGACCCCCGACTGCCCGGTGACGGCGCTGATGCGGCCGGCCAGCTCCTCCCGCCAGCGCCCGACTCCTTCGCCGTTGACGGCGCTCGTCAGTAACACCGGATAACCGAATCCGGCGTACAGATCGCGGTAGTACAGCAGGTCCGGCTCGTCCTCGGCCGCCAGCAAATCCATTTTGTTGATGATGATTCCCGGCGGAATCTCGAACGACTCCGCCATTACGAGAAACCGGTCGATCAAACCCGGATTGAAACGGGGTACGTGGATGGACTGAACGATCCAGGCCCGGTCGAGATTGGCGGCAATTACGTGCTCCTGTCCGACCCGCCGCCCCGCCGCCCGCCGGGTCAACCGGTTGCGCCGTTCGTGGATCTCGGTAATCACGCCCGTACCATCCTTTTCTTCCCGCAACCTCACCCGGTCTCCAACGGCGATGGGGTTGGTGCCCACGTGCTGATCCAGACGGAACTTGCCGCGCATCTTGCAGGAAATCATCCGGCGCCCGACCTGCACCTCGTACCAGCTCCCCGTCGAGCGGAGCACCGTACCCTCCAGAGAGGCTTCATCGTTTTCTGATCCGGAACTCAATGATTTCAACCGGGCTAGCGTGTGAAACTTGCCGCCGACTTTTCCGTCTACTTCTAGCTGTGTGGTAATCTACTTACAGCGCCTTTCGGCGCACAGATCTACGGCAAAATGGACATGAATCAAAATAGGGACAAAGAACAGTACGAGCGAGCCCGCAGCGAGTTCGACCGCCTGCGTGGGGAGGATAAGGCCGTTTTTCTGCTTGAAGCTACGGTTGCTTCCGTCGCGCGGGGCGTCGAGACGCTTGGCCGCCAGGTCGCCGAGGCGCTGGAAAATGCTTTTCGGCCTCCGCAATCCGAACCCGCATCCCAGCCGGATCATCCGGCAGCCCCGTTTGCCGGGGAGGACCCCGGCACGCTCGGGCCGGACCCGGTTCCACCTGTAGCCTGAACCCGCATCTATGGCCGCCGAAGAGCCGCAGAAACTCGTCCGTTTCGACGACCTGAACGCCCTGGGGAAATCCGTTTTTCTGGCCGGCTCGGTGGTGCGCATGGCCGCCGGCCTCCTGGACCTTGCGCTCGACCGAACGGCCCGAATCATGGCCGACACCGAACGGGCATTTCGCCAGGGCCGGGATCCCAACGTGGAGGACGCCAAAATCCTCGACGAAACGCAGGAACGATGATCGGGGGCGCCGCCGTGTAAATGGAAAAGGGCTGCATGTCCCGTCCATGCAGCCCTCCGTATGGCGCGTCCGGCCGGCTCAGGCTGTAACCACGGCCTCTTCGACCACACCGTCGGAAGCCGGCTTCTCTCTTTTCTTTTCACTGTCCGGGACGGTGAAGAACGCCTCGGGGTCGGATACCGCCTTTTCCTCCAGTACTTCTTCGATTACCTCCTCCATACGCTTCACGAAGGTTACCTCCATACCCTCCAGGGCGTCCCCCCGGATTTCGTCGATATCCTTCTTGTTGCGTTCCGGCAGGATGACCCGCTCGATGCCTGCCCGGCGGGCGGCCAGCACCTTTTCCTTGATTCCGCCGACCGGCAAAGCCAGGCCGCGCAGCGTGATCTCGCCGGTCATGGCAACGGTATGTTTTACCGGCCGCTGGGTGTAAATCGATACCAGGGCCGAAAGCATCGACACCCCGGCCGAGGGGCCGTCCTTCGGCACGGCGCCTGCCGGGACGTGCACGTGTACGTCCCAGTACCGGAATGCATCGTAAGGGATGTGCAGTTCATCGGCGTGCGCCTTCACGTAGGAGAAAGCCGCCTGGGCGGATTCCTTCATTACTTCGCCGAGTTGCCCGGTCAGGATCATCCGCCCCGACCCCCGGGATACGGAAGCCTCGATGAACAGGATGTCCCCTCCAACGGGCGTCCAGGCCAGCCCGGTGGCTACACCGGGCACTTCCGTCCGCTGGGCCACTTCGGAGAAGTATTTCCGAGCGTTCAGGAAGCCCTCGATGTCATCGGCGTCCACGGTGGCCTGGTCCAGTTCTTCAATGGCTACCTTCTTGGCGACGCCCCGGGCCACGCTGCCGATGGTCCGTTCGAGCTGGCGCACTCCCGATTCCCGCGTGTACCCGTCTATAATGAGTTTCAAGGCATCCCGGGTAATGGTAAGCTGTTCCTCTTTGAGGCCGTTGCGTTCGATCTGGCGGGGTACGAGGTACTGCCGGGCAATCTCCAGTTTCTCCTCTTGCGTGTACCCGGTAATCTCGATCAGCTCCATACGGTCCCGCAGAGGCCCCGGAATCTGTTCGAGAAAGTTGGCTGTGGCGATGAATAATACTTTCGAGAGGTCGTAATCCAGCTCCAGGTAATGGTCGTTGAAGCTGTTGTTTTGCTCGGGGTCGAGCACTTCCAGGAGAGCGCTCGAAGGGTCGCCCCGGAAATCGGCGCCGAGCTTATCGATTTCGTCCAGCATGAACACCGGATTGCCGGTGCCCGCCTTTTTCATGCCCTGAATGATCCGCCCGGGTAGCGCCCCGACGTACGTACGGCGATGGCCGCGTATTTCCGCTTCGTCCCGGACGCCGCCGAGGCTCATCCGGACGAACTCGCGGCCCATCGCCCGGGCAATGCTCTTGCCGAGGCTTGTTTTTCCGACCCCCGGAGGGCCGTAAAAACAAAGGATCGGGGCCTTCATGTCGCCTTTCAGTTTCAGCACCGCCAGGTGCTCCACGATGCGCTTCTTGACCTGCTCCAGCCCGAAGTGGTCATCATCCAGGATCTTCTCGGCGTTCTTGATGTCCAGATGGTCCTCGGAATAGCTGTTCCACGGTAGATCCAGGATCCAGTCCACGTAATTGCGCGTCACCGCGTAATCCGGTGCGGCGGGATTCGTGCGCCCCAGTTTTTCCAGCTCTTTCTCGACGACTTTCCGCGCGTGCTCGGGCAGCTCTTTTTCCTCCAGCTTCTTGCGGAGGCCCGTCACCTCCCCCGAGTTGCCTTCGCCCTCACCCAGTTCGTCCTGAATGGCTTTCATCTGCTGGCGGAGCAGGTACTCGCGCTGCTGCTTGTCCACGTCGCTCTTGACCCGCGACCGGATTTCCTCCGAAAGCTGTAATACCTGCAACTCCCGATGCAGGTGTTCGAGCGCCATGTCGGCCCGCTGGAGCAGCGGAATGGTTTCGAGCAGCGCCTGTTTCTCCTGCACGTCGATTTGCAGGTTCGAAGCGATGAAGTGGATCAGAAACGTCGGCGACTCGATGTTCTGGATCGCGTAGGCGGCTTCGCTCGGCAGATTCGGGGAAACGTTGATGATCTGGATGGCCAGGTCTTTTATCGACCGGATGCGGGCATCCAGTTCGATCTGGTTGGCCTCGTATTCCTCCTCTACAGGATGCACGCGGGCCAGGAAGTACGGCTCCGTCTGGACGAATGCATCGATGTGGAACCGCCGCTTGCCCTGAATCACGATCGATTTCGTCCCGTCGGGCATCTTGATCAGCTTGAGGATCGTCGCTACGGTGCCGTACTCGAACAGATCGGCCTCCGCCGGATTCTCGACGTCGCTGCTTCGCTGCGCCACCACGCCGATCAGCCGGTCGGCGTTGCAGGCGTCCTTCACGAGCTTCAGGGACGTATCGCGCCCGACCGTAATCGGCAGCACCACCCCCGGGAAAAGCACCGTGTTCCGCAATGCCAGGATCGGCAACTGCTCCGGCACCTCCGAGGTCCCCATTTCTTTTTCCTCATCGGCGGTTGGGAGCGGGATGCTCTGCTCCTGTTCGTCGTCCATCATCAAGTAAGGTTGTATCATGCTATATGTCCGGTATGCGTAAGCAAGGGTTGAGCGGCTCCCCCCGTCCACAAAATCCTGAAACCCACTCCGTCGTGCGCCCGGAAATTGCCGCCCCCGGCTCATCTCAAAAAACGATCCATACGGGCCGTAGTGACATTACGGCAGAAGCCCTCCGTTTATTTCGTCAGGAGCGAACGGTCCAGCATCTGCTGTATGGTCGATTCGAGCACGTCGAGTTGGAATGGTTTGGATAATACACAATCGATTTCCTCGTCTGCCTCTCCGACTTCCGTATCGCCCGTCAGCAGCACGATGGGCAGCGTCGGAAAGGATCGCCGGAGCTGCCGGGCCAACTGCCTTCCACTCATTTCAGGCATACCCTGGTCGGTAATGACGATGTCGAAGGGTTCTGCCGAAGCCATTTCGAGGGCCTCCCGCCCCGACGATGCCTGCCGGACGTGATGTTCCTTTAACGTCAGCAGCCGGGAGAGCACCGTTCGGACCATCCGGTCGTCGTCCACGATCAGTACGCGGGCTTTCATCCCTGACGCCGGTTCAGGCCCTGCTTCCGCTTCCGGAAGCGCGCCGGAGGCGGCCGGAAACGCCAGATCGAACCGCGTACCTTTGCCTAATGCCGTCTCTACCGTAATAGTTGCCTCGTGCTCCTGGATAATCCCGTAACTTACCGCCAGCCCCATCCCCGTACCCTGCTCTCCCTTGGTGGTAAACAGCGGCTCGAAAATCCTCGCTTTTACCCGCTCGTTCATCCCGAGGCCGGTATCCGCCACCGAAACGACCACCCCGCCCTCGGCTGAATAGGCCGTCGTGAACGTGATGACACCCCCATGAGGCATGGCCTGCACGGCGTTCAGGATCAGGTTGACGAACACCTCACGCAGTTCGGTGGCCGAGCCCATCACCGGCGGAACGTCCCGTAAATCCATCCGGGTCTGTATCGAAATTCCTTTCCGGCGGGGTTCGTTGAACCAGTAGGGCCGGGTAAGCGCCACGCTGTCGCTGACGACGGTTGGGAGATCGAGCGGCTCGAAACTGGTTTGTTTTTCCTGCCGGATGTATTGCTGTATTTTTCGGACGAGGGCGGCTCCGTCCAGCGCGGCCTGTTCAATGGTGCGCAGGTGGTCGGCAAACGCCGGGTCCGGCTCGCCGGAAGCCACCGACGACTTCATGAGCTCGGCGTACCCGAGGATGCCGCTCAACAGGTTGTTGAAATCATGCGCGATCCCCATCGTCATGCGCCCCAGCGATTCCATGCGGTGGCGCTGGGTCTGGCTGACGGTCCAGGAAGCCGGTTCGGCCAGCAATTCGCCCGTTACCATGACCGCGCCGACTTCCGGCCCCGAGGCGCGCATCCGCACAGGGAGGAAATTGAGCAACACGTGCAACGGCTGATCCCGGTGCGGAATGAACACGGGCAGCACCTGGTTCGTAACCAGCGAGCCGGTTGCCGCCTCTGCGAGGAACTGCCGGGCCAGATCCCGGTCCTCCACCGAAAGCCGTTCCCAGATCCCGGCCCCCAGGCCGAGCGTCGCCTGCCAGGCGTCGTTGCGGAACACTACTCCGCCGTCCACCCCGAATGTGGCGACGAGCAATTCCGGGTCCGGCGGACCCTGATACGAACCGGTTGGCATGAGCGCACTCTCTTATGGAACAGCCGGACGGTTTCGGCTTTACTCCCGGACGGAAAATCCGGGAAATCATTCGACAAGCTATAAAATATTTCGAAGATTCCTTTCTTTGTCCTGCTATTCTTTCTCCCATACCCTATGTGGCAAGCTAACATTCTGGATACCGTGGGCCGGACGCCTCTCGTCCGGATCAACCGGCTCGGAGCGCACCTGCCGGGCGCCCTGCTCGCGAAGCTGGAATTCTTCAACCCCGGCGGCTCCATAAAAGACCGCATCGGACTCGGCATGATCGAGGCTGCCGAGCGGGAGGGTCGGCTGCGGCCCGGCGGAACCATCGTGGAAGGCACCAGCGGCAACACCGGAGCCGGGCTGGCGCTGGCGGCCATCGCGCGGGGCTATCGGTGCATCTTCACGACCACCGACAAGCAAAGCGAAGAAAAGCTGAACGTGCTCCGGGCCCTCGGAGCCGAGGTGATCGTGTGCCCGACGGCCGTGGCTCCGGAGGACCCCCGCTCCTACTACTCGGTGGCTCGCCGGCTGGCCGACGAGCTTCCGAATGCCGTTTACCTCAACCAGTACGACAACCCGGCCAACACGGTCGCCCACTACGAAACCACCGGACCGGAGCTGTGGGAGCAAACCGAGGGGCGGGTAACGCACGTCATCTCCGGTGCGGGCACCGGCGGCACCATCTCGGGCATCTCGAAATACCTCAAGGAGCGCAAGCCGGAGGTGAAAATCATCGGGGTGGATCCGTACGGGTCTGTCTACTACAAGTACTTCCATACCCGCGAGTTCGACCACAAGGAAATCTATCCGTACCTGACGGAAGGGGTAGGGGAGGACATCCTGGCCGGCAACATGGATTTCAGTCTGGTGGACGACTACATACGCGTTACGGATAAGGACACCATGTTGATGACCCGAAAAATCGCCCGGGAGGAAGGCTTCTTCGTGGGGCAGAGCTCCGGCATGGCTATGTCCGGGGCGCTCGCGTGGCTTTCGGACCACCAGAGCGAAGTGAGCGAGAATGCGGTTGTGGTGGTCATCCTCCCCGACGGCGGCTTCCGGTACCTCTCCAAAACGTACAACGATAACTGGATGCGCAACCACGGCTTCCTGGAGCGCTCCACGGGCCTATCCCTGGAGCACGTTCTCCAGACCCGCCGCCGGACGAAACACCTCATCGCGGTTACGCCCACTGACACCCTGGACGCCGTCGTCCGCGCCATGACGGCCCATGCCGTCTCGCAACTCCCTGTCGTAGAGGATGGCCGCGTCGTCGGCAGCCTGACCGAGTACGACGTACTCCGCCGCCTCATCGACCGCAAGGATGCCGGGGCGGGTCTGGTCCGCGAAGTGATGGGCGAACCCTTCCCGACCGTTCCGCGCAGCCTGCCGATCGAGGATCTCTCGGGCTACATGGAGCGAGGCGCGGGCGCCGTACTCGTCGAGAGCGAGGACGGCTTCGATATCGTAACCAAAAGTGACCTGATCCACGCCCTGGCCCATTCGGGCCGGGCGTCCAACCACTCCGAGTAAAACTACATGAATCCAAATAATCCGAAGGACCCCTCCGCAGCCCAGGGCCAGATCAACATCGAGCTCACCGAAGACGTAGCCGAAGGGATCTACTCTAACCTCGTCATGATCGCCCACTCGTCGGAGGAGTTCATCCTGGACTTCATCCGGGTCATGCCCGGCGTCCCCAAGGCCCGCGTCAAAAGCCGCATCATTATCACACCGGAGCACGCTCGCCGCCTGCTGCATGCCTTAGCGGACAACATATCGCGGTACGAGTCGGCTCACGGCGAAATCGAGGAGCGCGGCGGCCCGGGGCCGAACATCCAGTTCGGGGGGATGGGAGAGGCGTGACGTTCTTCAGGCACTAGGTTGGGCTTTGCGCTCCTATCCTTAATTATTACATCGACGACATAGATACGACTTAATACTAATCCTTGGACAACAAGATAAGACGTAAAAACTATTGAAATACTGTCCCGTTACTAAAGTGTGACCCCTTAACAATGGCATGCTCAAAACGGGTAAGATCAATATTTGTGCCCCGGGGTTGACATTTCTATGTAATTCATGTAAAATTTTTATAATCATATATGTTGTTTTTTTTTCCAAATGTTGTAAATAATTGCTGTGTCATGTTTAAGTTCAACATTCTGAATGAGGTAAACACAGATGAGAGAGACATGTGCCGTGATGAGAAAAGGATCGTCGGCAATACTTAATTTTAGGATTTCGTCAAATGGGATTTTAGTAAAGCAGATACTGATCATTGTTTTGATAAGTTTTTTAGGATCAGGATGTGGGGAACAGATTGTAACAGATATGCAGAGAGTAGAAACAGAACAAACCCTTCTGTATGTACCAGCTGATGTCACTGTAATTGAGAAGGCATTAATGGAATATAATAATAGGAAAAAAGCTTCTGTGGAGAATAAAGTTTTAATGCGGAAAATACCGGTCGTTATTTCATCTAAATATAAGGTCTTGCAGCGCTATAAAAATTTTAATGAATTCGAGGGGGTTCTGCAGGCGCTTGACCTTCTCTCGGATCTGGGAGTAACGCCAATAGAGGTTCACGAAAATCTGAAAAGCTTCTTATCACGCGCCAACCTTTTTTACCCTGAGGAGTTGGCGGTTTTAGATCATAAAGGTAGGGTGATTGTCGGTGATACCCTCTTTACGTTGACTGAAGATGTGCTTTATAAGAAAAATCTAAATACAGGAATTCTTTCGGAGACACCTCTAAAAAGTGTTTCCTTTGAATATACTGAGTCTAATAAATCCAACGTAGAGTCATTTAACAAAAATGTACATTCTTTGCCTTGTAACGCCTATGATGCTGATGCGGTTAAGAATGAATGTTGGGTTCCCATGTACGTAGCATATGCTGGGCAAGGATGGGAAGGCTTTCTTGAAACTTTGAATGAGCATTATTTTAAATATCAGTTTGGGGGCTCAAGCTATCGTGTTAGAGGAGTGACCGGAATGTGGCTATATCAAAAAAGAGCTGATGGGACATATAACTATGATAACGGCTGGTTCAATCCGAATCCAGCATATATGGAGGGGGAAACTGTACGTCTGGAGTTAGTAAGGCAAATACCGATCTTAGGAACGGGGGAGTGCGTAGAAGACACGTATATTGCC
>CBDUBS010000081.1:0-15364 GCA_965365445.1 uncultured bacterium | reverse complement strand
TGCGAATGTCGTGTTTCGCCCCTCAAGGCAGGCTGGACTCAAGGCATTCATCAAGCTCTTTCGCATCAAAGACTCATGGCCTCCCGACTTCGTGCGTCGGCCGCGTTACTGCTTGAACCAGCTTTGAATTCAGTCGATCTGACCCGTCTTGAGGAACTGCGCTGCTTCCAGGGCTGGCACCACGTAGCCTTTTTTGATCCTCCTGTGAAGTACAGTCTACTCTTACGATGATTGACACCGATATAGCTATTCAAGAATTTATCTTTAAGAAACTCGGTCATTTTATAGCCGGTGCCCGAAGTGTTCTCGACTGCTTCCAACGCGGTAGCAACCCGGGCGGATGCTAGCCCTAAAACCCCCGAATTAGCCTGAAAAAGCCGATTCGGGGGTTTTGCTTTTCGATCGTTTCGCGCCCATTCATGCAGGTCTTTGCAGCTCGTACGGAAACTCGGGTACCATTCGGAAAGGGACTCGGACGTAATCGCGCCCCCGAACCCGCAGTAAGCACGTTTCTTGCGTTGCGGGAATTACGGTGTCCTGCGGCCTCTGCTCGACGCAATCCTCGCCCTCAGATCGGTGATGGAGCGTAAGGTATAAGGGGAGGGCGGTGGGGGTGGCGCCATCCCTCGATAGGGCCCCCGTAATCGCATTCCCTGGTAAAGAGGCAGAGAAGACCGTCTCAGGCGGCTGTGAGAATCTGTACGGCTTCCTGATCCAGTTCGATGCGTTCAACCTGTATCCCTTCCCGATGGAAGCCGCCGAGGACATCCCTTAACGCCTGATCGAACGAATCACCCTGCGCGGTGCACACGGCATACGGACCCCCGGCAGCAGTCCCGATCAGCACATCCTGAACGCTTCCGGGAGCCTCTCCGTTTGCGCCGAAGTAGCCGTACAGTACGCCGATCTGTTCTTCGCTCGGTTCAGCCGCAAGGATCAGTGTAAACGTGTATTCATGCATGGGGGCGCCTTTCAACGGCTTTGCGTATGACTTCGACCGGTTTCTTGATAGCTTGTCGGTTCACAGGATCCAGACCGGCAGCCCTCGTTGTATAACCCACACCTAACAATACAGTCTCTCACACAGCGAAAAAACATCCCGGAGCGGGGCGCAAAATGTAAAAAACCGGCACCGCGTCGGATCACCTGCCGCGAGCCGTTGTAGGCATGAAGTAAAGCATTTACAAATAATAAGGTTAGTAATGATATGCGTCTAATTACAACAGGTCGGACGGGGTGGTACATCGTACTGTGGAGCCTTTTCTTCATACCGGTACTTTCGGCCTTCGGGCAGGTAACCGGCATCAGTTACACGCTCTCTCCCATCGGCAGCCGGATCAACTGGGATGACAACGCCGGCCTTCGGGACGGCTATTTTTACGGCGGCCAGGTAGGCTTCGGATTCGGGGAATTCGTTGAACTCAGCGGTGTATACACCCTCGGCTACGATCTGAAAACAGACTTCTCCGAACTATCGGTCGGGAGTCTGGTATCGGGCGCCTCACCGGGTACGTTTGACGGGCGGGATGTGGATGCCCGGCGCTACGGAGCCAACTTGCGGCTCAACCTGTCGCGTGGCTCGCTGGTCCCGTTCGTGAAGGTCGGAACGGGAATCATCCGGTTTGAGCCGGACGGATTGGAAGAAACGGAAAGCATTTACGCCCTGGGCGGAGCCGGACTGACGTTCAGCCTGGCCGACCGCTACACGCTTTCGGTGGCGGCGGAGAACCTGTCGTACCGGTTCAATCCGGCCTCTATTTTCTCGGGAGATGAGCTTACGCGGGCGGGCCTCGAACGCAGCGACTTCACACAGAAAACCCTGTACAATCCGGCCCTGTCGGCTTCGCTGAAGCTGTACCTGGGCGGGCGCGGTGAGGGCGACCTGACGGAAGTGGATCGGGCGCTGATGCGGCAATTTCGGGGCGGCGGCTTTCAGCTTGCCGTGGAACCGTTCGCCGGCCAGATTCACTTCGATGAAAAACTCGGTTTCCCGAAGTATCAATCGGTGGCAGGGGTGAACGCGGGGTTCGACCTGGGGCCGTACATCGGGCTGCGCGGATTCTACTGGCGGGGGCTCGAGCAGGAAAAGCTGCTCAAGGATGAACTGACGACCGACTTCACGGAGCTGGCCCTGTACGGAGGAGAGCTCGATTTGCGCTTCTCGGGGCGTTCAGGGGGCATCTCGCCGTTTCTGCGAATCGGAGGGGGGTACGTAACCTCGGGCAGCGACTATACGGAGTACAGCGGGTTCGACCCCGACGACCGGTATTTCGCGATGGGAGGCGGAGGCATCGAACTGCCCCTCTCCTCATCGCTGACGCTTCAGGGCGGCATCCGGGTGCTCCTGATGACCAACCAGGACATCGAGACGGTGAGCGACCCGAGTTCGGTCTACTCGGCCGTAATGTACAGCGCCGGGCTGCGGTTCAACCTCGGCGGCGGAGGCCGCACGGCCGGAGACGTACTGGAGAGCGAACGGGCGTATACCCGCAGCCGCGAGCAGGAGTTGACGGACGAAATGAACCGGCTGCGCGCGCGGATCGACTCGCTGGAGTACGCCCGGGCGATGAGAGCCGAACAGCGCCCGGCCCGAATCACGAAAACGGTATCGGGGGATTCGCTCCAGGGAGACGAAACGGTGGAAACCGTGGAGATTAGCAACCTCTCCGGGGAAACGGTTACCATCCCGGTGCCGGAACGGGGAGAGATTTACATCCGGTACGGCGACGTAGCTCCTGCCGAGCCGGAAGTGATGTACGCCCCGCCGACGGTAGTGACGGGTGGAATGGCCGGCTGGCCCGGCATGATCGGGATGATGCCGGGTGACTCGATGGGGATGGCAGGGCCCTCGGCGGCGCAGATCCGGCAGATCGTCCGGGAGGCCGTGGCGGAGCAGAGCCGCTCCGGAAACACGGAGGTGTTAAACCGCAGGCTGCGCGACATCGAAGATCGGCTGGCCCGGCTGTACGACCGCACCGGCGGGCAAGATCAGGTGGTGGTATACGAAGGTGACTCGGCGGAGGCTGTCCGGGTCGAAAAAACGTCGAACGGGTTCCTCGGGCTGGGCAATCGCGAATACATGGGATTGCTGCCGATGGCTGGGTTTCGGTTTGGAGATGGGCCGGAGCAATTCCTGCTGGGCGGGCGGGCCGAATACCGGCTGCCGGGGTCGTTTTTTATGTTCATGCCGGAAGGACATCTCGGCTTCGGCGACGGCCTTTCGATCAATCTGTTCGGCAACGGCATCGTACCCTTCAGCCGCTACAGCGACCTGCGGCCGTATGCAGGGGCCGGGCTCGGGGTCGTTACGAACGACTGGCTCTCCGGACTCAACCTGGCTTTCAACCTGCTGGGCGGCGTGGAGTACACTCTGCCTAACGGGATCAACGTATTCGGCGAATACAGCACGCTGAACCTGTTCGACATACACCGATTCATGGGAGGGGTGCGGCTTGGTTTCTAAACAGAGAGAAGCAAGACGAACCCGGCGGACACTCGGGTTGTTGGCAGCAGGGCTGCTGACGGTCGGCATGGCGCAGGCCCAACCGACGGAGCGCGTCGTAAGGGCGCCGGAGAGGGGCGCGGTCTTCCAATCCCCCTCCGACTCGGGGGCGAGTGGAATCCGGGCGGTGCGCAAAAGGATCGCCCGGATTCACGGCAATCGTGTGGTGGTGCAGCCCGTTATCATCATAACGCCCTCCGGCGGATCCGTGCCCGGTGTAATGCCCGGGCCCGGCGGGCTGAACGGGTACGATCGCCCGCTGCCTTTCGGCCTGACGAACGATGAAGCGGACATCATACGACTGTACCGCGAGCGGCAGGCGCGGAAGGAAACAGGCTACTCCCAACCCGGCTCGACAGAACGAGACGCGAGCGGATCGACTCCTCCGGAAGTGCGGGAAATCGAGCGGCTCCTGCTGGAAACAGGACTGTTCCGTACCGTGGACGTGGTGTTCGAGTTCGACAAAAGCACCCTCCTACCCGTATCGCAAAGGACGCTGGATGCCGTGGGAGACGTGCTGGTTCGGTATCCGGATTTGCAAATCGAAATCGGCGGGCACACGGATGCGGTTGGTACGGATGCCTACAACCAGCGGCTCTCGGAGCGAAGGGCCGAAGCGGTGCGGCAGTACCTCCTCGACGGCTTCCGCATCGATCCGGCGCGGCTGACAACCCGTGGGTACGGCGAAACCCGACCCGTAGCGACGAACGGCAACCCCACCGGGCGGACGCTCAACCGGCGGGTCGAGTTTCGGGTAACGGAACAATGACTCAGGCCAGCGATCCGGAACAGGAGCTGCCATGCCCGGCGGTGCATCCGTAGCAGTGGCGCTCCGTGCGAACCGTGCGCGCAGCCCAGACCTCCGGGTCGAAATCCCTGACGTGCATGACCCGGCCGGAGGAATACCGCATCTCGAGATCGAGCTGCTGGTTGAAGTCGCAATCGAACAGGCGGCCGTCCCACGATACCGACAGGGTATTGCGGCACATCAGACCCGCTATCGTGCAGGGGTTGAACAAGTGAATCAGCCGTTCAAGGTATGGTTGCAGCCGGCCCCTCTGAACCAGCCATTCCAGGAAGCGGGAGACGGGCATGTTGTTCAGCACGATGAGCCGATCGAACGTGATGCCGTGGGTCTGCTCCAGAGTGGCCTTCCATTCTTTCTCCAGGGCGCCCTGGCAACCCGCGAGCTCATCGCCTACCGGATTCGAGACGAGGGTGAGCACCCGGTCGGGGCGGCCCTGTCCGTACCCTTCCGCGTTCAACAGGCGAAGCGCCCGGATGGAGCGTTCGAAGGTTCCCTCTCCGCGCTGCGCATCGGTTGCGTCCTGGTGGTGGTGCGGCAGCGACGAGACGATTTCAACGCCCCTTTCGGCCAGCCAGCGCGGCAGGTGGGTGTACCGGTTCGTAGTCAGGATGGTGAGGTTGCAACGGTCGATGACCTTCTTGCCGCGCCGGAGGCATTCCTCCACCAGATAGCTGAAATGCGGGTTTAGCTCCGGGGCGCCGCCCGTAAGATCCACCGTGTGGGCGGAGGTGCGGTCCAGGGCGCGGAGGCAGAGGTCAACCGTTTCCCGGTCCATGTTTTCGGCGGTCCGGTCGGGTCCGGCGTCCACATGGCAGTGCCGGCAGGTCATGTTGCACAGCTTGCCGAGGTTGATCTGAAAAATCTCGAGCGCCCCCGGGTGCAGTGCGGGCCATCCTGCCGCATGAAGGTCGTCGGCGAACCTTCCCGTCTGCCGGGAGCACGCAACCACCTCTACCCCCCGGAGATGCCTGATCTGTTCGCGCGGATCGGCGAGAGGCGCTTTACGGAAGTGCAGACTATGCCTGTTTCCATTCGGCCGAAGCTCCTGCTCATCCGGCAACAGATTCAGGGAAAGAAACGTCGGATCGGTAGGCATAACGCGGTTGGGATCAGGGAGGTGCGGATTGTATGAACGGCTTGAATAGGTAATGCGCGGAAGGCAAGAACGGTTTCAGAGGCGTCGAAAAAGAGCCGGCGGCATTTGATCCGACCACAACACGGCTGATTGCCGATTCGGATGGTTATAGCAGGGTTTCCAGGTAGCGAAGCAGTGCCTCCTGCTCGGGGAGGCGCTGCCGCATGTCCGCGATGGCTTGCCGGAGCGAGGATAGATCCTCGGGCCGATCCACATCGGTGAGGGACGGGAGTTCCAGAACGGCCCCGAGCGTCGCGGCCTGTTCGCGGATACGGAAGCCGGTATCCGGACGGCTGTAGGCAACGTCGGTCCAGAAGGAGGAGGGGAGCGGACGATTGCCTCCGAACAGCCAGAAACCACCGTCCTCGGCGGGAGCGAACGCAAACCGGGGCTCCGGCGACCCGGTAAGCCAGCGCGAGGCGCTGATCAGGTGGTCCGGCTCGATCTGTGGGGCGTCCGCGCCGAGTAGAACCACGAACCGATGCCGGGCTCTCAGGCTCGCGTAAACCCTGTGCAGGCGGCGGCCCAATCCCCCTTCTCCCTGTAGAATGCGATCGAGAGTACGCCACCGGGGGGCGGTCATTCCTGACGCCTCGGCTACGGCGAAATACGGGGTGATGTCGGTTTCCCGTGCGGTTTGGCGCATAACGGCGACAACGGCTGCAAGAGACGCCAAGTAAAACGCTTCGGCAGCCCGGGGCCCTACGCCCTCGGCGAGGCGTGTTTTCACGGGCGAAAGCTCCGGCGTCTTGACCATGACGGCGACGGCTCCTTTCATGCGCGGGCGCCACTCGGGTCAACATCCCCTGCCGGAGCATCGTAGCGATAGTTTCCGGCGAGCGCTTCGGGGTCGGCTCCGGCCAGGTATTGCAACCAGAGCCCGGCGTTACGAAGTTGCCGGCGCAGGATGCCGTCTTGCAGAAACCGCCGGGCCGAAGTGGTTGCGTACCCGGGCAGAAACCGAAATCCGCCGCGCCGGGCCAGACGCCGCACCATTTCGAGGTCTTCGAACAACGGGATGTCCGGGAAGCCCCCGAGAGCCTCGAACGTTGAGCGGCGCACGAACAGCCCCCGATCCCCGAAACAGAGGATGGGAAGCGGAAAGCGTGTGCAGAACGAGTAGAAGCGAAGCAACGGCGACGTCGTATCGAAGCGCAGGCGGAAGGCGCCCGCTTCGACGCGCGATTCGGATAGGACCTGCCGGACGGCGGCCGGCGCCCCCTCGGGTAACAGCGTATCGGCATGGAGGAACAAGAGCACGTCCCCGCGAGCCGCCGCCGCGCCGGCATTCATCTGGCGGGCCCTTCCCCGTGGCGCGCTCAGGATACGGGCCAGCGGCGCTGCTCGCTCGCAGGTGTCGTCCGTGGAGCCGCCGTCAACGACGAGGATCTCGACCGGCTCTGCATCGGGAGGTATGGCGGCGAGCGTCCGCTCGATGCAGCGACCTTCGTTCAAAGCAGGAATAACGACCGAGATCATGAGCGAGCGTGACGGGTAACCGGATTGCCATACCGATGGAGGGGCGTATCAGAAACGGCCGTAGGAGGGCGGAGGATCCCTGCATCGGCAAACGGACCCTTTCTGTCGGCTCGGTGGAAGTTCGGCCAGGCGAAATCCCTTGAGGCGTTCGATGCGCGAGCCGGCACGACCGGAAATCAAATGCGATCTTATGGTTTCCCGGAAACCCTCGTCAGGCAGCCCTGTGTATCAATAAACCAGCGGATTTACAGGAACAACGGGAGAGGAAGGATGCGCACATTCATCCAGAAGTGGCTCGGAAACACCCCGAGTGAAATACGGGACGCCTTACGCAACGCTCGCACCGACTCGATGAAACGGAGACGGGCCATCGTGATGTGGTCGCTGGCCGGAATGGCGGGCATGGCGGCGGTTTCGCTGTTGCAGACGGGCGTAGTGCGGCATCTACCGGACCCACCCATCCGCGGCTTCCGCTCGGACGATGCCAACCTGTCCGAGGCGGCCTTCCAGTTCGGCATCCCGGACGGGTCGCTCTCGCTGGCGAGCCTGGCCGTGAACATTCCCCTGGCGGCGCTGGGCGGCGCGGACCGGGCGCGGCGGCTCCCGTGGGTACCCGTTGCATCGGCGGCCAAGTCGGCTGCCGACGCGGCCGGAGCGGGGTGGTATCTGTACAAGATGGCAACCCGGCAGGAGCCCTGGTGCGCCTACTGCATCGCGAGCGCCGTATCGTCGTTCGTCGTGCTCGCCCTGACCCTGCCCGAGGCAACCGAAGGCGTTTCAGAACTTTCCGGTCGGTAATTATTGTATGCTTACTCGCAGCGTCCTGAAGGGGGCGGCCGGCCTCGCCGCGTTCGCGGCGGTGGTCTGGCTGGAGCACCGGATCGAATTACGGCGTGGCCGGTCTGAACCGAAATGGCGGCGTATGCTGCGCAACGCCGGGGTGGCCGGCCTGAGCGGTGTGGCGGCGCAGGCCGTTACCCGGCCCGTCTTGATGCCTCTGGCGCAGGGCGTGCAGGCGCGGCAATGGGGGGTGCTGCAACGGATTGGGCTGCCCGCACCGGCGCGCACCGCCATCGGCATAGTGGTGCTGGATTACGCCTTCTACTGGTGGCACGTTTTACTCCACCGGGTTCCGTGGCTCTGGCGAGCGCACGCGGTGCATCATACCGATCTGGACATGGACGCCTCGACGGCCCTCCGTTTCCACTTCACCGAGATTCTGGCCTCGACACCCTTTCTGGCCCTGCCGATCCTTCTTGGCGGCATCGGCCCCAAGGCGTTTTCCGTATGGCAGGCCTTCATGGCGGTCGAAGTGGTGTTTCACCATGCGAACCTGCGGCTGCCGGTAGGGCTCGAGCGGGTGCTGTGCCGGATCGTGATTACCCCGCGCATCCACGGCATACACCATTCCATCGTGCCCGAAGAATCGGACTCGAATTATTCCAGCGGGCTCGCCCTATGGGACTACCTGCACGGAACCACCCTCCGAAACGTACCCCAGAATGCCGTTGCCATCGGACTGCCCGCCTACCGGGAGCCGGAAGAGGTACGGTTGCCTCGTCTGGTTGCTATGCCGTTCGGAGAGCAGCGGGATTCCTGGACGCTGCCGGACGGCGCGAGGCCGGTTCGGGAAAGAGCGGAACTACCGGAAACGAGGCTGCTACCGTAGGCTGCCGGCGGTCGAATCGCGCCAATCGGACAAAAATGGTCCGCGCCCCGAAAATACCTTCCTACATTGCCTTCGTTGATGCAGCCGGTTGATCCGGCGGTGGGAGGGCAGCGAGAGGACGGGATGCTTCGAAAGAAGTCGAAGCCGGTTCGACCCCGGCCAGGACCTCCATGACATGGTCCTGAACCCGAACGGATCGGGACCCGTTTTCGATTTCCTCCCTCCTCGTTCTTTGCGGAGGCAGTGAGGCGACGGGTTACTTCCTGTTAAGAAGCCCGGCTTGTTAGCCGGATGCCCTCACGGGCTTCCCGACGCCGGTTTACTCCTCCATTTGATATTCCGGGGCAGCGAGGATGGGCGTTCCTTCGTGGATGGTTGATGCCGGGCAACCGGCTGTGGGTTCAAATCCCGCCGGCCGAAAGGCTGAATTCCGCCCGCCGATGTACTCCCCGGTCTGTGAGTCGCCACGCCCCGGGCTTCTTCCGAATGAAGGGCCCGGGGAGGTGGCTTTACCAACTACCGCCATGCGTTTCAACCGTAAAGCCGCGCCGACGACGGTGCTCAATCTGGCCGGGGGACAAGCCTACGCGCAGGATAACCGACACGAACTGACCGCGCTGATGCTGACCTCCTTCTTGGAGGAACAGTACTACCGGCAGCAAGCGCTCGAACGCTTGTTCACGCTCGTCGAGGAAGCTCCCGACCCGGCATTCGCGGCGCGAACGGCCCTGTTCGCCCGGCGAGAGTTCGGGATGCGTTCGGTGTCGCACGTAGCGGCGGCCATCCTGGCGGCTCGCGTAAAAGGGGAGCAGTGGACGAAGGGGTTCTTCGACCGGATCGTGGTGCGCCCCGACGACGCGCTCGAAATCATGACGGTCTATTTGCAGCGCTACGGCAAGCCCGTTCCGAACGCGCTCAAAAAAGGCCTCGGCGCGGCGCTGGCTCGCTTCGACGGCTATCGGCTGGCGAAATACCGGGCCGAAGGAAAGGAATTGTCGCTGGTGGATCTGGTGAACCTGGTGCACCCGCCGCATACCGAAGCCCTGGGCGAGTTGATCCGGGGGACGCTGGCTCCGGCCGAAACCTGGGAAGTGAGGCTATCCGAAGCCGGGCGGCAGGAGGATGCCGACGAAGCCAGACGGAATGCGTGGACTGAAATGGTCCGTTCCGGTCGGATCGGGTATTTCGCCCTGCTCCGAAACCTGCGCAACATCGTGGAACAGGCTCCCGAAGTAGTCCCCGAAGCGTGTGCGCTGCTGGTGGACGAGCAGCGCATCCGGGGGTCCCGCGTGCTGCCCTTCCGGTTCACTACCGCCCTGGAAGCCGTTCAAGGCATGAGTCGCCCCGAGGCGTCCGAAGTCCTCGGCGCCCTGCACCGGGCCGCCGACATCGCCGTCGGCAACCTGCCGGCGCTGCCGGGAAAAACGCTGGTGGCGCTCGACGGCTCCGGCTCGATGATGGGACGCCCGATCCAGATCGGGGCGTTGTTCGCGGCGGCGTTTGCGAGAGGCGCAGAAGCCGACGTGATGATCTTTTCGGACGAAGCGGCTTACGTCCCGGTAGACCGGTCGAGCAGCGTGCTGTCGGTGGCGGAATATTTGAGGAATCGCTGCCCCGGCCGGGGGACCAATTTCCACGCCGTGATGGAAACGGCCGACCGGGCCTACGACCGCATCGTATTCCTGTCGGATATGCAGGGGTGGATCGGTTATAACCCACCTACCGGGGCGCTGGCGGCCTACGAGCGGCGCACCGGCGCGAGACCTTACATTCTGTCGTTCGATTTGCAGGGATACGGGACGACGCAATTCCCGGCGGACCGGATTGCGTGCATCGCCGGGTTTTCCGAGCGCATTTTCGAGGTGCTTCCGTTCCTGGAAGGCGACCGGGATGCCCTGCTGCGCCGCATCGAGGCGGTAGAGTTGTAACCCGTCAGGGGACGGCGGCAAGGTAGCCGGCGAGGCCGCCGCAACCCTCCTGCCCCCGGAGCCCCTCCACGAGCGCGGCGGCGTTAATGCGCGCCCCCGCTTCGTTGGTATGGGTGTGGTCCTCCAGGAACAGGTCCGTTTTAACCCGTTCCTGCCCGATGGATTCGTAGCGGCGGGCGACGATCTCGTTGAAGTCGATGAAACACGCGCCCCCCTGCCCGGCGGCTTCGGCGGCCCACCGGCCGTAGTCGCCGGCGGCCCGGACGACCCGGCCGTTTTCCCAGATGTTGCGCGGGACCAGCGAGAGCACGATGGGAACGGCCCCCTTCGCTTTCGCATCGGCGATGTACTTGCGAAGGTACCAGCCGTAGGTGCGGACGGTCTCCTCCTTCCCGGTGGCTTCCATCACGACGGTCCGGGTGGAGTCGCCGTTGCCTTTTAGGGAGGCGCGGGCCCGGCCGGTATTGAGCGGGCCGCCGTCGTTGTGGCCGAACTGCATGAGCACGAAGTCGCCGGGCTTCAACTCGGCCAGTACCTTGTCCCACAGCCCTTCGGTCAGGTAGGTGCGGCTGCTCCGTCCGCCGAGGGCCCGGTTGCGTACGGCAATGCGGGTGGTATCGAAGTGCGGGGCGAGGAAGTCGCCCCAACCCCAGAGGCCGCCCTCTCCCCTGCCGCTGCCGTTTTTTACGGTGGAATCGCCGATGAGAAACACGGCAGGCTTCGCGGGCGCTCGTTTCACGAGGGGGGCGTCCACGTTTTCGCTGTCGGTGATCAGGACAGGCTCGCCCGAGGGGGTCGTGAGGACGACGTTTTCAATCGTCCAGTCTCGGGCGTGCTCGATGAACCCGGCCTCCCGGCCCTCGGCCCGGATGTCGCGCAGGGTGACGTCGTGGATGGCTTTTTCGGGAAGGCCGCTCACCGTGAGGATGCGCTCCGCGCCGACGGCCGTGACGCCGTCGATGAGGATGTCGCGGAACTCGGCCAGACCCCGCCCCGGCGGGGTAACCGGCGTGTTGAGCACGATCCAGTGCGGCGGCAGGTCGGTCTGGTTCTCCGGAAGCGTGGCGTAGGAGTAACTCGGGTTCCAGTTCAGGGTGAACGTAATGGGCAGGGGCACGTTTTCCATCCGGGTGTTTCGGATGATGACGTCCTCAACCACGCCGCCGCGTGTTTTGGCCGACTTGAAGCGGATGCCTTCCTTCGTACCGACGCCCCGGTTGTCGTACGCGACGACGTGCCGGATGCCCCCGGAAGTTTCGCTTCCGAACGAGATGATACCCCCTCCCCGACGGGTCAGGTTGTTCCGGATGAGGACGTATTCGGTAGGCCGGTTCACGCGCAGACCGTCGGCGTCGCGGCCGGCCTTGAGACAGATGGTGTCGTCGTTGTTGTCGATGTCGTTGTTCTGGACGAGCACCCAGGTGGAGGAGTCGATGTCGATGCCGTCGGTGGAGGGGCCCTGGTTATCGCTGATGGTGAGGCCGTCGGTGGTGACGTGGTCGGAATAGAGAATCTGGACGGTCCAGAAGCCGGACCGTTTCAGATGAAGGTTTTCGAGGGTCACGTCGGAGGCGTTCGACACAACGACGAGGCGGACGCGCTCGGCATCGTAATCGACCGCCCAGCGAAGGCCGCGCGGTTCGTAGTCGTTACGGCGCATGTCCCAGTACTTGTCCCACCACTTCTCCCCTCGGCCGTCGATGGTCCCCCCACCGGATATCTTGACGTTCTCGGCGTCTTCGACGTTGATGAGCGCGGCGGGCCAGGGCATTTCGATGCCGGCCACACGCGTCGGGCGGATGGGGTAATCTGCATCGTTCCGGCTACCGTACAACGTGACCCCCGGATCGATGCGCAGGTGGACGCCCGTTTTGAGGAACAGCGCTCCGGTGACGTAGCCGCCCGGTCCGAAGGAAACTACCCCTCCCCCGGCGGCTGCCGCCGCGTCGATTGCCTGCTGTATGGCCGCCGTAGATACCACGGATGTATCGGCTACCGCCCCGTAATCCGAGACGGAGAACAGGCGGGAGGCCCCGGGTTCCCGGCGAGCGCCGGTGCGCTCGATCCATTCCGGCAGGCCCACAGGCGCCGTCCCGGAAGAAGGAACGGAGAATGACCGGCATCCGGCCAGGAGTAACAGAGAAAAAACGAACAGAACAGGTTTGCGCATCGGAGAGTAGAGTAAAACGGCCGATATTCCGTTAAACCATGCCTGCCGCTGCCGCATACCGGACGCTTCGAGAGGCCGCACGCGCCAATCGTTACAATTGCGGTTAAAAAAGCCCGTTGGTTGCAGCAGCGTGCGTTTGGTGCGGGCGGGGGTGCGGTTTGTATCGTCGGGCTTGCCCGAGCGCTTCTTCCGGCGTAAACAGCAGACTGAAATGGTATAACGTCTTTCAGGGGATGGAATCCCCTTCGCATGGAACGAACGGTAGCTGAGCGAGAACCATCCCGCGGAACGAGCCGCATGGAATGGGGCCTGATTTTCGCGTTCTGGACGTTCATGGCCCTGCTGATGGCAAGCAGCCGGCTGCTGGACCCCCGGGGGGGAGCGCCAACGGCAGACGTGGTGCTCCTCGGGGTGCTGCGGGCATGCGCCAGTTACTATCTTTGGGCGCTCCTGACGCCCCTCATCTTCCGGATAAGCAGCCGGTACAGCCCGGACCGGGCCCACTGGCTTCGGCTGGTCGCCGTCCACCTGGGACTGGCGCTGGTGTTCTCCATAGGAATCGAGATCTACGAGGATTTCCTGAGGGTCTTCGTGTTTCCGCAGACGGGCCGGCGGCCATTTTCCTTCGATCCGTGGAGAGACATCCTGCGAATGTTCTTCCTGCGCGAGCTGATTGTCTATTTTGCCGTGCTGGCGGCCGGATTTGCCAGAGAATACTTTTTGCGGTACCGGGACCGCGTGGAGGAATCGAACCGGCTGCGGGCGCAACTGGTGGAGGCCCGGCTGGAGACGCTGCGAATCCAGTTGAATCCGCATTTCCTGTTCAACACGCTCCACGCCGTGTCGTCGCTGGTGGAGCGCGACCCGAAGGGCGTGCGGCGTATGATTGCCCGGTTGAGCGCCTTGCTGCGGTATACGCTGGAGGGGTCCAGCGCGCAGGAAGTAACCCTTCGGCAGGAGATGGAATTCCTTCGGGATTATCTGGAGATCCAGCAGATCCGGTTTCAGGGCCGGCTGGAAGTAGTGGAACAGATCGATCCGGATGTAGAAGACGCCATGCTGCCCAGCCTGATTCTTCAGCCCCTCGTCGAAAACGCCATCAAGCACGGGGTAAGCAAAGTCACCGGGCAGGGCCTCATCGAGATCCGAGCCCGGCGAGAGGGACAGCACCTGCTGGTGAGCGTGCGCGATAACGGTCCGGGAGGCGAAGCGCCGATCGGTGGAGACGGAGCAGAAGGAGGGTTCGGCCTGCGCAACACGCGGGAGCGGCTGGAGGGCCTGTACGGCGCCTCTCAGGAGCTTCGGATCGAGGCCGGTGCAGGATACCGGGTGACGATTTCGCTGCCCTACCATACGGCCGCCGACCTGCGCACCACGGGCGTAGCGGCGCTCACGTAAAAGCCACGACAACAGGAGTGCGGCATGGCTACGGGATCCCCTTTGCGCGTATTGATTGCTGACGACGAACCGCTGGCCCGGCAGCGCCTGGAGGACCTGCTGCGCGAGCAGGAGGGCGTCGATGTCGTCGGGATGGTGGATAGCGGTCCCGATGCCGTGGAAGCCATACGCCGCCTGAAACCCGACCTGGTGTTCCTGGACGTGCAGATGCCGGGGCTGACGGGGGTGGAAGTAGTCCGCGAGGTAGGGCCGGAAGACATGCCCGTAACCCTGTTCGTAACCGCGTACGACCAGTATGCGCTCAGGGCGTTCGAGCTGGCGGCGCTGGATTACCTGCTCAAACCCTTCGACGACGAGCGATTCGAACAGGCGTTTTTACGCGCCCGGAAAATGGTGCGCCTCCGGCAGGTCGGCGAGTTGACCAACCACCTGGTATCGCTCATCCAGGCCCAGGAGCCGGCGGCGGAAACCCGGCCGGTTCCGGCCTCCTACCTCGAGCGCATCGCCGTGGAGACGCGCGGGCAGGTCCGTATCGTCCCGGTGGACCGGATCGACTTCATTTCGGCGAGCGGGCCGTATGCGGAGCTTCACGCCGGAGAGGAAACCTTCCTGATCCGCGAGCGCATGCAAACACTGGAGGAGCGGCTGGACCCCTCCCGGTTCTTCCGCATCCACCGGTCCACCATCGTGCGGCTGGACCAGGTGGACGCTCTGCTCAACCGGGGCGGCGGCGACTACGGGCTGCGGCTCAAAAGCGGCAAACGCTTCAGCGTAAGCCGCAACCGGTACGAGGAGCTGGAACAGCACCTCGGGGTGGACGTGCTGAAGAACCCGAAGCACTTTTGACCGCTTTCTCGGCTCCATTTCCGCAGGGCGGGTCCGGGACGGTAGAGGCGTTGCCGACGGGGCGGCAGCCGCCCGGTACGAAACGACTGGATGCCTCACCGGGAGCGCTCATGCTTCCACCAGCCCGCGCGCATCGCTGAGCACAAACGTATGAAACGCCGCGCCGGGATGCGCCGGGTCGTGCGCAAGCACGGCCTCCAGGGAGTCGGCAGCGGCGCCGAAGTCGGCAAGCCCGATGTACCCAAGGCCCATCATATACAGGCAATGCAGGCGGTTTTTCAGGGATAGATCCGGCTCGAAGACGAGGAAGTCGGGCAGAGAGACGGCGAAGTAATCAAGGGTTGCCTCATCGTTCCGGCGGCGGCGGCCATAATCCAGCAGGCCCATGAAGACGCGGCGGGCCTCCTCGGGGCGGCCGAGCCGCCTCAG
>CBDUBS010000080.1:0-15390 GCA_965365445.1 uncultured bacterium | reverse complement strand
GCCGAAGATCATGGCGAGCGTCGTCATCATGATGGGCCGAAAGCGAACGACGCCCGCCTCGATAAGGGCGGAGGTGCGGTCGCGCCCCAGCGTGCGGCGCTGCTCGTTGGCATTATCGACGAGAAGGATTGCGTTTTTCGTAACGAGTCCCATGAGCATGATCACGCCGATCATAGACATCATGTTCAGCGTGTCGTCGGTCAGCAGCAGCGCGATGAACACCCCGATGATCGACAGCGGCAGCGACAGCATGATCGCCAGGGGCTGCGTCAGCGACTCGAACTGCGAGGCCAGGATGAGGAATATGAGGATTACGGCAAGCAAGAGCGCTTCAACGACATACCCGGCCGTCTCCTCGAAGCGCTCCGTTTGCCCGCCGAGGCCGACCGAATACCCGGCCGGGAGACCAAGGCCCTCCGCTCGCTCCAGGATGGCCGAGGAGGCTTCCGTAAGGGAGGTTTCGGAGGTTACGTTGCCCGTGACCGTGGCGATGCGCTCCAGGTTTTTGCGCATGATCCTGGCCGGAGCCTCACCCGGCTCCAGTCGGGCGATCTGGCCGAGCGAAACGATGCGCCCGCCGGGCCCCGGTACGGATATCGGCAGCTTGGCAACGTCCTCCGTCGAAACCCGACGGGAGGGGTCCAACTGCACCACCACATCGCGCTCCTCACCCGAAGGGTCCTCCCAGCGGGTAGCCGTCTGCCCGGCCATGAGCGGACGGATCATGCCGGCCACCATGCCGACATCCAGGCCCACTTCGTTTGCCTTGTCGCGCTCCACCTCGATGCGGTACTCCGGACGCGGCTCGCCCAGCGAATTATCCACATCCACGACGCCGGGAACGGTCTCTACCTCTGCTTGCACCAGGGCGGCCAGACGCGTTAACTCCGCAATATCCGGCCCTCGAATTTCAACCTGCAACGGCGCTTCGGTGTTGCCCCCCACCATGGAAGGCGGCAACACGGCCACATCCGCTCCGTGCAGCTGCTTCACCCGGGCGCGAACGGCGCCCATCACGCCGAACTGCGACCGGTTGCGTTCGGATGCGGGTACGAGCTTCACGTACACCTCGCCTGCATTTACCGTTCCGGTAGGCCCCGCGCCGATGGTGGTATACGAGTAATCGACCTCATCCACATCCGCCAGCATGGTAATGATCTGCTCGGCTTTCTCCCGGGTATATGTCAGGCTGGACCCCTCCGGGGTTTGGAGGGTGACGGCAAATTCCGAATCGTCTGCGGCGGGCATAAACTCCCCTCCGATCAGCGGAAAAAGAAACAGCGCCCCTGCAAATGTGGCCGCCGCGAGCGCCAGCGTCGTCCGGCGGCGGCGCAGAGACCAGGCAACCGCCCGGCGATACACCTCGATGAGGCGGTCGAAGAATCGGTCGAACCCGGCGATGAACCGACTGAGCACACCGTGACGCCCGGAATCGTGCAGATGCGGGTTGACACCCCACCAGGCCGCCAGCATGGGCGTGAGCGTGAACGATACGAACAGCGATACCAGGGTAGCCCACGCCACCGTCACGCCGAACTGGTAGAAGAAACGCCCTACGATGCCCCCCATGAATGCCACCGGGACGAAAACGGCCACGATGGAGAGCGTGGTAGCCATGACGGCCAGGATGATTTCGCGGGTTCCTCTGCCGGCGGCCTCGAAGTGATCTGCGCCCATCTCGCGGTGGCGCACGATGTTTTCGATTACGACGATGGCGTCATCGATGAGGATGCCGATGACGAGCGCCAGCGCCAGCAGGGTTATCGTGTTCAGGGTAAACCCAAGCGCGTTCATCAGGATGAACGTGGAAACCACGGAAACGGGCAGCGCCAGCGAGGTAATGGCCGTGGCTTTCCAGTCGTTCAGGAATAGCATCACCACAACTACCGTGAGCAGCGCCCCCAGCAGCAGCTCCACGATGACGTCGTGCACCGAATTGCGGATCTTGACGGAGTTGTCGCGGACGACCTGAAGCTCCACACCCTGCGGCAACGCAGCCCGCAGCTCGGATACGGCTTCGTTTACGCCGTCGGCCACATCCACCGTATTGGCCCCGGAAACCTTGAGGATATCCAGCGCCACCGCCCGGTGGTCGTTTACCAGCGCCAGCGAGCGTTCTTCTTCGGTCCCGTCCTCGATCCGGGCCACTTCGCCCAGACGCACCGGCTCGCCGTTGTGGTTGGTCACGATGAGGGTTTCGAACTGCCTCGGCTCCACGATGCGGCCCGTAACCCGCAGCAGGCGCTCCTGGTGACCCCGTTCGAGACGACCTGCCGGCATCTCCAGATTCTGCCGCGCCAGCGCCGCCAGTACATCCTGTACGCTGATTCCACGCGCCTCCATACGCTCAGGCAGCAAGTTGATCCGGATCTCGCGTTCGAGGCTGCCTGCCAACCGAACCTCGCCCACCCCGCGCACCGATTCGAGACGGCGGCGAACGGTTTCATCGGCCAGGGTGGTAAGCTCCACCAGCGGAACGTCGGTGGAGGAAAGCGCCAGAGACAGGATCGGCAGCGCCGAGGGGTCGAATTTTTGCACCACCGGCGTTTCGATGTCCGCCGGCAGGTTGCGCCGTATGCCCTCGATTTTGGCTCGTATATCCTGAGCCGCCTCGTCCACATCCCTGTCGAGATCGAACATGACGATCACGAGTGAGGCGCTTTCCAGGGATTGCGAGGTGATTTCGTCCACCCCTTCTACCGTGTTGAACGCCTCCTCCATCCGCCGGGATATTTCCCGCTCCATGGTTTCGGGGCTCGCTCCGGGGTATACGGTCTGCACCGTAACCACCGGAATTTCCACGTCGGGCATCTGATCGATGGATAGGCGGCGGAAGCCGAAAACCCCGAGCACGAGCAGTCCGAGCATCACCATGGCGGTAAATACGGGCCGCCGGATAGCCAGTCCGCTGAGTCCACCGAAACGTTCCTTCGTTTGTTGCTTCATATCAGTCTTTTGCCTCCGCAGAAGCTACCGGCGCGGAAGCGCCGAGCGATACGGGCGCTCCCTCGGCGAGGGTTCCGGTGGGCGTGACGACTACCTGCATTCCTTCGTCCAGACCCGACGCAACGGCGGCGAGGCCCGTAGATTCGTCGAACGCAGCGATTTCGACGGCCCTCCGATGGAGCGTTCCGCCTTCAATGGTGAACACGAAGTGCGCTCCTCCTCTCTCCTGAACAGCCGACGCCGGCACGAGCAGCCCCTCCACCGGCGAGGCGCTGAACAGGCGGCCCGTCGCGAACAGCCCCCCGAACAGCTCGCCGCCGGGATTGTCCATCCGAAGGTAGATTCCAATACGGCGCGTCTGCGCGTCGGCGACCGGCTCGATGCGGTCCACCCGCCCATCGAACGCACGGCCGGGGTATCCATCCAGCGTAAAAACGACTTTCTGGCCAACCTTTACCTGCGATGCCTCATCCACGGGAATCTGGCCGGCCAGTTCCAGGCGGGCATTATCCACAATGGTAAACAGCGTCTGCCCGGGGTTGACGGCTTCCCCGTCTTCCACCTCGCGGGCGCTTACCTGACCGGTAATCGGAGCCACCACCGAAGTGTGGCGGGCCTGTTCGCGGGCCGCCGTCTCCTGTGCGCGGGCGGCGGCTACGTTCGAGCGGGCCGCTTCATAAGCCGTCTCCACCCCTTTGAAGTCGATGTCGGACATGGCGCCGGCGTCATGCAGCGTGCGAGCCGACGCGAGCTGCGCTTCCGCCAGCGCCAGCCCGGCTTCCACGGCCGCGACTCCGGCCTTCGCGCTCGCCCACATACCGTTTATCCCTTCGGCCTCGAGCCGTGCAACGACGGCCCCCTCCCGGACGGCCGAACCCCGGTCGATGCGCAGGCCGCGGAGGATGCCCGGCGCCTGTGCCTTCACATTGACGACCCGGTACGGTTGAAGGGAGCCGGTAACCACTACACTCCGGTTTACCGCTCCCCGGGCGACGCCGGCCACGTCGGAAGGGCCGAGCAATACGGGTACGGGCCCGGTTGCGATGTTTTCGTCGGTGTTGGCGGATGCCGTGCAACCGGCCAGAATGAGCGATACGACGGCAAGCACCGCGAAGCCGCGGGCATAGATTTCCAGAATGATTCGGTACATGGTAGATGCGAGCTGTGGGTGAAAGGTCAGAAAAGGCCGAGAACGCGTTTCAGATTGACCTGCGCGATCTGGTAATCGGCCTGAGCCTGCGCCAGGAACGTCCGCGCTTGAAGCAGCGCCAGCCGGGCGTCCGTTACGTCGAGTTGCGTCGCGAGGCCTTTTTCATAGCGCATGAGCGTGAGGTCGTACACCCGCTGCGCCTGATCGATGGTGCGACGGCGAGCTTCTATGACCGACAAGGCCCGCTCGCGTTCTCCCCGGGCCTGTTCGTATTGCAGACCCAGACCCTCCCGGAGCCGGTCCCGTTCGAGCCGCGCCTGCTCCAGCTCGACCTGCGCCTGCTGAAACGACGCCGAGCGTTTCAACCCTTCGAACAGGGGAAACGAAATCCCGAGCGTCACCGTCCAGTCGGTGCGCCAGTCCTCGTTCAAGGCAAACGTAGAGGATGGGAATAACTGTCTGGCATAGCTCGTGCTGAGGGCCACGGAAGGCAAAAATGAACCCCGTGCAAGGCGCACCCCTTCCCGGCGAATCCGTATCTGCTCTTCGGCCGCGGCCAGTGCAGGGCGCTCCAGGTACCGCTGGTCGGTGCGGTCGGGGGCGGATAGCGCGTCCTGCGGCCGAATCTCCAGGGTACCCGTCAGACGGAGCGGCACCTGCACCGGTATGTTCACCAGCCGACGGAGGTTCAATTCGCTTACCTCCCGGGCGTTTTGCGCCTGCACCAGCTGCGGGCGAAGATTTTCGAGCGCTACCTCGGCCCGCATCACCTCCAGATCGGATGCCCGGCCCGTATCAAAACGGAGCCGTTCCTGTGCGAGGAACCGCTCGGCCTGCTCGAGCGCCGCCCCGGCGATGTCAACCATCTCTCTCGCGAGCAGCGACTGATAATAGGCCGTGCGTACGTCCCGCTCCAGATCGGCTGCGGTTTCCCTGTAACCGAGTTCCGAAACCTCCTGCAAGCGGTGGGCTATCTCGATGCCGCTGCGGATGCGTCCGCCGGAGAACAATACCTGACTCCCGGAGAGGCTGAATGCGTAGGCGTTCTCCCGCCCGAACGGCAAATCGCCGAACAGACTGCCCAGCGATCCCATGCCCGCCGACGGCACGCGCTGCTCCAGATACGAGAGGCGGTCCGCAACGGAGGCGTTCGGATCGGGGTTGAACCGGAGGGAATCCGGCATGGCCGGCATCCCCACATCGAATACCGAGGCCAGGGTACGCACGTATCCCATGCTGCTCGAAATCTGCGGCAACAACCCTGAGCGGGCTGTCGTCACCCCGATATCGGCCAGCCGTGACTGCCGCCGGGCCAACTGGATTTCTTCGCTCTGCTCGAGCGCCCGCTCGACCGCGTTGTCGATGCTCACGGCCAGGGTGTCGGTCTGCGCCCGGGCCGAACCAATCGCCGGCACGAGAAGCACGGCAATCCAGAGAAGTTTCTTCATGACATCGCCTCCGGTTTTACCGGCGCAACCCGGGAGGCATCATGCAATTCGCGCCAGCGTTCGATTTTATGGTCCAGTTCGTCCAGCATGAACAGCAGGAAATGATTCCATGCCGCGAGGCGCTCCCGCTGCGATTGAAGTTCGGCCGGCATCCTGACGAGAGTCGTCCCGAGCAGATCGCTGGTTTCCTTGAGCCGACGGCGGTGCATCTCGAAGATATCTTCCCACGGCTGGCGCCCGAGGCGGTAGTAATCGCGCCGATCTCCCGGAATGGTTTTCCGTTCGATCACACCCATGTGTTCGATGAGCCGGGCATTGGTGCTGGCAGACGCCTTGCTGATGGAAAGCTGCTCGGCAATGTCGTCGAGCGAGTGCAGCTCGTCGTTCATGAGAAAAAACCCGATCATACGTCCGGCTATCCGCGACAATCCCTGCCGTTCGCCCAGCATTCCTAATGCCTCGATAAATCCGGCGGCCGCTTCATGCATAGCATTTTTAACTTTTGATTCATACAGTATGTATTGAACGCATTAAACAGAAGGGATCCAGCGACCGCTCTTTCTGCTTTTCAGATCATACAGTACGCGCTGAACGTAAAAAGTGACACGTGCGCCGGTGTGGTTTCGATGAAGATGCATCGGACAATTTTTCGCCGGCCGGTCGGACCCCGGGGCCGGACTTTGTCGTTCACGGCCTACCTTTAACCTTTCCCTGCCGGTCATGCGCGTATTGAAATCCCTTTTCGACAACAACAGAGCGTGGGCAGCCTCCCGCGCCGAAGCGGACCCTTCGTTTTTTCCTCGCCTCGCCGCACAGCAAACCCCCAGGTACCTGTGGATCGGTTGCGCCGACAGCCGGGTTCCGGCCAACGAAATCGTCGGGCTGGATCCGGGTGAGCTGTTCGTGCATCGGAATGTGGCCAACCTCGTCGTCCACACTGACTTCAATTGCCTTTCCGTGCTTCAGTATGCCGTGGAAGTGCTCAAGGTGCAGCACGTTATCGTATGCGGCCACTATGGCTGCGGCGGGGTGCAGGCCGCCCTGCAAAACCAGGAATTCGGGCTGATCGACAACTGGCTGCGGCACATCAAGGATCTGTACCACCGCCTCGCCGATGAAGTGGACCGGATAGAGGACTCTACCAACCGGCTCAACAAGATGTGCGAGCTTAACGTAATCGAGCAGGTCTACAACGTCAGCCATACACCCATCGTTCAGCGGGCCTGGCGGGACGGGCAGGCGCTTGCCGTACACGGCTGGATTTACGGCCTTGGCGACGGGCTGCTCCGAGACCTGGACATGTGTATCACCTCACCGGACGAGATTCGACCCCCATACCGGATTACCGTCGGTTGACACCCGGGAGGATTGCGATCTACAATCGCCTGCCGTAGGTTGCCGCCTCGGGCAAACTGCATAACCCATGGAGGACACCTGCATAACCCATGGAGGACACCGCGGAACGCGCCCGTCAGGGTATCCGGATGGCCCAGATCGGCCTGCTGGTGAATGCCGTACTGGTGATCGTAAAAGTGCTGGCCGGGTTGATCGGGCATTCGTATGCGCTCGTCGCAGACGGCATCGAGTCCTCGACCGACATCTTCTCCAGCCTCGTCGTATGGCGGGGGCTAAAGGTATCGGAGCGTTCGGCGGACGACCTGTTTCACTTCGGTTACCGCAAGGCCGAGTCGCTTTCGGCGGCGGTGGTGGCCCTTCTGCTCCTCGGAGCAGCCATCGGGATTTCCATACAGGCGGTCAGGGAAATCGTCACGCCGCACCACCTCCCCGCCCCCTTTACGCTCGTCGTGCTCGTGCTCGTGGTGGCCATAAAAGAAACCCTGTTTCGCCGGGTCTCGGCCGTTGCCGCGCACGTGGATAGCCGGGCCGTGGCAACGGATGCCTGGCATCATCGCTCGGACGCTTTTACTTCCGGCGCGGCGTTCATCGGCATCCTGATTGCGATCGTCGGGGGGCCCGGATGGGAGGAAGCAGATGACTGGGCCGCCCTGGCGGCGGCAGGGGTCATCGCATTCAACGGGGTGCGAATGCTCCGGCCCGCCGCCGAAGACCTGATGGACCGGGCGCCCGACTCCGACTTGCTATCCCGGATTGCCTCGGCGGCGGTCGGAATCCCCGGTGTGCTGCTGGTCGAGAAACTGCGGGCGCGGCGGGCCGGCCTGGGGTACTTCGTGGACGTGCACGTTCAGGCCGATTCCACCATGTCGCTTTTCGACGCGCATGAGCTTGGGCACGAAGTAAAGAACCGCATCCTGGAAGCAGCCCCATCCGTTCTGGACGTTGTAGTCCATATGGAGCCCCACGGCGCCTTCCCTCCGCTCACGGATGAAAAGCCGGATCGTCGGTAATGAGTAGCCGATCGATTCGCGCTCCGTCCTCCCGATAGCCGATCCGGAGCGTGTGCTCGCCCGGCCCGAGCTCCCACCGAAGCACCTCTCCCCGGCTGTCGTGCATGATCTCCCAGTGCCAGCCGGGTTGATGCTCCATGCCGTTCCAGCTCTGCGAGGGAAAATCGTTCATTTCAATCTTGAACGAGTCATCCCCTCCGCTTTCGGAACGTACCCGGCCCCATAGTACATAGGCAGCCACTCTATCCAGGCGGAACCGGTACGTCGTTCGTCCGGAGGGCATCCACACGTAGCGCCCTCCCGATGCGTCGCGATCCGACTCGACGGTCAACGGCGGCGCAAGCCGGAATGCTTCCGCCTCGGCCGACAGATAAACGTACCGGGGGTTACGCTCGCCTCCGTAGGTGTAAGCCGGGTCGTCGGTCAGGGCAAAGGCGTCCACCATCGTCCCGTCCTCCCGTTGCCGGAGGCCCAGCCAATGCCTTCCCGCTTCCAGGTCGAGCCAGAGGGTTTCGCCCGTGTTCCTCGTGCGGACCTCATCGGCATGCCATCCCGCGCCGGGGGTCATCTCCCATCGGTTCCACGAACCGTCGTCCATCCGAAGCCACACCGAGTTATCCGATCCACCCGGACTCCGCACCCTTCCCGTTATACGGTAGCGTCCGTTCCGGGGAACGTCGATCTCGATCTCGCTTTCGCCGTCCGGAATCCACACATACCGCCCTCCCGACGCCTCCGCATCCCCGGCCACGGCGAAGGGCGGCGCTACCTCACCCGACTCGGCTTCCAGGTACAGGTAGGCGGCCCGGCTCATGCCGGGCGCGGCGGCTTCGAGCCGCACGGCCGTATCCGTGCCCGGCGGCAGACCGAGAACCACGTTCCCGCCCTGCACTTCGGTCCAGGGCTGTTCATCGCCCGTCGCCGGATTGAACCGGAACGTCCGGTAGCGGCCGGGCGGCAGTGTCAGCCCTACCCGTCCGCCTGCGGCGGCATACACCACGTAAGGCCCGCCCGTCCGGCCCAACACGTACATCCGCTCCCCGGACGCCACGGCGTCGGGCATGGGCGCCAGGCTCCAGTACGGCAACCCTTTCGCCGTGAAAAATGTCTTGAGGTTGCGAATGTCCTCGTATTCGGCCGCTTCGTGCCAGTTAGCCGCAAAGTACGGCCGCCCGGGCGGGTCGTCGTACAGGTACTTGTCCCCGGCCGAAGCGTACCCCCCGGCCATGTAAATGCCCCACAGGATGCGGCGGTGCTTCTCGCGGGTCAGGACCGTATCTCCGGCGCTGCGGTCCTTCGGTTCGCCGAAATATCCGTACTCATCGTTGATGACCGGCATATCGTGGCCGCGATTGTACATGATGCCGTGCCAACCCCAGTCGTCACCATGCACGTAGCGGGATTTGTTGGCGGCTTCGTCGCTCCATTCGTCCGCCACGATGCGCTGGCCGTTTCGCACGCCGAGTTGAATGATGGCGGTCGTCGGCCACTGCTGATCGAAGTACTGGAAATCGATGCGCGTCTGGTGATGTATCGAGAGTGGGCGCACCCCCCTCTCGCCGGCCAGGAAGGGGTCCTCTTCCCGAACGAGCCGCCCAAGCCGGTTCCAGTACTCCCGAGGTTTATCTGTGTAGTTCCATTCGTTCGTCAGGCACCAGATGACGTGCGGGTAGGCGGCATACCTGGCCAGCACGTACCGTACGAACCGCTCGTCTTGCTCCACGGTCCCGTAGTTCCGATCGTTGTTCCAGAACAGGATCATATCGGCCACGATACCCAGTTCGTCCATCCGTCCAACCACGTCGTCCAATCGCTGGAAGTGCTCCGGGTCGAGTCGGTCGTGGTCGCCGTCCAGGTACGGCGTAGCGTCCGGGTACCCGGCGCCCCGGTCGCCGTCGGAGCCTTCGCCCACATTGAACCGCACCTTGTTGATGCCGTACCGCGCCGACCCGCGCAGGGCATTCAGCCACGGCCCCCCTCCGCGGGCATTGGCCAGGATCTCGTAGTACGTAGTGCCGAGCATGAAATACCGGCTGCCGTCGTCCCGGATGAAGTGGTACGGATGTTCCGCATCTACCCTGACGAACCCCGGCGCATCGCCCCTCCGAACCTCGACGGTTCCGCTCCGGCTGTCCAGGCCGGGGTCCGCCGACCGGGTACGGTACCTCCATACCCCTTCGCTCGTCGGTGTGAAACGCACCCGCCACGTTTTCTCGCCGTCCCAAAACCCGTTAACTCGGTAAGCAACGCCCCCGGGGCCTGTAATCTCGGCGGAAACGCTTCCTTCCAGATACGGGTTGTCATACGGCCGCTCTGCCTTTAGCGTTACTTCCTGCACACTGTATACGGTTCCCTGCGCTGCAGCCCCCAGCGCGACGGCATGTAGCACCATCAAAGACAATAACCTCATGGGAGCACTCCGGATTGATCGGGCCGTCAACGGCTTGAACGAATGATGGAAACGAGATTACGATTTATGATCCTTACCTGAAACACCGCCGGCGGGATTAATGAATATCGGTCATACCTACTCACTCCTTTGTTCCCAACCAATCAAGCGGCGTGAAATAAGAAAGGGCCGCTTCTTCCCGGCTGCCCGTGCGGGGCTCCCAGTCGTACGCCCAGCGCACCCTCGGCGGCAGGCTCATCAGGATGCTTTCCGTGCGCCCGTCCGTCTCGATGCCGAAGCGGGTGCCCCGGTCGAACAGCAGATTGAACTCCGCATACCGCCCCCGCCGGATTTCCTGAAATGCTTTCTCCTCCTCCCCCCACGGTTCATGCATCCGCCGCTCGACGAGGGGCACGTAGGAAGCGAGAAAGGCCCGCCCCGCAGACCGCACGAAGAAAAACGTCCCTTCCGGGTCATCCCGCAGGGCATCGAAAAAGATGCCCCCTATCCCCCTCGTTTCGCCCCGATGGGGAAGGTAAAAGTACCGGTCGCAGCGTGTCTTGAAGGCGGTATAATCCGCCGCCGGATGCTTGCGGCACACGTCACGCCACGTCGCATGGAAATGCCGGGCATCTTCCGGGTACGGGTAGGTCGGCGTGAGGTCGGCGCCGCCCCCGAACCAGGCATCGCCGGGCCGGAGCAAATCCGGGCCGACGGCAAAATAGCGGAAGTTGGCGTGCACCGCCGGAACCATAGGCGAGAGCGGATGAATGACGAGCGAGATGCCCGTTGCGAAGAACGGCGCCGGGCCTATCCCGAAGGACTGCGCAACGGCGTCCGGCAGCGGTCCGTGCACGGCAGACGTGTTGACGCCGGCTTTCTCGAACACCTGTCCCCCCTCCAGCACTCGGGTGAGCCCTCCTCCCCCTTCCGGGCGCTCCCACCGGTCGGACCGGAACCGGACCGTCGGCTCGAATCCTTCCAGGGCCCGGCATATCCGGATCTGCAATGCCTCCACGAAGCGCTGCATACGGTGGGCCATCGGGAGATCCTCCCGGGGAGCTTCACGAAGCCGGTCGAGGCGGCGGCGGTCGTCGGGCATCAGGTCATCCGGCTGTAGGGTGAAACGGGTGAGGTATAACGCTTGTGCGAGTCATCGGTCCCTGCCGAAAATCCGACCCCGGCTCAATCCCCCTTCAATCGCCCGATCTCCTCCTGAAACAAACCACCCCACGCCGGCAGGGCGGTAAAAGTCAAATTCTCATCCCGGGTGGGATGCCGCAGGGTAAGCCGGTAGCTGTGCAGGGCCAGGTTGCGGCCGTCCAGCTCCGACCGGGCGCCGTATCGAAAGTCGCCGACAATCGGGAAGCCCATACCGGCCAGCTGCACCCGGATCTGGTGGGGCCGTCCCGTCGAGAGGTCTATTTCGAGCAGGCTCCGGCCCTCCCGAACGGCCAACGTGCGCCACGACAGCTCCGCTCGCTGCGCTCCGGGCGTACGTGCGGATACCACCCGGACGGTCGGATACGCTTTGAGCAAATAATCCACCCGCTCCCCTTCCCCCCGGCAGATCCCCTCTACGACGGCCAGGTACCTTTTACCGACCGTCCGATCCCGAAACTGCTCTCCCAATCTCGCCGCCGCCTTCGACGTCCGGGCCAGCACGATCACTCCCGAAGCAGGCCGGTCCAGCCGGTGAACGAGGCCCATGAATACGTTCCCCGGTTTCTCGAACCGTTTCTTGATGTATGCCCGGGCAAGGGTGAGCAGGTCTATATCGCCGGTGGCATCGGGTTGCACGGGCGCCCCGGCGGGCTTGTTCAGCACCAGCAAGTGGTTATCGAGATGCAGCACCTCCAGGTTCATACCAATGCGTCGCGGGTTTTCCGGGGAAGGCTCGCATACACCAGGTCGTACGAAAGCCGGATAAGGTCCAGCACGAGTGCATCCGGGACCCCACCGGCTATGGCAACCAGGTTCCAGTGCCGCTTGTTGGTGTAATGCCCCGGACCTATGTCCTCATACCGCTCCCGTAGTTCGGCGGCCCACTCGGGATCGCACTTGAGGTTGGCCCCGAGCGGCAGTTTCACGAGGTTCACCATAGCGAAGATTTTGTTGCCGACGCGAAAGACCAGCACATCGTCCCCGAAGGGCATATCCTCGGTGGTATGAGGCAGCGCGAGGCAGGTGCGGCGGAAGGTTTCGAGATCCATCAGGGCTCCGTCATGATTCGATACGCGCGTTTCTGCATATGCATACCCCTTTCCCGTCCCGGCCTCACGAGCGGGCCAGGCGGCGGTATTTGATACGGTGAGGCTGGTCGTTCAGGCCCAGGACTTCCCGGCGGTACCGGGCGTATTGTTCGTAGTTGCCGTCGAACCACGTCACCTGGCTGTCGCCTTCGAAGGCGAGGATGTGCGTGGCGATGCGGTCCAGAAACCAGCGGTCGTGCGAAATTACGACGGCGCACCCGGCGAAGTTGGCGAGGGCTTCTTCGAGGGCGCGGAGCGTGTTCACGTCGAGGTCGTTCGTAGGCTCGTCCAGCAGAAGCACGTTGGCGGACTGCCGGAGCGTCTTGGCGAGGTGGACGCGGTTGCGCTCGCCGCCGGAGAGCATCCCGACTTTCTTCTGCTGGTCGCTGCCGGAGAAGTTGAAGCGGGCGACGTACGCCCGGGAGTTGACGGTCCGGTTGCCGAGCGGGATGACGTCGAGGCCGTCGGAGATCTCGTCCCAGATGGACTTCTCGGGGTCGAGCGGGCGGTTCTGATCGACGTAGCCCAACCGGACCGTTTCTCCTACGTTGAACGAACCGGCGTCGGGAGTTTCCTGGCCGGTGACGAGGCGGAACAGGGTAGTTTTACCCGCCCCGTTCGGACCTACCACCCCGATGATGCCGCCCGGTGGGAGCGCGAACGAAAGGTCCTCGAACAGCACCTTGTCGCCGTAGGCTTTGGTAACTCCCTGGGCCTCGATGACGGTATTACCCAGGCGCGGCCCCGGAGGGATGAAAATCTCGATCTCCTCCTCGCGCAGCTCGGGACGATCCTCGAGCATTTGCTCGTAGTGAGTGATGCGGGCCTTGCTTTTCGCGTGGCGGCCCTTCGGACTGGTACGTATCCAGTCGAGCTCGCGCTGGAGGGCTTTGCCGAAGCGGGAAGCCTGCTTCTCCTCGACCGAGAGGCGTTGCTGTTTTTGTTCGAGCCACGCCGTGTAATTGCCCTTGAACGGGATGCCCTCGCCCCGGTCGAGTTCGAGGATCCACCCCGCAATGTTGTCCAGGAAATAGCGGTCGTGCGTTACCGCAATGACGGTGCCCGCGTACTGCTGGAGGTGCTGCTCCAGCCAGCGGATGGATTCGGCGTCGAGGTGGTTGGTGGGTTCGTCCAGCAGCAGGACGTCCGGCGCCTGGAGCAGCAGGCGGCACAGGGCGACGCGGCGGCGCTCTCCACCCGAGAGGATGTCCACCGGCGTGTCGCCGGGGGGGCATCGCAGGGCGTCCATCGCCATTTCGAGGCGCGCGTCGATATCCCACGCATTCTGATGGTCGATTTGCTCCTGAAGGCGGGCCTGTTTCTCCATCAACGCGTCGAAGTCGACGTCGGGGTCGGCGAAGGCATTGCTGACGGCCTCGTAATCCCGGAGCAACTGCACCGTAGCGGCGGCCCCTTCTTCCACGATGTCGCGGACGGTCTTACCCGGCTCCAGATGGGGTTCCTGTTCGAGCATACCGAACGTGATTCCCTTCTGAGAGGTTACCTCCCCCACATAATCGGTGTCGCGCCCGGCGATGATGCGCAGCAGGGTGCTCTTGCCGGACCCATTGAGGCCCAGCACACCTATTTTGGCTCCGTAGAAAAAAGACAGGTAGATGTCTTTCAGGACCTGCTTGTTCGGCTTGTGGATCTTGCCGACACCCACCATGGAAAAGATGATTTTCTGATCGCTCAAGGGATTGTACGGTTTAGCGGCGCAAGGAACGGGAGAACTCGTGTACGGCATCGATGTAGAAGCCGACGTGATCGGGGTCGTGGTCCGGGTGGAGGCCGTGGCCCAGGTTGGCGATATGGTTCTGCGGCCCGAACGAAAGCAGCATCCGACGCACTTCATCCCGGATCGTTCCGCGATCGGCGTAGAGGACGCAGGGGTCGAGGTTGCCCTGGAGGGCGGCGCGTTCATCCACGATGCGCCGGGCGTACCGGGGATCGATGGTCCAGTCCAACCCGACCACGTCGTATTGAGCCGAAGCGAGGGCGTCGAGCGCGTAATGCGCGCCCCGGGCGAACACGATGCGCGGGACGTCCGGGCAGGCCGCGGTTACGCGCTCCGCGATGCGCTTGAGGTACGGAACGCCGAATCGGCGGTATGCCGCCGGAGACAGCAGCCCCGCCCACGAGTCGAACACCTGAAGCAATTGCGCCCCTGCTTCCACCTGCCGCACGAGGAAGTCGGCCAGGTAATCGGCGAGCAGCCCGAGCAGGCGGTGGGCCGCCTGCGGCTCGGCATACAGCCAGGCTTTCGCCCGGGAGAACGTTTTGCTACCTCCTCCCTCTATCATGTAGGCCATGAGTGTAAACGGCGCTCCGCAGAATCCGATGAGGGGGGCCGTCCCGTCCAGTTCCCGGCGGATGAGGCGGATCGCGTCGAACACGTAGCCGAGCGCATCGCGCACGTCCGGGGTGCGGAGGCGCTCCAGGTCCGCCGGCGACCGGAGCGGTTCGGGCAGATGGGGCCCCTCGCCGGGTTTCATCTGTACCTCCAGGCCCATGGATTGCGGCACGACGAGGATGTCGGAAAACAGGATGGCGGCGTCGAGCGGGTACCGGCGCAGGGGTTGCAGGGTCACTTCCGCCGCCAGTTCCGGGGTGCGGCACACCTCAAAGAAACGGCTCTCGGCCCGCAGCGCCCGGTACTCGGGAAGGTAGCGCCCGGCCTGTCGCATGATCCATACAGGGGTGCGCTCCACGGTTTCCCGCCGGGCGGCCCGGAGCATCAGGTCGTTTTTAAGGACTGGAACCGGAGACATACGCAGGATAGGTTACACTTCGGTGGCGGGTTCGGCAGGCTCGGCCTCCAAGCGGCACCCACAGGCGG
>CBDUBS010000079.1:0-15438 GCA_965365445.1 uncultured bacterium | reverse complement strand
AGCGGATGGTGTAAGTAGTGGTGACCTGCGGCGGGTCGCCCAGGATGATCTCGGTGGAGCCGCCGCCGATATCCAGCACGGCGACCGTGCCTTGCAGATCCGGGAAGGCCGAGGCGGCTCCCAGGAAGGTCCATTCCGCTTCCTGCTCGCCCGAGAGGATGCCGTATTCGAGGCCGGTTTCGCGCCGGACGAACTCGATGAGTTCCTGCCGGTTGCGGGCGTCCCGGGAAGCGCTGGTGGCGCCGACCACGATGGGCGAAGCGTTCCACTCCAGGGCAATGTCCCGTTGGGCGATCAGTGTGGTGCGAAGCCGCTCCATGGCTTCCGCGTTGACGCGCTTTTCGGCATCGACGCCCTTGCCGAGGCGCACGAAGCGTTGTTCATCGAAAAGCGGCTCCATGCGGCCGTCGGGGTATACGTCGGCAACGAGAAGCAGAGAGGTATTGGTGCCTACGTCGATGGCAGCTATTCGCATGGGTCGCTTAGGATTGATCGCAGGGCACGGGGGCATGGAAAACCGCGCCCCACCACTCCCCTTCCGTAGCTTCGGCGGCAGCCGACAAACCCAGAGGTTCGGCGGCGGCAAGCATGGCGGGTCGGTCCTGCACGAGCAGACCGGCCAGCACGAGGCGGCCGTCGGGGGAGAGCTTCTTCCTGAACTCGGGCATGAATGCCAGCAGCACGTTGCGATTTATATTGGCGAGAATCACGTCGAAGGGCGATTCCGGGACGGCATCGAGCGAGCCCGGACGAAAATCGAACCGGTCCGCCACATCATTGAGGTACATGTTCTCGAGCGCATTTTCTTGCGCCCACTCGTCGTTATCGAAGCCGACGGCGCGGCCGGCCCCGAGCTTCAGGGCGGCGACGGCGAGGATGCCGGTGCCCGCCCCGGCATCGAGGACGGTATCCCCCGGCCGGATCACCTCCGGAAGAAAGCGCAGGGCGATACGGGTGCTTTCATGGTACCCGGTGCCGAAACTCATTTTCGGGTCGATCTCGACGAGAATTTTATCCCTGTGCTCGGCGGGGATATCGGCCCACGTGGGTTTGACCAGAAAAGGCCCGACGGCCAGGGGACGTATCGTTTCCTCCCACTGGCGATTCCAGTTTTTCGCCTCGAGTGAGGACTCGACGATCGGCTCGGTGTAGCCGTGGGCGAACAGCCAGCGTTCGATGTGCTCGCGCTTCACATCGGTCCAGCGAGGAGAGGGAATATACGCTTTCAGGAAGGTATCTTCCTGAAGGAAGGACTCGAAGTCGAGATCCGTCAGCTCGGCGATGAGCAGTTCCTGAGCGTCTTCGCCGACGTAGAGGGTTAGTTCGACCGTCGTCATGAAGTTGAGGCTCCGGGCGGGGAGTAGGTGAATGGACTGCCCCGAAGATACGCCACAGACGCCGGATTCCCCCGGTTACGGTCGGGAAATGACAATGCCCCACGCTTCGGGATGGTCCGGGCGAGCGTCGCCGAAATCCTTGAAGGCGTGAGAGAGATCGGTTTTGAAGCGGGCGACGTAGCTTCCGGCGGGAAGCCTTACGAGACCGGCAAACATGCGGTTGCGCTCATCGCCTCCGGCAGGCGTGGTGTTCTGCCAGGTCATTTCCCATACGATTTCCCGGGTATCGGCCCGTTCGATCCAGCCATAGTCGTAGCGCCCGCTCATGGAAATTTCGCCTACGGCGCGGATGAACACCTCGGTATCCCGATCCAGCTCGAACGGCTCCCGGACATCCTCCTCGTTCCGGAGCAAATTACGAATTACAAGGACGTTCCCGGGGATCGGCATGGGCGGAAGCGGCGGGCGCAGCGCGCCGGCAGGCCCCTCCCAGTCCCGCGCCGTATTTTCAATGTTCACCGACCCGGCAAGCGCAAAGGCTCCGGAATCGACCGACGGCGCAACGGGGAACAGCGTAACGCCCCAACGTTCCGGATGATCGGGCGGATCGCTGTTCCAATCATCATAGTTATGGGAGTCGTCCGTGCGGTAATGAAGGGCGTAATCCCCGGGTGCGAGCGTAAGGAACGCCGTTTCGAGGCGGTTTTTATGGTCCCCCCCGGCCGAGCTCGTACGGGCGCCGTTCATGTCCCATACGATCTGCCCGGTGGTTTCGTTCTCCAGCCAGCCGTAATCGTACCGATCGGTGTCGGTAATTTCGCCGACGGCGTACACCATGACGTCAACCGGCTTACGAATGCTGAATTTCCGGGTGCGATGGTTGTCGTGAGGCACGCGCGTAAGCCCTACGAGCGGCGTACGCATGGCCCACGGGTCGAACGGCCGGACGAGGAGGGTATCCTGAGGGTGAGACAGAAGAAGCGTGAGGCCCCAGGAAAGCGGGTCGTAGGGGGGCCCGACGTTCCAGTCGTCAAAGGCGTGGCGGCCATTCGTTTCGGCAATGGCCCGGTATATGCCCGGCTCCAGGCGTATGGACTCGTCGGCCAGGCGGTTCACCGGCGACCCGCCCGCAGGCCGGGTATTGGACGGGTCCATTTTCCAGACGGTTTCGCCGGTCGTGACGTTGTCGATCCAGCTATGATCCGCAGGGCCGTCCCGCCATTCCCCCACGGCATAGGCCTGAAGCTGAACCGGCCGTACGACTTCAAAAACGAAGTTCGAGCGCTGTTTGTCGTGCATGGGCGCCGATGACCACAGGGCTTCCGAGGGCCGCTCGCGCGCGTCGGACTCATCTAGCTTCTCCACGACACCTTCGAAAGCCCCTACCGGATGCAAGGCCATCTGCCATTTGCTGTGTTCGTTTTGCCAGCGTACGGCCGGGCCGACGATGCGCCGAAAGAACGAACCGGACTTCCGGGGCTTCTCGCCGCTGCCGTAGGCGCTGAAAAACACGTCGTACACACCGGGTTCGAGCGAAATGGTATCGGTGCGGGCGGCGAGCAACCCGCGGGTATGCGCAACGGTTTCAGGAGCCATCTCCCACACTACCTTCCGGGCGGAGCGGTTGAGGATCCACCCGTAGGCGGCAAGTTTGCCCGGAATACCGGCGGCCGGGAGGGCTTCGAACGACCCCGTAGCCTGCACCGACATCCGGACCGGCTTATGCACCGCAAAAGACGCATGGCTCAACGACCGGGAATCGAGGTCGTCGAGGGTGATGAGCTTCGAGGAATCGCCCGTAAAAACAAAGACGCGTCCTAGGAGCAAGACGAGCACAGCCCCGAGGAGAAAGAGTTGAGTACGAACTACGAACCGTCGTTTCATGGGCTGAGATTGGCCGGAAAAAGGTACCGGTACTGTACGGAATTCCCTGAACTAAGTTACCTTATGATTGTCGATTGGCCCGATTGTTTTTGCTTACGGGCGGCGCCGTATGGGAAAACAACCGGCTACAGTGTAACAATCGACCTGAAAAAACAGTATGACCCGCTGGAGCCGGTGGGTTTACGCTCGCATAAACGGGGTGTCCGGAAGGCCGTGCCCTTTTGTTCGCCCGAAACGGGTCCCTCGCACGGCGAAGCGGAGAATGCCCGAGCCGGGGTGCACCGATCACCATGTTCATCGCATGTTAGGCAGACTGAAAGCCACGTCATCGAATGGCCTGCTTTCCGACAAGGCGGGGCGGGGCCGGCGACTGATCTTGCTGGCGTTGTTCATCGTCTGCTATGTTTTCGGGTTCGGGTATCATTTCCTGCTTTTCAGCCGGGGCGAGCCGCTGAGTCCGCCCGTGCAGGCCGTGTATCATTTCCTGGTGCTGGCGGCCTACACCTCGCTGTGGTTTTTGTTTTCGGCGTATTTCAAAAACCGGAGGACGAGCCCCTCCACGGTGTTCTGGACAACGCTCGTGCTCGGCGCGGTGCTGCTCGGTATAGCCCGGCTGGTGATCGGCATTGGCCGGCCGCCCGTATCGACTCCGAACGCCCTGGCGCTCGGCTTCGAGGTGGATCCATCCAGCCGTACCTATGTTCCGTTGACGCTGGCTACGGTCGTCAAGATGAACGCGCTGAGCGTGCTCGAAGGGTCGTTCGCCCTGTTTCTGCTGCACCGGTTCAGGGACCTGGCGCTGTTCAAACGAACGAAGGGCAGCCAGCGCAACTGGTACCTCATGATAGGGGCTATGACGCTGGCCTCGGTATCGACGTTCATGATCGAACCGGATCCGGATCGACTGCCGCTCCTGCAGACGCTGGCCGTGATACCGGCGGTCATCCTGATGGTAATCAATTCGTTCCGCCTCTCATGGATTCCGTTTCTTTCATTCAGAGGGAAAACGGCCTCGCTGGGGCTGGCGGTTTTACTGCTGGGTCTGCTCGTTGGAGGGCTGTTGTTCGGGGACGCAGGCTTTTTGCCCGGTGCGGATACCTACATCGTGAACTACAGTTTTCCGCTCCGGCAATTCAGCTTACTCTCCATCGTATTTGGCATCCTGTACTGCACGACGGCCTTCCTTTCGCTGTTGTTTCACCTGCCGACCACCGGGGATTTCCAGCAAAAAGTGGACGAGATGGCCGCGATGTACTCGCTTACCTCGCTGGTGAGCCAGGTGTTCGACCCCGAGCGGTTGGCCGCGATGATTACGGCGTCGCCGGTGGAGGCGGGCACGGCCCACCGGGCCTGGTTGGCGATCACGGATCCACAGAGCGGCTCGCTGCGGCCGCGCCTCGCAAGCGTCCGCGGCGCCGCCGTGGAACGGATCCGCGAAATGGTGGATACGGATGCATTCTTCGAGGAGGTGTACCAGAAGCGCGAACCCGTTCTGGTGGACCAGGCCCCGGCCGACCATCGCATTACGGCCCGGCCGGGCGATTCCCTCGGCAGCCTGTTGGCCGTACCGCTCATCGCCCGAAACGAGCTTCTCGGAGCCCTGTTCGTCACGAAAGACGTAACGCACGGCTTCGAGCAGGATGACGTAGAGGCCATGACGGTTTTTGCCGCTCAGGCGGCCCTGGCCCTGGATCACGCCCGGTTGTTCGAAGAGCAGGTGGAAAAAGAACGGCTCAAGCGCGAGCTCACGATTGCCCGGGAAGTGCAACACAAGCTGCTTCCGCAGGTGTTGCCGCATCCGCCTGGGGTGGCTATTGCGGCTTCGAGCGTTTCCGCTCAGGAGGTTGGCGGCGACTACTACGATTTCGTGCAGGTAGACGAGAACCGGCTCGCCCTGATCATCGCGGACGTCTCGGGAAAAGGCACCCATGCCGCCTTCTACATGGCCGAAATGCAGGGGATTTTCCGCGCCGTGAGCCGCCTGGCTCCGCGCCCCATCGATTTTCTGGTGCATGCGAACGATGCGCTGAACATGGCGCTGGACAAGCATATATTCATCTCCGTAATCTACGGGCTTCTCGATCTGGAAAAAGAGGAACTGTATCTCGCGCGGGCGGGGCACTGCCCGGCGGCGATGATCGGTATTTCGGGAGAAGCGCGGTTTTTGCGCAGCCAGGGATTGGGCCTGGGCCTCGATCGCGGATCGCGTTTTCAGGAAACGCTCGTGGAAGAGCGTATCCGCTTGCAGCCGGGGGACGTTTTTGCGCTGTACACCGACGGGGTGGTAGAAAGCCGCAACCGGAGCGGCGAAGAGTATGGCTACGACCGCCTGCTCGGATTCCTGAAAGAGCACCGGTACGAAGGGGCGCATGAACTGCACGGCTCGCTGCTGGAAAACCTGCAAGCGTTCACGGAAGATGAAACCTACGACGACGACATGACGCTGGTCGTGCTGAAGTGGCACGGGATAGAACTGCCGGAAACGGTAGCCGGAGGCGATTCGCGCATCAGCCGCATCCAGGACGACATAGCCCTCGCCTCAACGAAGACAGGGTAACGGATACCCGCACGCTCACCGACGATTTTCGCATTCAAAACGCTTTATGAGCAATTTTTCAGTTGGATTCCGCTCTCACGGACCCGTACAGGTGCTCGACCTCAAAGGAGAGCTCGACGCACATACGGCTTCGGAACTGGAAGCGGCCATACAGAAATGTCAGCAGGAGTCGAACCACCGGATCGTGATCAACGGCGAGCATCTGCGCTACATCTCCAGTGCGGGGCTCGGCGTATTCATGGCCTACATCGAGGAAATCCGGGAGCAGGGAGGGGATATAAAGATTTCGGCTCTCCAGCCGAAAGTATTCAATGTGTTCGACCTGCTCGGCTTTCCGATGCTGTTCGACATCGTAGAGACAGAAGAGGAGGCGCTGGCACGGTTCAATGAAAACGGCCCGGATACCGATGCCTGACCGACAGGGGAGGCCGGCTGTCGATTATATCCTTTTTTCGTGAGATAACCCTTGGCTCTATCCGTCTACTCATTGAGCGTTCCGAGTTCGACACGCCACCTGGAGGAGGTACGTCGGTTCGTGGAGAAGCACGCGAAAGAGGCCGGCCTGTCCGAAGAAATTGCGGAGCAGTTCAAGATCGCCGTCGATGAAGCCTGCACGAACGTTATCAAACACGCTTACCGGGGCGCCCCGGAACAGCGGATCGATGTGGCTGTGATGGTCGGGGCGGACCGGGTTACCGTTCGGATACGGGACGAAGGAACGGCATTTCGCCCGGAATTCTACACCACACCGGATATCCTGGAATCCATCAAGCAGCGGCGCGCCGGAGGCTACGGGGTCCTCATCATGACACGGCTCATGGATCAGGTGGAATACCGGACGCGCGGCAACGTAAACGAGGTGTACCTGACGAAATATCGCACCGAAGCGGCGGACCTGGACGGCAACACCGGTCGGTAGCCCTCCGCCGCCCCACCGACCGGGAAAGCGCGATGATTTTTCTGCGACGTACCACCCTGGTTTTACTGGCGCTATCCGGCTTGCTTGGCGCGGTGTACCTCGCTCACGAAATTCAGTCGCTGGCAGCCGGCGAACGAGCCATCGGGCAGATCTACGAACGGCAGATCGAAACGCTTCTTTTTTCCGTCAATCAGCACGCACTGGACGTGGCTACGAGCCGGTTCAACGAGCTCGACAGGGCCACAGGTTTCGGCGGCCCACCGCAGGCGGAAGCGGCGCAACGCCTGCTGGATGACTCGGACATCGAAGCCGTCTTTTTTCTCGGACGAGAGGCGGGCAGTGGGCTGCTGATCGACTCGGCAGGGGCAAGACGCCCCGACGGCGTGGGGTGGATCGAAGCGGTGCGCGACTCTCTGGCGAAAGCCGGCCGGCCACGGCGGAGCCGGCATAAGGATTTCCGGCCGCTGACCTCGATACGGTTGAGGACGCCGGGGGGGCAACCGCATGTGGCGCTCGTATATCCGCTTCGTCGCGGAAACCCGGACGCCGAAACGGCCGGATTCCTCATTCCCGACTCGGTTCTTATCGAGAGCGTGCTGGCTCCGAAGTTGCGGGAGGTAGCGAGAGAGAGCTTCACGGTGGCCGTATTCGACCGCAGCCACGACTCCGTCGTGTTCGCCAACGGCGCCCTGAAGCATCCGGAGTCGATGAGGCGCCGGAGCGTATGGATACTGCCCGACCATGAAATCGGCATCGAGCCGAGGGACCGATCGGTGCAGCAGATCCTGCGGGAGCGCTTCTTCCGGAGCCTCATTCTCATCTCCCTGCTGGTATCCGCCCTGGGCGTGGGTGTGTGGCTGGTTGTCCGAAACGCGCGTCGAGAGGTAGAGCTGGCCGGAATGCGCTCGGACTTCGTATCGAACGTTTCGCATGAGCTGCGGACGCCCCTGGCCCTTATACGGATGTATGCGGAAACGCTGGAACTGAACCGCGTGCCTTCCGAGGACAAAAGGAAGGAGTACTTCAGAACCATCCGGCGCGAAGCCGAACGCCTTACCCGGCTCGTGGATAACATCCTGAGTTTTTCACGACTGGAAGCCGGCCGAAAAGAATACCGGTTCGCCGGGGTGGACCTGAACGAGGTAGTAACGCACGTAATGGCAAGCTATGAAGGCAAACTGGAGCAGGAGGGGTTTACCATACGCGTAGCACGGGCCGAGGGCTTGCCGCCGGTCCGGGGAGATGCGCACACCCTCCAGGAAGTGCTGATCAACCTCATCGACAATGCGGCGAAATACAGCCGGGATGAACGGCGCATCGATGTTGCCACCGGGCAGGAAGGCGAGCGTGTATTCGTGGAAGTGGCGGACCGGGGCATCGGCATTCCGGCAACGGAGCAAGAGCGGATTTTCGAACCGTTTTACCGGGTAGGCAAAGGGCTGGTGCACGAAGCCAGGGGCTCGGGGCTCGGACTTGCCATCGTGAAACAGGTCGTGGAAGCCCATGGCGGCTCGATACGGCTCGATAGCACGCCCGGAGAGGGCAGCCGGTTCAGAATATGGTTCAACCGGCTGCCGGATCGCATTCCCGACGAACCGCCCGCCTCTTACGGGCTCAACCTGGAAAAAACGTGAACCGGCGCATCCTGATCGTTGAAGACGAGCCCCACATGCAAACCGGACTGCGGGACAACCTGGAGTTCGAGGGCTACGATGTCGAAGTGGCAGGCGACGGCGAAACCGGCCTGCACGCCATGCTGGAAGGCGGGTTCGACCTGGTAATCCTGGATGTGATGCTGCCGAAACGTTCCGGGTTCGACGTGTGCCGGATGGCGCGGCATAAAGGATGCACGTCCTCGATACTCATGCTGACGGCCAAAGGAGAGGAAATCGACAAGGTGCTTGGGCTGGAGCTCGGAGCCGACGATTACCTGACCAAGCCGTTCGGGCTGCGCGAACTGCTGGCGCGAGTCAAGGCCCTGCTGCGACGGCAAGCCCGCCAGACGGAAGCCGGCTCGCCGCGCATCCGGCTGGGGAGGCTGGAACTGGACCTGGAGGGGTACGAGGCGTTGTGCGACGGGGAGCCGGCCGGCATGTCTCACCTGGAGTTCGAGGTGCTGCGCTACCTCTACGAACACCGCGGGCGCACCGTAAGCCGGGACCAGTTGCTGGAACAGGTCTGGGGATACGAAAACAGCCCGACTTCGCGCACGGTGGACAACTTCATCCTGAAACTGAGGCAGAAGATCGAAACCGACCCGTCGGCGCCGAGGCACATCCTTACGGTGCATGGGGTGGGGTACAAACTGGTTGCAGCTGACAATCGGTGACAATCTATCGCGGAGCCGTGACAACGGACCGACCGGAGCGGCTTATTTTCCGGTTGCAACGAACCCCGTTTTGCCATGCCCGTCGTGCTTCTCCTGCTGGTTCTGATCGGAGGGTGCCGGTCGATCGTGGACGAGCCGCCGACCGACAGGATCATTCTGGACCTCGCCGGCAACTGGCTGTTCCATATCGGCGACGAGCGACAATGGGCTGCGCCCGATCTGGACGATTCGGAATGGGACGCCGTCGCCGTCCCTTCGGCCTGGGAGAACGAAGGATACGCCGGGTATGACGGCTACGCATGGTACCGGAAACATTTCGTCCTGAACCCGGAGGAGGGTTTCGGTCCGCTTTACGTAGATCTTGGCCGGATCGATGACGTGGACGAGGTATACCTGAACGGACGCCTCATCGGGGCTACCGGGCACATGCCTCCCGAGTACAAGACGGCGTACGACCGGTTCCGATCGTACCTTTTGCCCTCCGTCCTGCTCAACCAGGGCGACAACGTGCTGGCGGTAAGGGTATATGACGAACGCCTGGAAGGAGGCATCCTGGAAGGCAGCCTGACGATTATCGAACCGGCAGACGTACCGGCGCCGCTCGTCGACTTGAGCGGCAACTGGCTTTTCCGTACAGGCGACGATCCGGCGTGGAAAGAACGCTTCGTATCCCGTGAGGGATGGACCACCGTAACGGTCCCGGCTCCGTGGGAGCCGCAGGGATTCGAGGGATACGACGGGTTCGGATGGTACCGGCACGTATTCTACCTGCCGGATTCGCTGAGGCGAGAGGACCTTGCCCTGCTGCTCGGAAAGATCGACGACGTAGACGAAGCCTATCTGAACGGGCGGCGGATCGGGCGCACCGGCAACGTGGGTAACCACCAGGACGACGATTGGACCTGGCAGACCGAACGGGTCTATATCCCTCCCCGAAACGTTTATCGGTTCGGAGAGAAGAACGTGCTCGCCGTGCGGGTATTCGACCGGATGGGCGGAGGAGGCATCCACGAAGGCCCGGTCGGGTTCGTGACGCAACGCAGCCTCACGAAAGATCGCGAAAGGCCGGACGGGGGCGCCGAGCGGATATGGGCGCGGCTCAGGGACTCCGTCCTGGCATTCTTCGGCTTCTTTCGTCAGCCGCTCGTTTTCTGGGCGCTCGTGGTTGGGGCAGGGTGGTGGGTTCTCTCGCGAGGGCGTCGGCGGCGTGACAATCGGTGACAACGCATTACCCCCGCCTGACAACCCGGGACGAACCCATTACATCTTCGCAGGGACCCTCCCGTACCGTGTATCAAAAGCACTTCCCCCCAACACGGTACAAACGGAGGACATCATGAAAGCATCTTCGATCACGAAACACATCGGGACCGTTCTCACCCTGATCGTCCTGATCCCTCTGGGTCAGGTTCACGCCCAGTCCAACCTGTACGCCCTGGTAGAGAACTACCCTGCGCCGACGGCCGGTACGCAGGTCAATCACAAAGCACTGCTGACCGAATACGTCGGGGATTACCGCCTTCCGGGCGGCCTGGTGATCAGCGTGCAAACCGACGGCCGGCGGCTCATCCTGTCGAGCGAGGGAATCGAGGCATACGAAATGCTGACGGCCGAACAGGCGAATACCTCGCTCAACAAAACGACCCTCCAGACGCAAGGCATCCTGAACGGCTGGGCGGCCGGAGAAGCGGATGCGCATCGTAAAGCGGTCGGGGACGATGAGAAGGTGTTCGCCGACATTCAACGGATGATTTCTACCCTGGAAACCGGCTATGGCCCTATCCAGTCGTATACGATGCTGAATACCTCGGCCGCCTCCAACCACCGCCGGCAGTCCTTCGCGCTGGTCCAGTTCCAGAACAAGCTGGTGGAACTCCGGTTCGTGTGGAAGGACGGCAAGCTCGTTACGACCTACCCGGTTGCACGCAAAGAAGCCCTGGCGGTCGTGGCGGCGCCCGTCCCCGGTATGCCGACCGAAGCGCAGTCAGACACTCCCTGCTGGATACGTTTCGAACAGGAGCAGCCGGGTGCAGCGGCCGTGCTGACCATCCAGGGGCCGCGAGGACAGTACACCGCCACCCGGATCTGAAACACTCAGCATACCCGGGGGCATCCCCTACCCTGCCGGTGCGGAATCGGGCTCAACCAGCGAGCCGGTTCCGCACCGGCAGTTCTACGATGAACGTGCTTCCGCTGCCCGGCGCGCTCGTCGCCCCGATGCGGCCGTGATGGCGCTCCACGATACGGCGGCAAATAGCCAGGCCCATGCCGGTTCCTTCGTACTCGCCGCGCCCATGCAGGCGCTGGAAAGGGGAGAAAATGCGGTCAAGGTACTTTTCGTCAAACCCGATGCCGTTATCGCGGACGATGATCCGTACGAAATCCGTTGCATCCGAAGGGGTTGGCGCCGAAACGACGATGTGCGGAGCCGCCTCGGGCCGATGGAACTTGAGCGCGTTGGCGATCAGGTTCTGAAACAGTTGTTGCATCTGTGTCGGATCGGCCTCTATCTCCGGGAGCGGATGCACCTCAATGTCGGCCCCGGTGTCCTGAATGCGTACCTCCAGATCCGACAGTACATCCTGAACAATCTGCTTCAGGTCGATCCGGACAAAAGCCTCCCCCCGGGTAGCCACCCGCGAGAAAGCCAGCAGGTCGCGAATGAGGCTGGTCATCCGGGAGGCGGCGTCCTGAATGCGCTCCAGGTAGTGCAGGGCCTCATCATCCAGGGCGTGGCGGTACTCCGCTCCGATGATGCCGGAGAATGCCTGAATCTTTCGCAGAGGTTCCTGCAAGTCGTGCGAGGCGACGTAGGCAAAGTCCTGTAGCTCCCGGTTGCGAAGCATGAGCTCCCGGTTCACCCGCTCGATCTCGACGGTACGCTCCTCGATGCGTTCTTCGAGCGATTCGTTGAACGCCCGAAGCTCCGTCTCGAACCGTTTCTGCCGGGTAATGTCGAGGGTAAAGGCCATTCCGTCGCGGCGAGTTTCGTCGAGCATCGCCGCCCCCACCAGCAGGGGCACACGCACTCCGTCCTTTCGGATGATCTCCTTTTCGTACAGCCCGCTGACGCCGGCAGCCTGCAACTCGCGCCCGGCCTGCTCGTCGAGCGGGGCGTACTCGGCGGGTGTGAGGGCCGCCCATTCGATGGCATTTCCTTCGAGCTGCTCGCGGGAGTACCCGATCATGCCCAGGAAGGTATCGTTGGCATCGGTTATCCGGCCCCGGTCGTCCCAGTAGAGCACCCCGAGGAGTCCGGAGTTCACCATGCGCCGCAAGCGGGCTTCACTCTGCCGAAGGGCTTCGGCGGCTTCGAGATGATCGTGGATGTCGGTGCAGGTGCCTACCCACTGGATAACCTCGTTTTCTTCATTCCGGCGCGGCATGGCCCGGGCGAGCTGCCGGCGGTACACTCCGTCATGCCGATGCAGCCGGTATTCCACTTCGTACGGATCGCCGGTTTCGAGCGAGCGGCGCCAGACGGCCAGCGCCCGCTCGCGGTCCTCGGGATGCAGCCGGCTCGCCCACTCCCATCCGTCGGTCTCTCCCGGTTCGGCGCCCGTGAACTCGTACCAGCGGCGGTTGAAGTACTCATGACGGCCGTCGGCGGCGGTCGTCCATCCCATCTGCGGCATCACCTCCGCCATGAAGCGCGTCTGTTCCTCGCGCTCCCGGACTGCCTCCTCCATCTGCTTCCTGTAAGTGATGTCGATGAACAACGTGTACACTTCGTGCGGTTTCGTCGCTCCGTCCCGAAACTGGGGAACGGCATCCACCAGCAGCCAGCGGTGTTCCCCGGCGCGGGGGTTGAATACACCCATCACCGTTCCACGCACCACCTCGCCTGTTCGTAAAGCCACCATAGCCGGGTGCCGGTCCCCGGGGAAATCTCGTCCTTGCTCGTCGGTGGCCCGCCAGCGCGGGTCGGGCGATGCGCGCCCCCGCAGCTCATCCAGACTGAGGCCGAGCAGCTCCTGCGCCGCCGGGTTGGCCGCCGTGATTTGCCCCCCGGCGTCCTGATACACCACCCCCTGCGTCATGCTCTCGAACAATGCGCGGAAACGTCCTTCTTCCTGCTCGATATCTCCCATAGCCGACTGCCACACACGGCTGTTAACTCGTACGTTTGGTCAACCGAGAACCCTCTCGGTAAACCGGAGATTCAGCAGCGGTACCGATTTTTTGTTGAATTGCGAAAAAGATCGGACCGGCTGTTCAAACCGCTCGGAAGATATGACTGAAAGAGGCCATACTGCTCCCCAACAAAGGTTGCCACCCGAGAATATGCCAGTCGTTAGCAGCCAGAGTCCCGATGCGATATCGAGGTTCAGGGCCCGCTTCGAGATGGGTCCCGGGGAAGGTGAATCCATCCGTTCACTTCGCTTGCAAAAACCGGATGAACAGCGTGTTGAGATGATCCGGTGAGACGCCCGAACTGAGGTTTGAGCCCTGACCCGTTTCGTTGAACGTCTGCCGAAATACCGCGCCGTGGAGCGTGGGTGAGTTTACGTATAGCGTCACCACATCGGCATCCATCGAATAGCCCCCGGAAAACGCTTCGAGCCGGAGCGAGCCGTCCTCATCGAGGGCCGGCACAGCCCCTCGGGCAGTAAAGTCGGGCAACAGCTCCAGATACGCTCGCGGGTCGCGGTAACTGAAAGGCTCTCCTTTCCATTCTCCCTCGAAATTCACAAGCCGGTAGCGTCCTGTTGTCTGGTACCGATGGATGGATTCGGACACCCCCCCGAACGTAAACGACGAGTAACCCGCGAAGATGCCCTGACCTCCTTCGACGTTGGAGCGAACCGGTACGGGTTCTACGAAAAGGCTTTCCTCTGTAATCCGGCTTCGTCTGCGGCTCAGCATGTACCGGTAATACGCTTCGCTTACCACCCGGACCCATACCGACGCATTGGAAACCTCCATGTCGGCTTCCAGCTTGAGTACGATCTCTCGGCCGTTGAAAGTGCGGTCGTTCAGCAGGGCGCTCCTGACGTAGGGCCGCGACGTGCCCGGTTCGAATACGTCGGAAAAGACCTGCATTCTCAATTGCTCATCTAACTCCGGGTTCAACAGCGTGAAAGAGATGGGCTGCCGGATTTCGGTGAGCAGGATGACTTCGTAGTAGTTTTCCTGAGCCGGGTCGTCACGGAGCGGGATATCGAACCGAAGGCGAGGGCTCGGGTAAGGTACAGGCCAGCCCGGCTCGAAAAACAGTTCCGGAATCCGGTCCTCCGCCCGAACCGGCGAAAACCCCTCCGCGACCGCTTCCAGCGTATACCCCACCCCTACCCGAGGGGCTTCCGGGGCCGTATACATCCCGCCGCCTTGCGGGGCAAGCCGAATCAGTGACCCGTCATCTCCCCGGATGGTCACTTCGGCCCCATCAACCGGAAGGGGGTAGCCCGGCGCCACCTCGCCCGGCGATACCGTGCGCTGCACTACCACATGCCAGGCCTCATCCGGCAGGAATATCCCTTGAATAACAAGGCGCGGCTCCTGAGCGTCGAAGTCGAAGTCGATGACGGATTCGCACCCCATCCCAAACAGCACGAGCAGCGGCAGCAAACGCCGCCCCGCTCCATCAAAAACTGAACGCATAACTGACCGAGGGGATGAGCGGAAATACGCTGACCTGTTTCACATCGGTCCGGAAGTTGTGCAAACCCCGGGAGGGATGAAATTCCGTCTTCTCCTCCGTAAAGAGCAGAAACGGGTTCTTCCGGTTGTATACGTTGTAGAGGCTGAATGTGAGTTCGTCCTTACCCCGACGCCGAGGCGTGTGCACGCTCAAATCCAGCCGATGATATGGCGGCATCCGGTACCCGTTTCGGCGGGCATACACCCGGACGATTTCTCCCTGCTCGTAGTACTGGGCCCCCGCAAGGCTGACCGCATTGCCCGTTCCGAACACCCAGGCCGCCGACAAGGTCCGACGCAAAAAGGCCCGGGTAGCCGTCACGGCTACGTCGTGCCGGCGGTCGTAACGAAACGGAAAGGGCCGGCCGCCGTCGATATCCGGGAAGAGGCGATCCGTTCGGGAAAGCGTATAAGCGATCCATCCCGTCGTTCGGCCGCTTTTTTTGTGCAGCATCACTTCCATCCCATACGACGTTCCACGACCCACGACCACCTCGTCTTCCCAGCGGCTGCTGGCGCCGAAAACCGTCGCTCCCTCTGCGTACTCGATCAGGCCGCGCATCGGCTTGTAATATCCTTCGATGCTCAATTCTACCGGCCAATGCCGAAAGGTATGCGCCAAACCGAGCGCCAGTTGCCGGCTACGCTGCGGAGGGATGGCAGGCGTGCTCGGCACCCACAGGTCCGTCGGCAGGCCAAGTCCGCTGCCGGTGAGCAGGTGAACGTACTGGGTCAGGTCGGTATACGATGCCTTGACGGACCACCCGGGGAC
>CBDUBS010000078.1:0-15584 GCA_965365445.1 uncultured bacterium | reverse complement strand
TAATCCGGCAGCAGCTGCCGGAAAAGCTCGTTGGCCCGCGTATGCCCCTCTCCGGAAAGGCAAATCAGGCGGGTGATGTTGCGGCAGTCGTAGTAGCTGCCGAAGTACGTATCCCGGTACTCGTTACGCGAGGGGTGGTCCGACCCCGACTCGTTCGAGGCCACCGCAATCCCGTAGGCGTTGAAATAGCTCCGGTACCGATTGTACGGCTCGTCGTCCAGCAAGCTGCCGAGGATCCGGAGAGCGTCCCGCTCGAAGGCCGACGCCTCGACGGCCCGGTACCCTTCCGCAAGGAACACGATATTGATCCGCCCTTCCCGGGGGCCGTTTTCGAGCAGGGGAAGCAGCACCGTCTGGGCCTCGGCGGCGGTCGGGGCGATCAGCATCCATGCAAGGACGAGCGACCGCAACACATCGGAAAAGGGAATCGGGTTCATCCGGTTTCTCAGTCGAACGTTACCGCTACCGGAGCCCATTCCGACCCCCCGGCCGCTTTACCCTGTGCGGCCCCGGATCGGTACAGCCGGAGCCTGTACCGGGCCTGCGTCACCGGGAAGCGCAGGGTAACCTCCGCCTCCTCCCGCTGGACGAACTGCGTCTGGAGCCGCCCCTCGTCGTCCACGTACTCCAGCCGCTGGCGCAGGGGGGCATCCATCCCGCCCCGCCAGACCACCTCGCCGCCCAGCAACACATCGAAGGCCACGGCTTGCCGGCGACCTTCGCCGCGCGGGCGCTTCAGTCGTCCCGGCTCCGCCCCTGATTCCAGCACCGTCACGGCATCCTCCGTCAGGAGCAGCCGGACGAACCCGATCCGCTCCTGCGCCTGCGCCGGACGGGTTCCTGCGCAGCTCTGCATTCCAAGCAGCAAGATAATAACGGCAAGTAGAGTGTTCACAGGTCGCTCCGGGAGGGTAAATGGCACGATACGAACAAACCGCCGGCAGGTTGCCTATATTATCTTCAATACACCCGAGCGCCCCGATGCACGTACCCGACCAACCCGTTTCCGTAGAAGAATACCTCCGGCTCGACGCCGTCTCGGAGGTGCGCCTGGAATACCACGCCGGACGCATCTTCGCCATGTCCGGCAGTGACTGGTATCATAACCGTATCGTTCACCGAATAAGTATTTTGTTTCAAAAAGGCGACTGCCGTTCGGTCATCGGAGATCAACGCGTTCACGTCGATAGCACGATTCACGCGTATACCTACCCTGATGTGGTCGTGGTTTGCGTAGCGCCGGTTTTTATGGAGAGTGGCAGCAGCGAGGTGATGGCGCTCGTCGGCCACGAAGTCGAAATTGACGGGCCCGTCGAACACATCCGGCGCCCCATCCGCGAGAACGTCTCCGTCGGCAGGACCGAGAAACCGAACGGACACAGACGATCTAGTCATAGTGCCGCATAACGACTTGGCGCTCACCGGCCCAGGGCTTGCGGGCGCTATGTTTCAAGTTCGGAAGAACCCACAGCGACAGCAATGAACGCCGAGCGGCCCTGCGTCAGCGTTGATGCGCTGGTTATACCGCGCCGCCGCTACAACCCTTTCAAGAGCCGATCATACTCATGGTGCGGGCCGATCCAGAACCAAACGATGTCATCTCCGTCTTGGACGCCGACTGCACGATGATCTCGGCTGATCCGAGCAGAATACACAGGCCGCCGCTGGCTCACCCGCTTGAACAGTAAGCTCAGGTGGTTCGGGTCCCCCTCGAACAGCCGGTACGATTCCCGCGCCTGCTTCCGAACGTGCTCCGGGAGCCGCTGGTATAGCTTCCAGAAGCTCGGCTGCGTAAACGAGCGCATACCTACATATCCTCGGTGTCGAGCGGGCGCGTCCAGCCCGCCCGGTGAGCGGCGAGCGCTTCGTCGGCCAGGCGACCGAGCAACTCCTCCGACTCAGGCCGGGCGAACAGCTCGGCCCACCGCCGCTCCGTCTCCAGTTCGGCCAACAACAGCCGGGCAAACAGATCCTGCTCCTCGTCAGGAAGCTGCGAGGCTTGTTCGAACGCCGTTCTTAGAAGCTGCGTCATTGTGTTGCCCGGGTTGGTACTTCTAGAGAAAGCTTGTTGGGGAGACCATTCCGAGCGCGGTATAACGGCTTGCGGCTCAGCCGCGCAGAGCGAACCGGCGGTGAAACGAGGCAACGTAGCCGCCACCGCCCGAACGAAGCAAGACCGTGGCCTGCAGCGCCTGGCTTATGCCTCCTGCTTCGGGGGAGCCTTCTGCTCCCGATTCTGGCGTTCCTGACGCCGCTTCCGGTAGTACGCCAAAAGCTTCTGCGGGTCGTGGCCGCATTCCGCCGATATCGCATGACGCGCGTCGCGGACGCGCTTGATGGCCGGGTCATCCTTCATCGTCAGTACCTCCCAGGAGTTCAAGCGGTGTCACCAGCGTCGGGACGAACAGCCCCAAGATGGTGTTGATACGCCTGATGTGACCGAACTTGTTCGCGTTGGCGAGATGCCGACAGTTCCAAGTCAGCAGGAAGTCGCATTTGTGATAAGAGGCCAGCGCCAGGTGGAGCGCGTCACCGAGCGGGTCGTTCGGCATGAGCCTGTGCTGGATGTAGGCTGTCGCCACTTCCACGACTTCGGATTCGACGGGGAGTAGCTCGAGCGGCTCGATCAGCGACAAGGCCTCTTCCCTGACCGGATGATCGCCTCGTTCGAGTTCGTCAACAACAGCATCACTCGTGAGCAGATCGAAAGCGAGCCGCTGCTCGTCCCACCACTGACGCGTCCACAAGCGGCGGGCGACCATCTCAGGCTCGGTCCGCACTTCGTAGTAGAAGCTCGGGATAGTCGTCTCTATGTAAACCTTTGGCACAGGCACGCAATTCTATCTGCAGTCACCAGGAAACATAACGGCTTGCGCATAACCGGCGCACCGTTGGCATGCCGTTCCAACAAGCTATGAAGACACCCCCGTTTGCGCAACGCGAAAACGCCGACCAGCGGTGTGTCCGCGTTGATGCGCTGGTTATACCTGCATTTCTGCTCGCAATTCGTTTAGTGACTTGTTTACCTCACCAGCACAAATGAGATACTCCATGTGGGTGCCGTTCCATGGATCACTGATTTTCCAGACGATCAACTTATCCTCTACTATTCCTTCTTTTTTCAGAGTTCTTGCCACCGATTTATCCATTGCAACTATCCTGTCGAAGTTGTTTAGCGTTACCCTGTCGAGCCCGCGAGGTACATGATCTGTTGCATCAATTCCTAACTCACGGAGGGTATAAATCGCATTCTCGGCGTCCTCCGGAGGCTGAGGTTTGATACCAACCGATTCAAAATGGACGTCTGGAAAACGGTTTCGTGCCAAGTATGTCGCTAATACGCTTCGACATGTGTTACCGGCGCAAACGAACATTACCTTCATAGCATCATTGCAGGTATAGCGGCTTGGCGCTCACCGGACCAGGGCCTGCGGGCTCCATCGCTCAGGTTCGGGAAATCCTACAGCGGTTGCAACGACGGTCTACCTCTGTCTTGATGCCTAACGGCCAAGCTAAGCGGCCCGTAGCTAGCTGCCGCTGCCAAGTGTCAGTGAAAACGCCCCCCAGCTATAGGTCCGCTTGAGCGCAGTGTTAGGCGGTATTATGTTTGATTTGAGTTAAGTCGTCGGGCAAGTCATGGCTCCTACCGTAACGGATCTAGACCTTCTCTGTGTTTGCTACGCTCTCCCACATATTGCGCTCGTAGTGCCGCAACTCGCTGAATCCATTCTTCTTGTTATAGACATAGATCGCGCGGATGTGCTTCGAAGCTTCCTCGTCTGACCCGTACTCTGCAGTAAAAGGGGCAGTTGGAAAGACGGCATTTGCTGAGTCGTCGAAGATCACAATGTAGTAAAACGCCTCAGCAGGACTCTCCTCCTTTCGTTCTTGGCAGAATGCAATCAGGTTGCTGAGATCGAGGTCTCCTGCATAGGCATAGAGGTCCATAACATTTCGGAAGCCAGTTTGCTCCACTTTCGATTCCACAAAACGATATGGCCATGCAGTCTCCGCTGGCCTCTCCTGCTCCGTTGAAATCGGTTGCCGCTCTATCTCATCTGATGGGCTGCCACAGGCGAGAGCTATGCACACACTCACAAGGGCTACAATTTGGAGGATGATTCGTGGAGACGATGGCATGACTCAATCGTATTGTCGATTGATTGTAAAGACGTCGGCGAATGATGCCGCCTAACGATAATTAGATGGCCCCGCATAAGACGCGGGGTGCTTCATTCCTGTCTGTATAAGACACTCCTGGAAATCCTGCTCCAGTGGGCCAACGTCCTGCTTCTCCATGCCTTGCTTTCGATTTCGCCAAGTAGCCCCGCGTGGTATGCGGATCGGCATAGGACCGCATAGACCGTCCCTGGGGCTTGCGGACTCCGTGGCCTCCCTGGTCCAGCACATGCGTATAGATCATGGTCGTGCGGGCGTCTTTATGGTGCGGCCCCTCCATAATCATGCGGATATCATAGCCCGATTCCGGAAGATATGTGGCGAACGAATACCGGAATGTATGGCAAGTGGCCCTCTTCGTCAATCCTGCCGTCGCAACGGCCTGCCGGATGGCTTTGTAAGCCGGGGATTCTTCTCCATAATGCCGTCACTGTTCGCCGGTCATCGGGTTTTTGCGGCGGTTCTCCTGCGGAATGACCCATTGCCGGTGCCATTCCTTCGGCGCGTTCGGTTATTTGCGGTCGAGCGTGCAGGGCAGCAGGATGACGGCGGCAAGAAGGGTAATCATCATGGTCTCGAGCAGGCACGATACGAACAAACCTCCGGCAGGTTGCTTATATTACCTTCAATACATCCGAGTGCCCCGATGCAAGTAACCGACCATACCGTTTCCGTAGAAGAATACCTCCGGCTCGATGCCGTATCGGAGGTGCGCCTGGAATACCACGCCGGGCGCATTTTCGCCATGTCCGGCAGTGACTGGAATCACAACCGAATTGCCCATCGCATAAGTATTTTGCTTCAGAAAGGCGACTGCCGTTCGGTCATCGGAGATCAACGCGTTCACGTCGATAGCACGTTTCACGCGTATACCTACCCGGATGTGGTCGTGGTTTGCGGTGAGCCGCTCTTCACGGAGGGTAATGGCGGCCGGACGCTGCTCAACCCGACCCTGATAGTTGAAGTGCTCAGTCCCTCCACCTCGAATCACGATTGGGGCTGGAAACAGCGTTCCTACGTTCAGATTCCCTCCCTGCGGGAATATTGGGTCGTCGATCCCGATCCGCCCGCGCTTACGCGCTACAGCCGTCGCGGCGACCTGTGGAAAATCGAAACGCTGAACGACCTGCAAGCCGAAATAGAGGGGTACCCCTTCCGCCTGAGCGCCCTGTTCGAGGACTGAGGGAACGCTTCTCCGCTCGGGCAGGCCGGGCTGTTTACGGAGCGAACAACTCCCGCAGTCGATCAAGAACTTCCGCCTGGGTCGCTTTTCCGATCCGCCCCAACCGCTTGATCAGGCGTGTCTTATCAATCGTTCGAATCTGATCGAGCACGATCTGGCCGCTCTTGCGCTGAAAAACGACATCGATTCGGGTGGGGTAGGCCCTCCCTTTCGTGGTCATGGGCGCAACGATGACCGTGCGGATGTAGCGGTTTAACTCATCCGGCGATACAACCAGGCACGGCCTCGTTTTCCGAAGTTCGCTTCCGACGGTCGGCTCCAGCACAACCAGAAACACGTCGAAACGCTTCACGTCGGTCAATCCCATTGCCATTCGTCCGAATCCCACTCCGGCCCGGCAGTCTCAGGATCGAGCAGGTAATCGTCCCCGTTTTCAGCCATGGCCGACATGGCGGCGGCCCAACCGGAACGAGCCTTCGTGGTTGAATGAATGACGATTCGGCCGTTATCGGCCTCCAATTCCACCTCGCCGGATATTCCGCTTTGCTCCAACAGGGGCTTCGGAATCCGGATGCCCTGCGAATTACCGATGCGAATAATGCGTGTCTTTAGATTCATGGCCCCTTCTCCGGTGTGCATACAAAGTAATTACCTGCCTGAACGCCCTTGAATCGCCCTGGATCCCGAGGGCCGGGCAGCCCTCCTCCGCTTGAACGGATATCGTCTGTCATGTTCTCATACCCACGATACCGTAGGGTTCTACGTACCAGGGAAAAAGCCTGAAGCGGAGCCCGGAGACAATATGAATAAGAACCTGTTTCAGGGACATTACAGGGAACGGGATTTGGCGCAACGAAAAACCCTCTCCGCAAGTCCTTAAATACAGGAGCTTACGGAGAGGGTTATTTGAAGTACCGCGTACGGGATTCGAACCCGTGTTACCGCCGTGAAAGGGCGGCGTCCTAGACCCCTAGACGAACGCGGCGGGGTGCTTCCAAACGGAGGAGCTAAGGGTGACCGAGGGGACTTGAACCCCCGACCTCCAGGGCCACAACCTGGCGCTCTAACCAACTGAGCTACGGTCACCGTTTGGCGTAGACAGGTAAAATAAGTACCTCTTCTCTCGCTTCCAAACGCAACCGGAGCCCTGCGATTCATCTTTACAAATTCCGCACAGCCGGTCAGCGTATCACGGCTACCTTGCCGTAGGCGGTTCCCTCGCCGTCCTTCCCGACGGCGACAACGATGTAAACCCCCGAGGGGGTGTCCCGGCCGTCGGCGGTGCGGCCGTCCCAGGTGGCGCGGCCGCCCCGGGTTTCGAAGCGGGTGACGACCTCGCCGTTTGGTGCTACGATCATGAGATCGGTGGCGTCTACCAGCCCCTCGATGGTAACGACCGGGGCCGACCCGGCCGTCCACAGGGCGGGGTTGGGATACACGAAGAGATCGCCCGCCTTTTCGGCCGGGGCAACCGAAGCCCCGGAAAGGCTGATGAGTCCGAGGTCGGTGGAGAAATACACCTCCCCCGATAAAGGGTCCACCGCTACGTATCGAACGGTGTTCGAAAACAGGGGGGAGTTCTCGACGGTGTAGTTGGCCACGGACCGGTACCCGCCCTCGGCCTGCTCGATGAGCCATACGCCCTGCTCGGTGGCAAGCCAGATGCGGTTGGCGGGATCGATCTCGATGTCGTTGGCGATGACCCGGTTGAGGAGGAACGACGAGCCGGCATTGCGATCGGCATTTACTGGCCAGGTGAAGAACGCCTGAGGGTCGCGGGCGACGATGCCGGTGTTGAGCAGGTAAGCCGGACCGTCGTCGGTGGCGATCCAGATGAGGCCGTCGCGGTCCTCGGTTACGGCATTGACCTGTATAGACGGCAACCCCTGCCCCCTGGCGCCGCTTGTACCGAAGAAACGGCACACGTCGTCGGAAGGGTTGGTGGGTGAGTCGCCCGTGTCGAGTACGACGAGGCCGATGGTATTGCGCAGGTTACGGGTATCGACGACGGTGATCCACTTCTGGTCGAACGAATCGATGAACAGGCGGTCGTAGGAGCCGGAAGCCGGTGTCAGGCCGTCGCAGGCGAGCACCGGAAAGCCGGCCCACTGGCCGGAAGGGGTGCGGACGTGCAGGGCCTGAGCAGCGGCCCGGTTGGTTACCCAGGTATTGCCGTCGCGGTCCGCGGCGATGCCGCCGATGAGGATGAACCCCGGGTTGCCCGCGGCGCCCTCGGCGTTGCGAAGGCTGGAGTTGGTATAGTCGAACACCTCGACCTGCCCTTCCGGGGTTACGTGCGCCAGGGCGGCTCCTTCGGACCCTGCCCAGAGGCCGCCTTTCGGGTCGGCGTAGAGACGGGAAAAGCCGCTCCGGCTGCGGAGCGCGGCGAACTGCCGGGCCGTATAGTCCGTCCAGGCTCCGGAGGGGTCGCGGGAGTAGAAGCCCGCCCCGGCCTGTGTGGAACCGCCCACCCAGAGCGTGCCCTGCCGGTCCACTACGGGCTCGGTAAAGTCATTGTGGTACGGGCCTTCGGGGTAGAAGGTGCGCTCGACGCGGAAGGAGGATGCTTCCGGGACGGCCAGCGCGAGTCCTTCGGCCCGGTCCGCCAGCCAGAGAGCGCCTCCGGGGCCTACCACTACATCCAGCAGGGCTTCGTAGCCGGCGGCGGTAATCCGACGGGCGCTGCCGCCCTCTACGACAATCAGTCCGGAGCCGTCGATGCCATACAGGCGGTTCGGTCCCGTAAACAGATCGGTTACCGTTCCACCGATGAGGGGGGTGAACGCCCCCGCGCCCGACCGCACGGCCAGCCCGCCCTGGGCGCCCGCGTACAGGGAGCCGCCGAAGGCTTCGATGCTGTTAACCTGGAGGTTTGGGAGCCCTTCGGTGGTGACCGTCCAGGAAGCCGGGTCGGTCAGGTTGAGGCCCTGCACAGGCGCCGAGGCGACGCCCTGCAGGGTAGCCAGATGGAAAACGCCCCGGTCCACGACTACATCGTACACCGGCGTGGCGGCGGGCAGCCCACCGAGGCGGGAGTAGGTATCGCGTACTTCCCTGCGGACGCGGTCGAACACGACGAGGCCAAAGGCTGTAGCGACGAGCACCGAGTCGCCCTGCATCACCAGACGGTGGATCTCCCGGTTGGGGAAACGGGTGGCCCTTTCGATATCCCGGTAGGAACGGATCTCGCGGGCGGCCACGTCGATCCAGTCCAGCACGCCGTTCTGGTAGCCTACCCACACGCACCCTTCCTCCCCGCAGCGGGGGTCGAAGGCGATGGCACGGGCGGCCGCGGCGTGAAGGCCCTCCCCGGCGGTAAAGCGAAGCACCTCGCCGGAGGCGGGGTCGTAGCGGTAGACGCCGCCCGGGGTAGCCGCCCAGAGCGCGCCGCCGCCCGAGGCGAGCGCTACGGCTTCCCTCATGGAGGTGTGGGCCGTCCAGCGGAGGGCCTGTCCGGAGGCCGGCGCAACGGCCGGGAGAACGGCTACCGCCGAAAAAATGGAGTAGCGCAGGAATCGGAGTAACGGCATACGAAAACCGTGCGAGCCGGCCGTCGATCATCAGGCCCGAGTGGTACGGCCGGTGGTTGGAACAACAGGAAACGGTATCGAGCCGCGATAGGCGTACGGGGGTTCAGAGTTGCCGGAGGAGGTTGACCATTTCGACGGCCGTGAGAGCTGCTTCGGCGCCCTTGTTGCCCGCCTTGGAGCCGGCCCGCTCGATGGCCTGTTCGATGGATTCGGTGGTGATGACGCCGAAGATAACGGGCACTCCGGTATCGTAAGCGGCCTGGCCGATGCCGCGCGCCGCCTGACCCGCCACGAGGTCGTAATGCGTGGTGGCCCCGCGAATAACCGCCCCGAGGCAGATGACGGCATCGTAGGCGCCGGATGCGGCGAGCTTCTTCGCCGTAAGCGGCAGCTCGAACGCGCCGGGGCACCAGGCTACCGTAACCTGGTCCATGTCGGCCTCGTGGCGGCGAAGCGCGTCCAGCGCCCCGTCGAGCAGCTTCTCGGTGATGAACGCGTTGAAACGGCTGACGACGACGGCGAAACGCGCGTCGCGGGCGATGCAACTGCCTTCTACGTACTCGGGCATGGGGTAGCGGGCTGAATCGTCGGGCGGAACCGGGGAGCGGATCAATATAACATCGCCGGGAGATTTATGCTCCCTACCGGTAACCATCCAGGTTTTCGTACGGTACGGTGTACCGACCGAAGTGCTCCTCGTCGTAGGGGCGGTATCCGTGGTAGTCCGATCCGCCGGTCTGGACGAGGGCGAAGCGCCGGGCGACGCTCCGGAAATACGCGCTCAGGGAAGGGGTGTGCGCCGGGTGGACCACCTCGATGCCGTCGAGGCCCGCGTCGATGAGACGTCGCAGCGTTTCGTCGGTAACGAACGTGCCGGGGTGGGCCAGCACCCCGATGCCGCCGGCGGCGTGCAGCAGCCTCAGTGCCTCGGAGGCCTCGAAAACGGGATGCGGTACGTAGGCCGGGCCGTCGTCGGAGAGGTAGCGCTCGAAGGCTTCGGCGGTGGTTTCTGCAAATCCCCCCGCGACCAGCGCGGCTGCGACGTGCGGACGGCCTACGGCTCCCCCGGCGGCTTTTTGCAGTACGTCCTCCAGGCGTACCCCGACCCCCAGCCGGTTCAGCCGCTCCACCATACGGGCGCCCCGGTTCAGCCGGCTCTCCCGGAACGCCGCCAGCCGGGCTTGCAGGGCTTCCGAATCGGGGTTGAAGTAGTAGCCGAGCATATGCACCGATGTCTTCCCGACCGTGACGCTCAACTCCACCCCGGGGATGAGGTCGATGCGGGAAGCATCGGCTTCCCGGGCGGCTTCGGTCAGGCCGGAGACGCTGTCGTGGTCGGTTACGGCCAGGCCGGCCAGCCCTGCGGCCGCCGCCTTTCGCACCAGCTCCGCCGGGCTGAGCCTTCCGTCGGAACAGGTGGTATGGGTGTGCAGATCGACCGCTCCGGGGGGCGGCGAGACGGATTCGGACATGGTGGGATCAGTGGGTAGGCGCCGGCCGTTCGAAAAATGCCGCACGGGGGCGGGTAAAACTCCCGCAGAGGCCGTATGTTTTACGGGTTCGGCCGGGAGCATCCGGCCGGGTGTTCAATCAGACCCTTACCGGCATCATGGATCATCTCTGGAGCCCCTGGCGATCGGTGCATATCGATACGTTCAAGGAACGCCCGGCGCGGCCTCCGTCCTCGGAGTCGCTGTTTACCCGTTTGCTGAGGGAGAACGACGACGAGAAAAACCTGATTCTGTGGCGAGGAGAGCGTGTGTTCGTCATCATGAACCTGTATCCGTACAACAACGGACACGTCATGATCGTGCCGAATCGGGAAGAGGCGGACTTCGAGCGGCTGACGCCGGAAGAGCGGGCGGAAATATCGGAAACGATATCCCGGTGCATCCGTTGGATTCGTCGCGTGCTCAACCCGGAGGGCTTTAATGTAGGCATGAACCTGGGCGAGGCATCCGGGGCCGGGGTGCCTGCCCACATACACATGCACGTAGTACCTCGCTGGAACGGCGACACGAATTTCATGCCCACCATAGCCGAGGTCAAAGTGGTGCCGCAGGCCCTCCGCGATACGTACGATCGGTTGAAGGCGGCTATAGCCGAAGAAGATGCCGGAGCGTCTTGAATCCCACCGGAGTTCGGTTCGTAGAAGCCGTGAAGGCGGCGCCCGGTGGGAAGGGCGCGGGTAATGGATCGTCTTATGATTGAATTGTTTCCGGTTTTATTCATGCAGCCGTCCGTTGCCTGGCTAACGTGAAGGATACTCCCCCCGAAAGCATACCCTCTGCGGCGGAACCGACCGGCAGCTTGAACCGCCGGGAGGTTTCTCCTATTTCTTTTGCCAAGGTCGGCTGGTCGATCATGCTCAGCGTGCTGGTGCTCGCGCTGATCGGGGTCCACACGTTCGAGCTGGACGAATTCCGGCGGCTCATCGACCGGCTGAATCCGCTGCTGGTGCTGCCGGCGCTGGCTATGGTAGGGGTGCGGGTGTTTTTCGGGGGATGGCGCCTTAGCTACGTTTCGCACGGCAACCTGTCGATCGGGCAGGGCATACGCGCCCAACTCGCGTGGGACTTCTTCTCGAACGTTTCGCCCTCGGCAATCGGGGGCGGGCCGTTTGCCGCTCTGTACGTCGCCCGGGACCGCCGGATAAAGGTGGGCGAGGCGACGGCGTTCATGCTGTTCGCGATTCTGCTGGATCAGCTGTTCTTTGCCGTGACGATCCCGCTGCTCCTGCTCGGAATGCCGTTTCTGGAAGTATTTCCGGATTCGTTGGGGCGGGTAGGTACGCTGGCCCTCACCGGCCTGTTCATCGGGATGATGGTGTGGGTTACCGTGTTCGGGTATGCCGTGCTGGTCCGCCCCGAGTTGTTGCAGCGCATGATCGACGGGCTGTTCAAGATCAAGTGGTTGCGTAAGTTCAGAAGCCGGGTGGCGGGGGAGATGGTTCAGTTTGCCCGGTATTCCACGTTCCTCCGGTCGCAGCCGCTGCGCTTCTTCGTCAACGGGTTCCTGCTGACCACGGCTTCCTGGACCGGCCGGTATTTGCTGACGTTTTTCATCGTCTGGAGCGTCTACCCGTCGTTCGACTGGCTGTTGCTCATCGTTCGTACGGCGGCCATGTCGGTGGGGAGTATGTTCCTGCCCACGCCGGGCGGCTCCGGCGGCATCGAGTGGCTGTACTTCGTGTTCATCGGGCCGCTCATTCCCGGCGCCCTCGTCGCTCCGACCCTGCTCGTCTGGCGGCTGCTGGGGTACTACCTGTTCCTGGGGCTGGGGGTGTTTCTCTCCATGCACCACGTACAGCAGACCATACGGCACCGCCGCCGCGAACACCGGAGAGCGCTGCGCAACGGAAACGGCGTTCCGGAAGTAGATGAGGAATACGCTCCGCTGCCCTAATCTCCATCGGGCGTCTCCACGACCCGGCCGAACCAGCGCAAGCCGACGTATAATAACCCGATTCCCACGGGGTAGCAGGCCCACCACGGTGCGTTGAAGCCGGTAGGCAGCGTGCCGACCAGCAGCGCAACCGCCCCGACGGAGAACGCATACGGCAGCTGCGTGCGCACATGGTCGATGTGGTCGCATCCGGAGGCCATGGATGAAAGGATGGTGGTATCCGAGATAGGGGAGCAGTGGTCCCCCCAGACGGCTCCGGCCAGCACTACCGACACCGAGGAGTAGATGATGTGGTAATACTCCTCCTGCGTATGCAGCCCGTCCGCCTTGAGCACCGCCCAGGCCAGCGGCAGCACCAGCGGCATCAAAATGCCCATGGTACCCCAGCTCGATCCCGTGGCGAATGCCGTGGCCGCCGCCAGCAGGAATACGATGGCAGGCAGCAAGCCGGGTTCGAGGGCTCCTCCGGTAATCGAAATGAGGTAGTCGGCGGTGTGGAGCAAATCCGTGATGGAGGAAAGCGCCCAGGCCAGCAGCAGGATGATCATGGCAAACAGCATGGATTTCAGCCCGGCGTACCACGCTTCCACGGCCTCATCGAGCGTCAGGATGCGCTGCCCCACCGAAAGTACGATGGCCGTCAGCACGCCCAGCAGCGACGCCCACATGAGGGAGGTATACGAATCGGACGTACCGATGATATCCCGCAGGGTGTCGCCCTCTCCCGTCACGTACAAGCCGGCCAGCACCGCCACGATCATCACGCCGACGGGCAGCACCGCGTTGGCTATCCGCTGCGGCTTGCCCGGCACGGGTTGAAGCTCGCGCCCAACGGCGGCATCGTCCACGCGGGCATCCGGCCCGAGCACCTGGCCGGTGGTGCGGGCGCGCACTTCCGCCCGATACATCGGCCCGAAATCGCGGCGGGAGAGCGCGATCATGAATACGAACGCCAGCGTGAGGATGGGATAGAATGCGTATGGCACCGAGTTGAGGAATACGTAGTACGCCGATTCGTCGAATCCGTCGATCTGCCGCACCGCCGTCCCGATGAGCCCGACCTGATACCCGATCCAGGTGGTCACGAACGCGATGCAGGCTACCGGCGCAGCCGTGGAGTCCACGATGTACGCCAGCTTCTCCCGGGAAATACGCAGGCGGTCGGTTACGGGCCGCATGGTGTTGCCCACGACGAGCGTGTTGGCGTAGTCGTCGAAAAAGATCGCCAGGCCGAGCAGGGCCGTCGATACCTGCCCCCGTACAGGGTTGCGGGCCCACCGCACGATCGCGTTGACGACGCCCTGAGTGCCTCCGTTTTTCGAGATGACCCCCACCATGCCGCCGATCATGAGCGAAAACAGGATGATGGCCGCGTGGTCGCGCTCGGATAAAGCCTCAAGGACGTACACGGCGAACGAGTCCAGCAAACCCGTCCATACGGCAGGCAGGGTCAACCCGGCCACGGCCCATGCGCCTACCCACACGCCCAGGAACAGGGCCGGAACGACGCGCTTGAACAGCAGGGCCAGCAGGATGGCCAGCAGGGGCGGCAGAATGGATATCCACCCCGGTAGGGAATGGACTCGTTCTTCGGTGATGACGGCTCCTGCACGGACCAGCGCCAGGGTTTCGCCGGTGGAGCGCACTACGACGTCGCGGGCCACCCGGTTGCCCGAAGCGGAGTCGGCTGCGAGGGGGAATGCCGTATGGCCCACGCGGATCACGGCGGCATGGAGCGTGTCGGGAATTCCGGAAACCGTCACGTCGAAGGGAATGCCCCGAAGCACCACCGGCGGCGCCTCGATGTGCTGGGCCTGCGCTCCCGCCGCGAAACCCCCGGCGAGCCAGAGGACCGGCATGAGTCGGAGGCAAACCGATAGGATCCGAACGGGTAGACGGCGGCGTTTCATTCTCTTCCCTGATGGCTTCGAGCCCTAATGTACTTCCGGAAAAGCTGCCTTTCCGCCCGTACCCCTGTTTTTTTGCCGGCCCTGGCGACCGGAGGGGCGCTGCCCCCCTTGTTCTACCGGGTGGGCTCGCCGTCAACCTGCCCGGCGTGCGGCCAGAGCGGCCAGGGCCTCCATGTTCGGCAGGACGTGGACGGAGGCGGGCCACGCGGGCATGGGAAGGGCAACGCCGCTTCCCCCCACGACGATTTCGAGCGGCAGTGCGGCCATCTCATGCAGAAACTCCGCCATGCTTTGTCTGTCGGAGCCCGGATGCCCGAGCACGGCGAGCCAGAGCAGGCGGGGCTGGTTGGCCTCCACGGCCTTCCTGAAAGCGCCCCAGGGCGTGTTCGCGCCCAGGTTCATGGTGCGGTATCCGCTATCGGCAAGCACCGTGGCCGCCATCAGGCTGGGCAGCATGTAGGGGTCTCCTTCGGGTGCGCCGCCCAGCGCGAGCGGAGCGCCCGGAGGGGGTGGAGGAATCACGGTATGCAACCGCGCTATGGCCTCCAGGCAGATCGTCGTGGCGAGGTGCTCGTGATAGATGCCCTCTTCGCCGTGTTGCCACAGCGCCCCGATGCGCCACATGGCCTGCCTCATCGGTCCATCGAACAACGCCGCCGGGGCTGCGCCGCTCAGATACCTGTCCAGCAACACCCCCCGAACCGTAGCCGCCGCCCCTTCGCGGAGCCAATCGAACAAACGGTCCGCGGTAAGCTCCCCTTCCCGGTCGGCAGGGCGGAGTTCCTGCACTTCCGACATATCGAACAGATCGGGACGGAGCACGCGCATGCCCTGACTCCGGATGAACCGCACGGCATCGCCATGCAGGATGCGCCGGTGGCCGCCCGCCGTCCTTACCACCGCGATCCGCCCGTCATCCACCCATCGCTTGATCGATGACTCGCTGACGCCGACTATCTGAGCCAGCTCTTTCGGGGAAAACGTGCGAGAGGTCGCTTCCATAGGGTCAGGATGCAAGAGTGAAGGCAAAAACGGATTCAATCGTAACGAACTCGTTATCTACCGCAAGGTTGGAACCAATATTCAGGTGGACGATATGAACGTTATGAACGATTTGAATGTTTTATGGTCATATACAACGTCAAGAAGCCTTCCTTGTTTCCCTGGAGGACCGTAATGGAACACGTCTGGAACACCCGCCCCCTGGACATCCTGACTGTGGCCCTTGCGGCGGCCCTGTTGGCTATGCTGCCCCTGTTGTGGGCCGTCGAGCGCACCCCGCCCGATGCCGGCCGGCCGGTCGTCGAAACTATTCATTCCCGTTAATCCAAGCTACCCATGCACACCGCTTCTGCCCTGCATCACCTCCCCACGACG
>CBDUBS010000077.1:0-15631 GCA_965365445.1 uncultured bacterium | reverse complement strand
ACACGTCGTTCAACGTTCGGGGGGAACCCATCGTGTGTACGCCGGAAGATGCCTACCGATGTTTCATGCGCACCGAGATGGATGTGCTGGTGCTGGAGGATGTTATATTGTTCAAGCAGGAACAACCCCGGTACGAGGAACACGAGGACTGGCAGGCCGCCTACGAACTGGATTGACCATGCAATCTGTACCCCCGACCTTCCCATCGGAAGAAACCCGGCCGGCCCTGATCCCCGGACCCTTCAACTGGCAGCAGACCCCGCTGCCGGACCCTCCACGGCGCAAACCGGACCGGGAACTGCGTACGTTCGCGCTGGTCGTGGCGGCGCCGCTTTCGGCCATAGGCGGCTGGCTGCTGTGGAAGGGTCGTCCGAGCGGGTATGTGTTCCTGGGAGCGGCCGGCCTGCTGCTTGCCCTTGCCGCCGCAGCGCCGGGGATGCTGGCGCCCGTCGAGCGCGTCTGGATGAAGGCGGCGGGGGTGATGTCCGTCGTCATGACGTACGTTATCCTCACGCTGACCTATTTCCTGGTCATCGCCCCGGTAGGTCTGCTCGTCCGACTTACCGGCAAGGACCTGTTGCAGCTACGGTGGGAAAAATCGCGGGCTTCGTACTGGGAACCCGTGGAGCCGGACGGCCCGGCCACCCGACCGGATAAACCATTCTGAATCCAAGCTACCGGATGCTATGGCACGCCGTTCCAAACTCTCCCTCGTGTGGGATTTCCTGAGGGTGCGAAAGAAGTGGTGGCTTACGCCCATCGTGGTGTTCCTGCTCCTTATTTCGCTCCTCATCGTTTTTGCGCAGGGCTCGGCGCTGGCCCCGTTCATCTACGCGCTGTTCTGACGCCGGTACGGGATCGTCCGCTTGAAAGCCATGCTTGGAAATATCAGCCTCCTGGCAGGCGCGCTCGTAGTGAGCATCGTCGCCACGGAACTCGTCTGGACCGGATTCGAAGCCGCGCGTTCCGACGGCGGCGAGATAGAGGTCGTGAATTACGAGTTCACCTATACGGCATCCCTCAACGAACAGGGGTTCCGCGACGATACGTTTCAGAAGAAGAAGCCGACGGATGCTTTGCGCGTTTTCGTCATCGGCGATTCGTTTGTGTACGGAGTGGGCATCGGGCAGGAGGGCACTATACCGGCCCTCATGGAAGCGTCCTTGCGCGAGCGGCTGGATCGGCCTGTGGAAGTGTGGAACCTCGGCGACTCGGGCGCCTCGACCAACGGCTACCTCCGGATTGCCCGGCGGTTTGCGGACTTCGAGCCGGATGTGGTATTCCTTGCCCTGTACGTCGATAACGACGTTACCACAACCGGGCGAGAACGGCAGAAATGGATCGTGAACCGGCACGTATATCGGCTGATCGATACTGCCCTGCGCCGCGCGACCGAACACGAGTGCGTATACGCCTATGTTCATGATTACGATGTCGATCCGGTGCTCAAGGAGCAGACCTGCAAGGGACGGATCAATCCGGGCCTGCTGAAGCGAGGGGCGCTCGGCGACAACGAGGCGTATTACCGCAGGATGGCGGCCCGATTCGTAGAGGACCCCAATACGAGGGACAACATCCGGGCCGTCAGGGACCAGTTTCCGAACGCCGTATTTCGACTGGTGCTGTTGCCCTCCAAATATCAGGCCGACGCCGCCTACCTCGACGCGATGAGCCGAATCGGGTTCGAGAACACGGGACGGGAGGTTACGGATACCCTACAGCAAACCATAACGCGCTGGGCGGAGAAGACCGGGATACGCACCATGGATCTGCTGCCGGCTATACGGGCGGAGGAACGCTCCGGCCGCGACGCCTACTTCACCATCGACGACCATTACAACGCCAACGGCGCGGCGGCAACGGCGAAAGTACTTACAGAGGAGGTGCTGCGCAATCTGCCTTAAGCCGCTCGGTTTCCGGCGCCGATACGGCGCCGATACAATTCGTTGCGGTATTGCGCCACCGCCTGGCTCAGGTTGAGCCGCAGTTTAACCGTAGCCGGAGTGCTTACGGATTCCAGTCGCTGATACAGATCCTCCAGCCAGAGTAAGGTTCGCTCCAGTGCGTCGGGACGCACGGACGACAAGCAGGGGTCGATAAACGGGTTCATGCGGCAGCCGGTAAGCCTGAGGGATGGGCGCCTTGCTTCTCGTAGATGAGGATACGAGAAAAAACCACGTTTTCGCTCCGACCCGGCCCGGCCTGGTCATCCCTTCTCAGCCACGCACCATCGAGAGGCGGCCGTCCGCCACGCCGAATCCGGCCAGCCGCCCTTCCAGCCGGATGTCGTCTCCCGCCGTTACGAGCGTGCCGGAAAACCGGGCGCGTGTAAAACGAGCGATCAACTCCAGCGAGATCGTCTGCTGAACGCGCGTTCCGGTCAGTTCCACCTCGTAGCCCCACACGCGCCCCATGCGGTCACCCGGCAGTTGCACCATTCCGCTGCCGCTGATCTTGCCGTCTATCTCCAGCAGGTTGAAACGGCACACGCACCGGGTAGCCGGATCGGCGCCGGCTTCCGTGGACCATGTTCCCGTGGCGTCACGCGAGAGGACGGCAGGGTGATATGCGTGCGCCTTCGAACCGGCAGGTATGGTCTGAGCGGGTGACGAGATAGCCATAGCAAGGAATATGTTGAACGGAGCCCGCCCCAATCGGTAAAACCGGCGGCAAATATGTCTTTTCGGATCGGCTACGGATGCCGGTTAATTGGATAACACGGTAGAGCCGCTCTGCTTGTACTCGCGGCACAGATTGCGGCTGTTGGCCTTGAGCCACATCCGCAAGGCATCGGCTTCAGCGCCCCGGAGCGCCACGTCCGCCACCTTGGTAGCGCTTTTTTCTATGAAGTAGATATACATCTGATCGCCGTGATCGCGGATCTCCGCGACGTAATCCATATTCACGGTCCAGTTGCCGATGGTAATCAGGTTCATGACCCACCTCACACGCTGGTTAGTGCTATATATAAAGCTAAACCTAAACCCCGGCCGGAGCAATACTGTAAGCGCTTTTGCAGCAATAAATCGCCGGAACGTTCAGGGTTGATGGAACAGCGTACCAATAAACTTCAACCCTTCGGGAAGTCCGGTGCGCCAGTATGACCACCGATGGTCGCCGTCCCGTACCCGGTACTCATGGGGAATGCCGCGCTCACGCAAAGCAATGTGTAACAGCGCATTTCCCTTGCTCAGAAAATCGTCGTCGCCGCAATCGATGTAGTATCGTAACTGTTCGAGTTTATCAACATCCGTGTTTCGGGCCATGTGGAGCGGGTTGTATTCCAGCAGATGCGGGGTAATACGCTGCCTGCCTGCCAGCGACGTACCGTATACCAGACCCTCTACCCTTCCCCACCGCTCGGCGTCCATCGATACATAATCGTCCTCGGAACGGACGGCTGCGCTGAATGCAACCACCGAGCCGAACAGCTCCGGATGCCGCATCCCGTACACGAGCGCCCCGAAACCACCCATAGATAGCCCCGCGACGGCCCGGTATCGTTTCTCGGACCGAATGCGGTACGTACGTTCGATGTGTCCCATAAATTCCTTGAAAAAGAAATCCTCGTAGGGTACGGTTCTGTCGAAGTTGTTAACGTACCAGCCGGCGCCCCCATCCGGCATGACGAGTATCATGGGAGGGATATCCCGCCGGGCAATGGCTTCATCGGCGATCAGGTGCGCTTCACCGAACTGAATCCAGCCCATGTCGTTGTCGCTGTAGCCGTGGAGCAGGTAGACCACGGGATAGTAACGGGAGGACGTATCGTAGTCGAACGGCAGGTATACGGTATAACGGACGGGTTTCCCAAGCACCGCGCTCTCGATAACCAGACCTTCCCGCACGGTTCCGCGAGGGACCTGTCCGTAGGCCGCAGAAATGCAAAGGGAGAGAAATACGTAAACGAAGAGTCGTGAGCGCATGAGCATGAAATGTTGCGTGAATGGAATCGATGAGACGAAAAGTATAGCACCGGAGAGGCGCAAACAACTTCCCACACTCACTACGCAGGTAAGGAACTCCTCCGTTGCTGCCGTCTCGAATGCGTCGGGTACGCTTCCGCCCGGATGCATCCCGGAGTGTCCGGGCTGCGTTCACCGGCTGCTTTCGGCAGAAGAAAGCGCCCGGAGAAAGGCCGCTCGACTCCGCGAACGGCTCGGACCACCGGCGGAGCGTCTGGATAGCGTTCGGACGGCGCCGGACGACAGAAGGTGGAATTACCGGGACCGTGTTTGCCTGCACGCAGCGTGGACGGGAGCGGCATGGGCGCTCGGCCTTCGGCGGCGTGAAAGGGTAATCGGCATACCGGATTGTCCCGTTCACTCGGAGCGCGTGCGAACGGCGGCCCGGTTGCTTGCCGGAGCCATGCCGCCTGCCGCCCGATTTCCTCTGGTTTATTTCGTACAGACCGGGGCGCAGATAACCCTTGTATTGAAATGCACCCTCCTCCCCGGCATGGACTGGCTGACGGAGGAAGTCAGGGGCGGACTGCAAGACGCCGGTGTGGAAGGGCTATGGCTGCACCTCCATCCGTGCGCGGGCAAAAAGGTTCTGGCAAAGCGGACGTGGGTGCTCGTCTGGGGCGAAGCCCGCTCACGGGATAGGGCGGGCCTTTGGTACGGGCCGGCGGCATTCCAGCAGTTGATGCCCGTTCTGGCCGACCAGGCGGCCGATGATGCGGCTGCCTGGCTTGCTCCCGCACCCGGCGATACCGTGGTAGATCTGTATTGCGGATACGGCAGCACCTTGCGCCGGTGGATAGCGGCGGCGGCGCGCACCTGCGGAACGGAATGGAGCGGCGAGGCCGTGGCGTGCGCCGAAGCAAATGCCCCGGGAGCGGCCCTGTTCAGGGGCCTTACCCGGCAGCGGCTTCCCCAGTTGCGGTTGTGGGCGTCCGATCCCACGGCGCCGGCCCGGCGTCGGCTTTTGTATGCCAATCCACCCCGAGCGGGTATGGAAAGAGCGGTGCTCGAATGGATCGTTGCGGACTACCGGCCGGAGCGTATGGCTATGCTCTCCTGCCATCCGGCTACCCTGCGCCGCGACCTCGCTTACCTCGGAGAATTCGGCTATACCACACAAAGGCTGATCCCGTTCGACTTCTTCCCGCAGACGCACCATATCGAAGCACTGGCGCTGCTGGATCGAAAGGGGGAGGGATAGAAGGAAGCGTCCTGGCTGGTGAATCCGGAATAATGAGGGCCCGGGTGTAGGCATTATGCCTACGGCAAAATCAGGCACTGCCGCAATAGGAAAAATGGAACAATCCTGTTACCATGTATGGTACCAGACATGACGTCGAAGGGTCGAGACCGTTGTATCAGTTGCCTGTAGCCGGATGAAAAAATATCATCATACGTTCACCCTGTTGTTGGCGGATGACGATCCCGACGACTGCGCGATGATCCGGGAGGCCATCGACCATAGCGGCGAACGGTGCGACCTCGTTACGGTTACGTCGAGTGACGACCTGTTTGCCTACCTGCGACGGGAGGGTCGGTATAAAACCCTGCCATCCGGTTCGTTGCCTTCCGTCATTCTGCTGGATTTGCATCTGCCCGGATCTTACGGGAAGGACGGCGTTTTACGGGAACTGAAGTCGGATGCCCTGTTGCGACGGATTCCCGTAATTGGCCTGGCGCGAGCCGGAGCCGAGGATCAGATCACATCGGGGTACGACGCGGGCGTGAATGCCGTGATCGGAAAGCCGTTTACATTTCCCGAGCTGGTCCGAACATTGAATGCGCTGGTCACCTTCTGGTTGAAAGTGGCGCGTCTGCCGGACCTATCTGTACTGGGAATAAGCCCGGGACAGACGGGGCAGCCCTCCCTGTGGCGGCGTTTTTCCTGAGGCTGTTCGCTGGATTACCGCGGCATCGGATCCCCGCCGAACGCTTCCGCCTGAAGCACCATCTGTTCGCTGCCGATGAACAGAGCCGTTCGCTGATGCATGGCCTCCGGCACGATATCCAGTATACGCCGGTAGCCGTCGGTCGCCCTCCCACCGGCCTGCTCCACGATGAAGGCCATCGGATTGGCCTCGTACATGAGGCGGAGCTTGCCCTCCGGGTATACGGTAGTAGCGGGGTAAATGTAAATGCCTCCCTTCAACAGGTTGCGATGGAAATCGGAAATGAACGAACCCGTATACCGGGTTTTGTACGTCTGAGGTTTTTCCTGATGGTGTTTCATCCAGTCGAGGTAGCGGCTCAGGCCGGGCCGGAACGCGGCGGCGTTGCCCTCATCTATGGAATAGAACCGTCCCGATGGGGGTATACGCAGGGAGGGGTGTGACAGCATGAACTCCCCCACCGATGAATCCAGAGTAAAGCCGTTAACGCCATCGCCCGCCGTATAAACAAACATCGTGGACGATCCGTAGACGATGTAACCGGCCGCGACCTGCTGCGTACCCGGCCGAAGCACCGTTTCGACCGTAGGCTCTCCCTCGCCTTCTTCGAAGCGGTATACCGAGAAAATGGTGCCCACGGATACGTTGACATCGATGTTGGATGACCCGTCCAGCGGATCGAGCAACACGATGTAACGCCCGTCGCTTGCCGGACGCTGGGGCACCGGAATGATCTCGTCGTGTTCTTCGGATATGATGAGCCGGCATTCCCCGCCGAGGCGCAGCGCTTCCAGAAATTCGAAATGCGCGATGGCGTCCAGTTTCTGCTGGACTTCGCCCTGCACGTTCGTCTCTCCGGTGGCGCCGAAAATGTCCAGCAACCCCGCCCGCATGATGTAGCTGTTCACCACCTTGGCCGCCAGCGACAGGTCGCGAATGAGGCGCGAGAACGTCCCCGTCGAAAGGGGGAAACGCTCCTGTTGCTCCAGGATGAACTGTTCGAGCGTCTTGAACCGGCTGCCGCGCAGGGTCAGGGTTTCCTCGTACGTTCTGGTCATATCCTTTTCGTTATGCATGTTCCGGAGGGCTCGCCGGCTTGCGTGCGCCCGTCGCTTGCGTTGAAGTTATCACGAAAAGGAACGATGCCAACATTCCGTATGGACGTCCTTCCAATTTTGCACGTTCCGTTACGGTTGCATGGGGCCGAAATACGCGCCCTTTTCCGTTTGCGCCACGGAGCATTCATGTATATTAGGCGCTTCTTGCCCTCCGGCTCATTTCATTGCGTTAACTCCACCCGTCGATGACGAAGGATACCGTTGCCCGACTTTCGATTCGCTGCGCCGACCGGCCCGGCATCGTCGCCGCCGTCTCCAACTTTCTGTACAACCACGGTGCAAACATCACCACCCTGGATCAGCATTCCACCGATCCGGAAGGCGGCACGTTTTTCATGCGGCTCGAATTTCAGACGCCGCACCTCGACCTGTCTCAGGCCGTGCTGGAACGAACGTTTGGCTCTACCGTAGCCGCCCGGTACGAAATGGACTGGCACATGAGCCACGCCGCTGATCTCAAACCGGTTGCCATTCTGGTTTCCAGGGTGGACCATGCCCTGAATGAGCTGTTATGGCGTGTTTCACGGGATGAAATCCCGATGAGGGTGCCGCTCGTGGTAAGCAACCACCCCGACCTCCGGGAGGTAGTAGAACGGTTCGGCATCCCTTTCCACCACATACCGGTCACACGGGAAACCAAACCGGAGGCCGAACGCCAGATGCTGGAACTGCTTGAAGGCCGCGTCGAGCTCATCGTTCTGGCCAGGTACATGCAGATACTTTCGCCGGAGTTCGTGGACCGATATCCCAACCGGATCATCAACATCCATCACTCTTTCCTTCCGGCATTCGTCGGGGCGAACCCGTACCGGCAGGCCGCAGAACGCGGGGTGAAGCTGATCGGGGCGACGGCCCATTACGTCACCGCCGAACTGGACATGGGGCCGATCATCGAGCAGGACGTGATCCGGGTGACGCACCGCCACCACGAGGAAGAACTGAAGGAACTCGGGCAGAACATCGAGCGGACCGTACTGGCGCGCGCCGTACGATGGCACGTCGAGGACCGCATCATCGTGCACGAAAACAAAACCGTCGTGTTCGATTAGGCGTCAGGCCGCCTTCCGCGCCCGCATCGGATTGAGACGGTTCAGGCGGTAGGCCACGCCGGCGGCGCGAGGGTGCTCCAGAGCGAGAAGCAAGGCGGAGCCGAGAATCAGAAGGCCGCCGACGAGCGCACCCGTACTGAGGGATTCGTGCAGCAGCGTCACGCCGAGCAGCACCCCGACCACCGGCTCCAGATTGACCAGCACCCCTGCGTGCGACGTCGGGACGAGACGCAACCCCCAGTTCCAGAGGCTGTAGGTGGCTACCGTACACAACAACCCGAGCCCGGCCAGCGCAAGCCACGTCGCCGGCGACGGCATGGCGTTCGGCAGCCCCCTCAATCCGAGCGTAACCGGTACGAGCGCCGCCGTGCCTATGAGCACGGAGTACGCCGTAACGATGAGGCTCGGATACTGTTGGAGCAACTGCCTGGTTACGAGCACCCAAGCTACCGACGCCACGGTCGAGATGAACACGAGCAGATCCCCGAGCCGGCTTCCGGCTCCGCCGGCGATGCCGACCATGACGACGACGCCCATCGTGGACAGGGCGATAGCCACCCAACCGATTTTCCCCGTTTTTTCCTTATGGAAAATCCGTGAGCCCAGCGCTTGTAAAGGTGGGTAAGCGCTCACGATGAGGATAGCGTTCGTGGCGCTTGTCAGGGCCAGCCCCTGAAACTGGACGATGAACGTTACCGGCACCATCAACACGCCGGCCAATACCAGCAGCCCGATGTGCCGCTTTTCAAAGACGAACCTTTTCCGGAGGAGGACCGGTACAAAGAGCAACGAAGCAATCAGGAAACGCCAGAGCACGACGTGTTCGGCCGCCATCTCGCGCAGCGCCAGCTTGCCGAAAAAGAAGGAAGACCCCCATAAAAGACATGCGAATACTACGGCCGCATACGCTCTGGTGCGTTCGTTCATGACGGGGTTTTTTGAAAACATGACAAAACGTTTCCACGTTTTTGTCCGTGAGGTCCGCGGGGCCTTTCTCGGAAAATCAGGTTCTGGACCGCTGGAGAGGGTAGAAACCAGTGGAACGGATCAATCTCCTCTTCGGTTGAGCCCGCCCGGTGAACATTGTGCAGAATAAAAGTGAAGTAAACAACCCGGCAGTCAGGCCCGTTTCGGTGCGGCAGGGCGTTCATGCGCGCCTCTTTGCCCTGGCCCTTCGCCACGGAATGAACGGGTACGAACGCATGGTTCGGACTCGCAAGCACCGCCTCCTGGGAGGCCTTTCCGGCCGCATTCTCGAAATCGGGCCGGGAGCAGGGGTTAACCTGCCCTTCTACCCTGCATCTGCCGAGTGGTTGGGCGTCGAGCCGAACCGTTTTCTGCATGAGCACATCCAGAGCGAAGCCCGGCGACTGAACCGCTCCGTCAGGCTGACGGCAGGAGTTGCAGAACGACTTCCCGTGGCCGACGAAACGGTTGACGCCGTCGTCAGTACGCTCGTCCTGTGCTCGGTAACCGATGTCCGCAGGGCGCTCGACGAGGTGAAACGGGTTCTCCGGCCCGGAGGCCGCTTCGTATTCCTGGAACACGTGGCGGCTGACCGGGGCGCCCGAACGAGAACGATTCAGAAACTGGTCCGTCCGTTGTGGACGTGGGCGGGCGACGGTTGCCGCCCCGACCGCGAATTATGGATCGACCTCGAACGGGCCGGGTTCAGCACGTTGCACCTCGAACACTTCCGCCTGAACCTGCCCGTCGTTGGGCCGCACATCATGGGGTACGGCGTAAAATGAATTTCCCGGAATGCCGCGCCGGGTCGGGAGAAGCGTATGGAAATCAGGGAGGGGGCAGAGTGGATCGGCACTCGACCCGCAATACCCGGCTGTCGCCCACCGGCTCCAGAACAACGTTCGTGATCCGCCCGGCGAGGGCGGGCGGAAGCCGGTCCACAAGCGATTGCCACGTAGCCATGACCCGCTCCTCACCCTCCGGCCCGTCTGCGTCCAGGCCAACGCTATCCCCATCAACGCCGACGATGATGACGAGGGACCTATCGCCTGCTTCCTCCAGCGCTCCCCGGAGGGCGGCTTCCGCGCGGGTTGCGTGTTCCTCGGATGCCCCACTCGGGGGAAGCGCCGGTACGAACGCCACACCGTCCTGCGCGCCTCCCGCGACGAGGGCCTCCGTGGCGGTAAGCACCGGCAGGCGAAGCGTTTCGGCGGCGTGCGATGCAAGCCACCTGGCTACAACCCCGGTCTCCTCGGGTGAAAGCCGCTCCATGAGCCGCCTCCCTGAAAGAAACAGCAATACCCCGTCCCGCACGGCCCGCACGGGTGCAACCCGGAAGGCAGGATCGAACAAGGAAAGCTCTCCGAAATGATCTCCCCTTTCGAACCGGCGCGGGCCGGACGCCGAGCCGTATTCCTCGAAACATCCGCTTGCCACTACGTATAACCCCGCCTTTTCCGGCCCGTTCGTCTCGATTCGCTCGCCCGCCCGCACGGGCGCCGGTGCGAACAACCCTGCCAACGCCGATCTGAGTTGCTCATCCATCTGATCGAACAGCGGCAAGGCATTCAGCAACGCGGTATGGCCGCCATCTTCGGGGGAAGCATTCAACTGTTCCAGATACCAGGCATACTGGTCGGCCTGCGCGCGAACGGGGCAGGCCGAATCGTCGGCGACGTACGCGTTGGTCTGGCCGGCGTCGATGCGCCGGGCCTTCCGGTTGTCGGACCACTGTCGCTCCACGAAATCGAATATTTCCCCCCGCAAACGATCGTCGTAAACGGGAAAGGCGATTTCGATGCGTTCGCTGAGGTTTCGCTGCATCCAGTCGGCGGACGCCAGGTACAGTTCGTCCTCACCCCCGTTGTGGAAATGAAACACCCTCGCATGTTCCAGAAACCGGTCGATGATGCTGCGGGCTTCGATGGTTTCACTCCATTCGGGCACGCCCGGTACGAGACAGCATACCCCTCGCACGATCAGACGGATCTGCACCCCCGCCCGGGAAGCCTTATACAGCCGGCGAATCATCTTTCGGTCTTCCAGCGCATTCATTTTCAGGGTGATGCGAGCCTCACGTCCGGCCCTGGCGTGAGCTATTTCGCGGTCGATGCGCCGGTTGAGCGCTCGCCTCAGCCCTGCGGGGGCCACCAGCAGGTTTGCGAAGGCGGGAGGGTCGGTTTGCCCTTCCGAGAGGTCGGAAAGGTAATCGAAGAAGCGTTCCAGGTCCTCCGTAAGCCGGGGGTCGGCTGTAAACAGCCCGAGATCAGCGTATATGCGTGCGGTTTTTTCGTTGAAGTTGCCCGTACCGAGGTAAGCCGTTCGTTTTCGAGGGCCTTCCGGCGACCGGTAAAGCACCAGAGCGGCTTTACTGTGCACCTTCAGGCCGGGGAGGCTGTAAAGCACCCGCACCCCGGCCTGCTCCATCTGTTCGGCCCAGTACAGATTGCTTTCTTCGTCGAAACGGGCCTTGACCTCCACGAACGCCGTAACACGCACGCCGCACCGCGCAGCATCGATGAGCGCGCCCACTACGCGCGAATCCCGCGCCACCCGATACAGAGTAATCCGGATTTCCTCCGTTTCCGGGTCGGATGCGGCTTCCTCCAGGAACCGAATGACGTAATCGAATTGCTGGTAAGGAACGTGCAACAGATGATCTTGTCGCTCCACGGCCCGGCGTAACGAAGGCGCCGTCTTCAGATCCGGGTGGGGCAACGGCTCGAAGGGCTCGTTGGATAGCGTCGCCGGACCAGTCCGGGGGAAACCGAAAAAGTCGCTGAAGTTATGGTATTTCCCACCAGCGACGAGGTCGTCCGCCTCCAGTTTCAGACGGCCGCGCAGGTATTCCAGCATCGGGTGCGGAATGTGTTCGTCGTACAGGAAGCGGCTCGGCACGCCCTGCGACCGGCGGGCCAGCGATTCCTTGATCTTGAGAACGAGGTCGCCCGAAAATTCATCGTCCAGGTTCAGGTCGGCGTCCCGGGTCAGCTTGACCGAGAACGCCCCGCCTACCTCATGTCGAGGAAACAACCCCGGCAGGTTCATCCGAATCACGTCATCCACGAACAGGACTTCTTTCTGCCCCGACTCCGGATCCTGGAACACCAGAAACCGACCGTGCTCCTCCGGTATCTCGATCAATACGTACTCCGGCGCAGATCCGACCACCAGCGGTTTTTCATCGGGAGCCCACAGTTCGGTCACCAGATACAACTTCCGGTTGGCGAGGAACGGCGCCGATTCGGGCGAGCCGGCCAGATTCGCAGGGTGCAGCAGCGGGCGCACCTTCGTTTCGAACACCGACTCGGCATAGTGTCGCGTAGCGGAGGAGGCCGTGTGCTCGTCTACGATGCGGATGCCGTGGGACTCCAGCTCCGGCAGAATGCGCAGGCGGAAAATTTCCCCGAAATGCTGTTGCTGCCGGGCCACCGTTGCATGGATCTGCCGCAGCAGCTCCGCAGGATGAATGTCCAGTTTGTCGAGCGTTTTCTTCTTCAGGCGGAGCAGGCTGCGCAGCGAAGCGACCCGCACCCGGAAGAACTCATCCAGATTCGAGGAAAATATCGCCAGGAAGGTAAGTCGCTCGAAGAGAGGAACCGTGGGGTCTTCGGCCTCCTGCAAGACGCGCTCGTTGAACCGGAGCCAGCTCAGCTCACGATTGAAATGGGGTTCCTGGTGGGTGGCGGACATGGAGGTATGCAGCGTTTCGATGTCGGTTGCGGACGGGCGGTGTACGCCCGGTACGGATCGGGGTTGCGATCCAATGAAGGGGAAGCAGGCGAACCATGCGTCGGGACGCCGGTATACCTCACCCTCCCTTCAACCCGACGACTTTTATGGCAGCGCAACTCGGCCTCGTGTGCATCACCGACAGCGACCTCATCCGCTTCCGGAACGTAACTCGCCAACGGCTGCTCCAACTACCGGAGGCCGAACGAGGCCCTTTTCTGGCGGAGTTGTTTTCCGACAACCTGGCCCGGCTCAACCGGGCGATTGCGTTTTGCCGGGATCAGGGCATCGGCCTCTACCGGATCACGTCGCGCCTGTTTCCCTTCGCCGACGAGCCGGTGGGGCGGGAGGTGCTGCTCGGCATGGCCGACGAGCTGAGCCGTGTCGGGTCCTTCGCGCGCGAGGCATCCATCCGTCTGGTGCTGCATCCGGATCAGTTTGTCGTCATCAGCTCCGACACCCCCACCGTAATCGCCAACAGCATCAAAATTCTGGAGATGCACGCGCTCATTTTCGATTTGCTGGATTTGCCTCGCTCCCACTGGGCCGCCATGAACATACACGGCGGCAAGGGCGGCCGGTCCGAACGTCTCATCGAGGTAACCCGCGGGCTGCCGGAAAACATCCGCTCCCGCATCACGTTCGAAAACGACGAACGCGCATACTCCGCCGCCGAGATCCTGGAGGTATGCCGGGAGACCGGCGCGCCGATGATTTTCGATGCGCACCACCACCTCGTCCACGAAAAGCTTGACTCCTACGAACACCCGAGCATCCGGGAGATGACCCTGGCGGCCAGAGAAACGTGGCCGCAACCCGAGTGGCAGATCGTCCATATCTCGAACGGACGGGAGCACCTGTGCGACGCTCGCCATAGCGACCTGATCCACACCATGCCGAGTGCTTTCCTCGACGTGCCGTGGATCGAGGTGGAAGCCAAAGGAAAGGAGCGCGCCATCGCCCCGCTGCTTCGCGGGTGGGCCAACCCGATATGAGCGCTTCGGCACAGGCTTGTGCGTGTTTGCCGAATTTGTCTATCTTTCCATCACAGACCCTCCGGCTTTCTTCGACGATTACGTATCTGCGGTATGAACCAGCAAACGGATGTGCCCGCAGCCCCTTCGGAATCCAGCGAACAGGATCGCACGCTCGTCGAACAGGCGCTTGCCGGAAAAGAGGCGGCCTATCAGGCCCTGATGCAGAAGTATTCCAAAGCGCTCCATCACCACATCACGCGGCTCGTTAAGGACCATCAGGAAGTCGACGACCTGGTTCAGGAAAGCTTCATCAAAGCGTTCACCGCCCTGGACTCCTACGCCACGCAGTTTGCATTTTCTACGTGGCTGTACAAGATCGCTACGAACCATACCATCGACTTCCTCCGGCGGAAGAAGTTAAAAACCTTTTCTATCGATAAGCCGGTCCGTACGAAGGACGGGGATCTGGAATACGAGCTTCCCGACACCACGTACCGTCCCGACCGCCATATCGTGGAGGACCAGCGCCGACGGCTCATCCAGGATGCCATCGATGCGCTGCCGGAAAAGTATCATCGGGTCATCGTGATGCGGCACCAGCAGGATATGTCGTACGAAGAAATCGCGGAGGAGCTCGACCTGCCGCTCGGCACGGTCAAGGCCCATATCTTTCGGGCGCGCGAACTGCTGAACAAGTACCTGCGCAACAAACGCTCCTCCCTGTAGGCCTGTTCGTTTTTCCGGGGCGTCGCCCGGCGGTGCGCCCACCGCCCCGGCATCCCATGCCAGTAGACCCCATTACCTGATGATCGATAGATACACCCGGCCCGAGATGGCCGCGCTCTGGAGCGAACGGGAGCAATTCCAGTCGTGGCTGGAGGTCGAACTCGCGGCCTGCGCCGCCTGGTCGGAGATCGGCGTCATTCCTCGAAACGACGTAGAGACGCTGTATGCCCGCGCCTCTTTCGACGTGGACCGCATCCACGAGATCGAAGAAATCACCAGGCACGATGTCGTGGCGTTCACCCGGGCCGTCAGCGAAACACTCGGCGAAGAAAAGAAGTGGGTGCATTACGGCCTGACTTCCTCCGACGTAGTCGATACGGCCCTCTCCTACCGTCTGGTACAGGCGAACAGGCTTCTCCGCGAGCAGATCGAACGGATGATCGATGTGCTGGCCCGCCGCGCCCGGGAGCACAAGTACACCCTCATGATGGGCCGCACCCACGGCGTACACGCCGAGCCGACGACGTTCGGCCTGAAGCTGGCGCTGTACTACGCCGAGATGCTGCGCAACCGGGATCGGTTCGACCGGGCCGCCGAGGGAATCCGGGTCGGGAAGCTCTCCGGCGCCGTAGGCACGTTTGCCCACATCCCGCCCGAGGTGGAACGCCTTACGTGCGAGCGGCTGGGCCTTCAACCCGCCCCCATCTCTACGCAGGTGCTCCAACGCGATCGCCACGCTCATTACATGTCCGTACTGGCCCTCATCGGGGCTACCCTCGAAAAAATGGCCGTAGAGGTGCGCGCCTTGCAGCGCAGCGAAGTTCGGGAGGTGGAAGAAGCGTTCGGCAAAGGCCAGAAGGGATCGTCGGCCATGCCGCACAAACGCAACCCTATCGCCTCGGAAAACATTACCGGGTGCGCCCGGCTCCTGCGCGGCTACATGGTGACGGCGTACGAAAACGTCGCGTTATGGCACGAACGCGACATCTCGCACTCGTCCACCGAACGCGTCATCCTGCCGGACGCTACGACCGTGCTGCATTACGCCCTGTACCGTTTTGCCGGCTTGATAGACAATCTGGTCGTGTTTCCCGTTACCATGCGGGAGAACATGGAACGCACATTCGGATTGTACAACAGCCAGCGTGTTATGCTCGCCCTCGTCGAGAAGGGCCTGAGCCGCGAAGAAGCCTACGACCGGGTACAGCC
>CBDUBS010000076.1:0-15645 GCA_965365445.1 uncultured bacterium | reverse complement strand
ATTAACAACTCTCTGAAATCTACATCAAACTCTTTTTCAAGAAAACGAACGGTTGCTGGAAGAAAACCGCACCTTGCGGGAAGAAGTAACGCTGGCCCGCCTCGGTTATTCACCAGGCGAGACGATGCCGCTGCACGATGCCGTAGCGCCCGACGTACTTCCGCCGGAAGCCCGCCGCCTCTACGAATTACTGCCGTCGTCCTTCACGTTTACAGGGTACTTCGGAATAGCCGAGGAGCATGGATTTCAGGGGCCTGTCGCCAAGGATTATCTGAGGCTGTTCCTGAAAGAGAAGGTGCTCCTCCAGACCGGCACCCGCATCGAGAAGCATACCCGTCCGTCGTCCGCGGCCCGTTCATTCCGGGGCTGATCACGCTCGGAACAGGACGACGTAAGCCAGCACCGCTACGTAATGGCAGGTGCTTCCCCCGAGCACGAAAAGGTGCCAGATGGCGTGGCTGAACGGCAACCGCTCCCACAGGAAGAAGATCACGCCGGCCGTATAGAACAGCCCGCCGATCAGTAGCCACAGCAGGCACTGCAACGGCAGCACGGCCATCAGAGGCTGCAAGGCGAAAACGGCCAACCATCCCATCAGTAAATAGAGCGCCGTTGATAACCCCCTGAACCGGCCCGTGAAGAATAGCTTGAAAATGGTCCCGAAGAGGGCCAGCCCCCAGATTCCGGCCATGAGTGTAATCTGAAGGCGCCCCTCGAAGTGCGTTAACAGAAAGGGCGTGTACGTTCCGGCAATGAGAAAATAGATGGCGATGTGATCCACGATCCGCATGATCCGCTTGAAACGGGCGGCCCGGGCGCTATGGTAAATGGTGCTGGCGGCATACATGAGGACGAGCGCCACACCGAAGATGACGGAACCGATGAGCGCCGCCGATTCGTTCCCGGATAGAGCGTGCCCGATGATGACGGCAAACCCGAGGGCGCTCAGCAACAAACCGATGCCGTGCGTTACCGCGTTGGCGAGCTCTTCTTTCGTAAACGGATGCACGATTGCCGTGTTTTCCATATCCCCTCGAAGCACATCTCGTACGACCTTGTTTATGCAAGAAGTACGTCGGGCCGGGGATGGAAGATGCCGCTTAAAACGATCGTTTCGGCATTGTTAAGATTTAATGAACGAGATCGGTGCGGTAGGTCTTGTTTCAGGCGGCAGGAAACGTAGGCCGAGAGGGGCCGTCCGGTGGAACGGGTAAAGGTACAGGCATCAAAAAAAGCGCCCGGTGTGTTCCCGGCGGCCGCATGGGGCAGATCCAGGGTAACCGGGCGCCTGTTATCGAATTCGCTTGAAATCCTCAGGGATTGCGTTTCATGCTCCTGCGCTTGTCTCGCAGGGTCCGTATCTGCCTTTCGACGGAATCCAGCGCATCGCTGACGGCTGCCAGGGCGCTCGAATCGCGACCGACGGATGTAATAGGCCCCCCCCGGCGCGATATGGATACCCGGGCGCGATAATCTCGCGGCTGGGAGTCGCCGCTATCGATGCTGAGATAAATGGTAACGCCGACGATATCCCGGTGGCCGCGTACCAGCTTATCGATTCGGCTTTCGGCTTTGCTTCTCAGTTCCTCTGTTAACTCCGAAGAGTCACCCTGAAAATCTATTCGAACATCGATGGGTTCCATAGGCCTCCTGAATTGAGTGAGCGTGAGGTGATGCCGGATGCAACCGGCTTCTATCGATACTCGGGGATACCCGACAAAGTTGCCTCGAAGCGTTGAATACGCACCACGCCGGGGTCAGAGGGCTGCGCCGTACAGGGCGCCGTATTTATGGCGGATGTAATCGAGCCAGAAACGGGCATCGAGGCGGCTTCCGGTGCAGCCTTCGAGTAGCTCCCGGGCCGTGCGGCTGCGCCCGTGCCGGTGTATCCGGTCGCGAAGCCAGCCAAGCAGCTCGCCGAACTGCCCGAACATGATTTGTTTTTCGACTTCCGGGAGATCGCTCCGTATCCGATCGAATAACTGGGCCGACATGAGGTTGCCCAGTGCATAGGTAGGGAAGTACCCGAATGCGCCGATGGCCCAGTGAACGTCCTGAAGCACCCCCTCCGCATCGGTTTTCGGACGCACCCCCAGGTAGTCCTCCATGAGGTCGTTCCAGGCCGAGGGGGCCTCTGCAACGGGCATTCGGCCCTCCAGTAGTCTTTTTTCCATTTCGAACCGTACCATGATGTGCAGATTGTACGTGACTTCATCGGCTTCCACACGGATGAGTGAGGGTTGCACGCGGTTAACGGCCGCGTAAAACCGCCCTGCATCCACCCCGTCGAGCGCATCCGGAAAGGCCTGCTTGAGATGGGGGAAATAATATTCCCAGAAGCCCCGGCTGCGTCCGACGAGGTTTTCCCACAGCCGCGATTGCGATTCATGCATCCCGAGCGAGGCGCCGTCGGCAAGGGGAGTGCGGTCCAGCGCCGGATCGAATCCCTGTTCATACAGTCCGTGTCCGGCTTCGTGGAGCGTCCCGAAAAACGCCGTCGGGAAAAATGTCTCGTCGATCCGGGTGGTCAGGCGTACATCGGTGCGGGCGAACGACGTAGTGAACGGATGGGCCGAGATGTCCTGACGGCCCCTGCTGAAATCGTACCCGAAATCCTTTATGACCCCCACGCCATAATCCCATTGTTTCGAGCGGTCATAATATCGGTGAAGGAAGGCGTCATCCGGCGCCTGTTCCCGGCCTAGGGAGTGCACGATCGGGACGAGCTCGCTACGGAGGGCTCCAAAAATCTCCTCCAACTCCCGCGTCGTCATGTCCGGTTCGAACTGGTCCAGCAGGGCATCGTAGGGCCGGTCGGTAAATCCCAGTGCTTCGGCTTTCTGGAGATTCAACTCCAGGAGCCGCTCCAGATGGGGAGCAAACGTTCCGAAATGGTCGTTCTCGCGAGCCGTTTTCCAGGCTTGCCGGGCTTTCGATTCGGCTTCGGCCAGATCGGCGACCAGGGTTGCCGGAACCCGAAGCGCCCGCTCGAAATCCCGACGGGTGACCCGTAGCAGCGACGCATCCGCATGGTCGTCCGGCAGCGCCCCTGCATACGGAGCCAGCCGGTCGAGCAGGCCGCCTACCTCGTCATGGGTGAAAAACTCGTGGGATAGCCGCCGCAGCGTAGCGATCTGACTGGCCCGCGCCCCGGCGGCGCCGTCAGGCATATACGTTTCCTGATCCCATTCCAACAGATTAGCCGCCGCATTAAGGTCGCTTACACGCGCCAGCAGGGTGCGAAGAGTGGTTAAGGTTTCCTTCATGACATGTGTACCGAAAAATCGGGTAACAGGAAAGCCCGAATATACGCAATGGAAAGCGCGCCCGGTCGCTACGATGAAATTGCCGTGATGGCCTTCCCGAAGGTAGCGAAGGGCGGTCCGAATACGCCACGCGGCTTGACAGGCCGTGCAACCATCCGTATTTTCTCAATCCTGTACACGATAGGCCAATGTAGCTCAGCTGGTAGAGCAGCTCACTCGTAATGAGCAGGTCAGCGGTTCGAATCCGCTCATTGGCTCCAGATATGCCCCGGAAAATGCCACGGCGTTCCGGGGTTTTTTGTTGATGGGAAAGCGGCACGCGCCCGGTCCTCGTGCTTGCGAGGCGTACCGCCCGGAATCCGGTTCAGATCCGGCCGGGGTAATTCGAGTGCCCGTCGGTTCACGTTCTTCTGTGTGCATTATCTTGCGGGGTCAGTGGACCTGTCTGTCCGATGCCGTTTCCCACAGGCCGTGTATGCCGGAAAGCCGCAACATACCTGCATCGTCTCCGGTCGCGGACGACCGCGACCTCGCGGCTCGCGTGCGAGCCGGCGATGTGGAGGCCTTCCGGACGCTGTTCGATGCCACGTATCAACCCCTGTTTGCTTTCGTTCACCGGCACATCGGACAGGAGCAGGAGTCGGAGGATATCATACAGGACATCTTTCTGGACATCTGGCGCCGCCGGGCCGACTGGGCGCCTGCCGTATCCGTCCGCGCTTATCTGTACGGGGCGGCCAGAAATCAGATCGCGTCGTACTACAAACGAGCCAGAGTCCGGTCGGTCGTCTCCGGGTTGCCTGCGGAATTGGAAGACAGAGGTTCAGATGGTCCTGAAAGCATGGTGGAAGGGCAGGAATTGCAACGAGCTCTTCAGGACGCCGTGGACGAGCTTCCGGAACAGCGGCGGCTCGTCTTTACTCTCTATCACGATCATGGGTTGCGGTACAGGGAGATAGCCCAGGTGCTCGGAATTGCCGAGAGCACCGTTCAGGTGCAGATGTGGCGCAGCTTTCACTTCCTCCGGGATCGGCTATCCGCACTCCGGATGCGCAGTTGAAAAAATATTTCGCCCGGTTGTAAAGCTTTTTGCGGGTAAGTCTACTCCCCATATACCAGCCGGATGGTTTCGTCGCCCTGACCTTCCCTCGGGAAGGTTCCGGCGTTCGGTGGGCGGGCTATGGCATCCGGGTGGGGAAACAAATCCGGTACGGGCTTCAGTTGGCGCCCGGACTATTTCGACAGGCTTTTCTATGGATCGACCTCATACGCTCGACGATGCGATGCTGAGTCGCTACGTAGCCGGCGCGGCTACGCCCGAGGAGCGCCGCATGGTGCAATCGTGGGTCGAGGAAGAACCGGGCCGTAGCGCTCTGGTAGCGGAAATGGCGGAAGCGGTGTCGCTGGCCGGTCGGCCGATACCCTACCGCGATCCGGCTCCCGCCTGGACGCGACTTAAAGAGCACATGCAGGACATAGAGCCGGCCCTGCCGAATCGCCGCGCCGACCGGAAACCGGTGCGTTCCGCTCGGCGCCGGGTGTTTTCTCCGGGGGCAGGTGTTGCGGCTGTTCTGGCTTTTATGGCCATTGTCGTGTTTATGGCGGTTCGCGCCGGATGGATCGTTCCCCCTGCACCCGGCCCCGATCCGCTCGCGGTTGTGAAAACGTTCGAGACGTCGCGAGGGGAACGAGCAACCATTCAGCTAACCGATGGGTCGCATGTAGTGCTGAATGCGGGAAGCCGCCTCACGGTGCTGCCGGGTTTCGATGAACGCCTCCGCGAGGTCAAGCTGGAGGGAGAGGCCTTCTTTCAGGTAGCGAGCGACCCTGACCATCCTTTCCGGGTAGTGATGGGAGAAACGGCGGTACAGGTGCTCGGGACCGAGTTCAGCGTACGAAATTACGACCAGGAAGAAACCCGGATCGTGGTGACCGGAGGGCGTGTGGCCGTCGAACTGCACCGCGAAGCCCGGCGGGATACGGTTTTACTGATGAAAGGCGGGCTGGCCCGGGTGGGCCGTCGCGAGGGCATTCAGGTGCAACGGAATGTCGATACAACGCCGTTTACCGCCTGGGCATCGGGCCGTCTGATCTTCAGAGATGCCTCTTTTGACGACGTAGCCCGGGAGCTGGAGCGCTGGTACGATCTCGATATCGAGGTGCAAGCGCCCATTACGGCCATACGGCGATTCAACGGACAGTTTAGCGACCAGTCGCTGAGTGAAATACTGAACATCGTGTCCAGCACGCTTCATCTCCGATACGAACGAAACAGACGATCCATTCAGTTTTACGCCGAGGATACCCCGCGTCCCTGACCGGGGGGATAAACGACACAGGCAGGTGCATTTTCGCTCCGGCCGCACATGCAACAGACCCATGAATACCGTGATTCCAGACCGTCTTCTTACCCGTCGCCGCAACCCCTTCCAGAGGGGATTATTCATGCTTGCGATCGGAGGGTTGCTGTTTGCCCTTTTGCCCGCGGTGGCGCTCGCTCAGTTCCCTCTTGCCAGCCGGGCCGCCGACGATGCCGTTGCCGTCCCTCGCAAGGCCGAGGTGGCCGGCATGGGTCGGCTGAACCAGAAAATCTCTCTTTCGCTGGAAGCGATTACTGTCGAAGAAGCCCTGCATACCATCGCTCGTATGGCCGGATTGCAGGTCTTCTATCCGAATGTCGATGCCATCCGCGCGCCCATAGCGGCCATCCACGTCGAGGATGCCGGTGTGCTGGACGTGTTGTACGAAGTGACACGCGGCACCAATCTCCGCATGAAAATTTCGGGCGGCGGGCACCTGATCGTCACCGATGGGGGCCAGGCGCCACCGCCGGTGGTTCTGCCCGTGCCTGAACCTTCGGTAACGGTTGCCGCCCTCTACATGGTCAGCGGCGTGGTGCGCTCGGCTCAGGACGGAATGCCGCTGCCCGGCGTCAACGTGTACGTCAAAAACACGACCGTCGGCACGACGACCGACCTCGATGGCAGGTTCAGTGTGGACGCTCCCTCGGCTACCGATACGCTCGTGTTTTCCTTTATCGGATTCGTTAGCCAGGAAGTACCCATCGAGGGTAGGAGCACGCTCGATATCAGCCTGCGGGAGGATAACGTCGCTCTGGATGAGGTGGTTGTGGTGGGATATGGAACGCAGGTTCGGCGCGACATCACCGGGTCGGTTTCGTCGGTGCGTACCGAAGACGTGGCCCAGTTGCCGATTTCCTCGGTGAACCAGGCGCTGGCCGGGCGCGTCCCGGGCGTTCAGGTGGCCACCGAGAGCGGTCGGCCCGGCAGCGGCCTGACCATCCGGATCCGAGGGGGCAACAGCCTTCAGGGAAACAACAACCCGTTATACGTCATCGACGGCTTTCCCGTATCCGGCGACAACAACGGCGGGGGCGACTTCCAGAACAATCCTCTCTCTTCCATTAGCCCGCAGGACATCGAGGACATCCAGATTTTGAAGGATGCCTCGGCCACCGCCATTTACGGGGCCCGGGGGTCCAACGGCGTCGTGCTCATTACGACCAAACGCGGCCGGATGAACGACCAGATGACCGTTAGCTTCGATGCCTACTACGGCACCCAGCAAGAGATCGGGTACTACGAAATGGCCTCCCCGACCCAGTGGGCCGAGATGTGGAACGAACGGTACCGGGTGTTTGTCGAGAGCGGCAGCACACCGCCGCACGGGCCGTTGAGCGCCGAGGAAGTCGCAAACGCTACCGGCACCGACTGGCACGATATGGTTGTGGGGCCGGCGCCCTTGCAGAACTACCAGCTCGCGGTATCGGGCGGCACGCCTACCCTGCGGTATTACGCCTCGGGCACGCTGTTCAATCAGGACGGCATCATCGAGGGATCCGGTTTCGACCGGGGCTCGCTCAAGCTGAACCTGAACGGCGAGCGCGGCCAATTCAAGTTCGGTAACGCCCTCACGTACACCCGCTCCACGTACACCGGCGCCTTCGGCAACAGCGCCTATAACCCCGGTGGAGGCGGCTACCTCGACCTGTATATGTCGCCGCCCCTCGTCGACCCGTACACGGCCGACGGGGCATTCAACCAGGTCAACCCGTTCTCCTCAGCCATTTTCCGCAACCCGCTGGAGCTAACGGAGTCGCTCTCGCGCGATCAGGTGGAATCCCGATTCCTGGCGAGCGTGTTCGGCGAATACGAATTGATGAAAAACCTGGCCTTCCGGGTTCAGGTAGGCGCCGATATATTCGACAATAACCTGAGTTACTACGAACCCACCTTTACGGCAGTGAGCCAGCTTCGCGGACAGGCTACCCGTTCTTCGGGTTCCGGGCGCACGTACCTCAACGAGAATACCCTGACGTATACCTACAATACCGGCGGCGCCCATCGGCTCAATGCCGTTGTCGGAACGAGCTACCAGAAGTACATGGCGGAGGGTTTCTCGGCCGATGCCTCGGGTTTCAACGACGACGTGCTCGGCCCGAACAACCTCTCCGGCGGCCAGCAGGATCTGCTCCGCGCCAATGCCTACGAAAACGAGTGGAAGCTGCTTTCGCTGCTCGGCCGCGCCAACTACTCCTACCTCGATCGCTACCTCGTAACCTTTACCGGGCGGTATGACGGCTCCAGCCGGTTCGGTTCCGATCAGAAGTGGGCTTTCTTCCCCTCGGTAGCCTTGGCCTGGCGCTTGTCGCAGGAGCCGTTCATGCAATCCCTTCGTTCTACCTTTGACGATCTCAAGGTGCGCGCATCGTACGGGGCGACCGGCTCGACGGCCATCGGGCCCTACCAGACGCTCAGCCGCGTCGTCGCGCAGGGCGGGCTAGCCCCCAACGGCCTCAGCCCTTCGGTAGTGCTATACCCGTCCCAACTCGGCAACCCGTCTCTGCGTTGGGAAACCACCCGGCAGCTCGATATCGGGCTCGATGCCACGCTGCTCGACGGTCGCCTGACCCTGAGTGCGGACTACTTCAATAAAAAAACGACGGATCTGCTGCTGGGCGTCGATCTGCCGCTTACCATCAGCGGGCTCGATCAGAATGCCTCGCTCACGCAAAATGTGGGTTCGTTGCGCAATCAGGGCATCGAGTTCAGCATCGAGGCCTCGCCGGTCCAGGCTGGATTCTCGTGGAATACCGGCTTCAACATCACGTACCTCAAGAATGAAATTACCGACCTGGGGCTCGATGCGGCCGGCAACCCGGTCGATTCGCTTCGTGTGGCGGCGCCGCTGTGGCGCACCCGGTGGGGAGGCGAAACGCTCCGCCTGATGTCGCTCGGGGATCCGTTCGGCTCGTATTACCTGTACAAGTTCGCCGGTATCCTGCAGAACGAAGCCGAAAAGGAAAACCTGCCCGACTTTATCGGACTCGATGTAGGCGAAGCCCACTACGTGGATACCAACGGCGACGGGGTAGTCAATGCCGACGACCGGGTCATCATGGGCAACTCTATGCCGGACTTCATCGGTGGCTTCCGCAACGACTTCTCGTACAAAGGCTTCGATCTGAGCGTGTTCATGGAATTCTCGCTCGGAGCGCAGGTGTTCAACGCCACCCGCTCGGTTCTGGAGGACCCGCAGTTCAACTACGGCGTCACGAAGGAGTACGCCGAAAACTACTGGCGCGGCGAAGGCACGTCCGATCGGTATCCCATGATCGGGGCGCACGGAAGCAGTATGCTCCCCTCGGATCGCTACCTGGAGAACGCGGACTACCTGCGGCTTCGGAGCCTGACCCTCGGGTATACTCTGCCGGCCAACCTGAGCCGCCAGATCGGCGCGGGCCGCCTGCGGGTGTACCTGAACGCCACCAATTTGTGGACCGTTACCGGATACAGCGGGGTCGACCCGGACGTGAACTCGTTTGCCGGAAACAACTTCCTTTCCGGATTCGACTTCACGACGTACCCTGTCGCCCGCACGTTTACTGCCGGGGTGAACCTCGTGTTTTAACCGCTTCCGGTTCTGAAATTCACACTCGGCCATTTACTTAACAAGGTCATGAAAACCGTATATAATCGCTTTTTGCTCGTCACCGGATCCGTCGTGCCACTGCTTGCTCTGCTACTGGCGGGATGTGACAGCGTCATGGATCTCGATGAGAAACCGTCGGACTTCTACGCCCCCTCCAACGTCTTCAACTCCGTGGCGGCGGCCCGTTCGGTCGTAGACGGTATTTACGTCGTCACGGGCAACCAGAACAACAACGCCGCCGACTGGCGCATGGGAGAAGCCGGCTTCGACGTTCGCCAGGCCGGTTTCAAGGATGCCTACAACCAGGGCGACTGGCTTCCCGACGACGACGACTTCCGCAACTCCTGGGCCATGCACTACTCGGCCATCGGGAGGGCGAACTTCGCTCTCGAAGGCCTTCGTGCTTCCGATATACCGGAGAGCGTCAAAAACCAGTTGATGGGCGAGGTCCTGTTCCTGAGGGGCTACCACTACTTCTTCCTCGTGCGCGCTTTTGGAGGCGTTCCGCTGATTACCACTTCGGAAACCACCGACGAGAACCTGTACCCGACGCGTGCTTCGGCCGAAGAGGTATACCAGCAGGTATTCGCGGACCTGAAAGAGGCTGCCGAAAAGCTTCCGCCGTTCTCCTCGCAGAAACCGGGCTACGCCTCGAAAGGCGCCGCCCAGGGTATCCTGGCCCGAGCCTACCTGCTACATGCCGAAAACTCGAATACGGCGGATTTCCAGCAGGTGTGCACCATCACGAAGGACATCATCAGTTCCGGGCAGCACACGCTGCTGCCCAAACCGTCCGACGTATTCGTGGCGGCCAACGAGAAGCATTCGGAGTGGATGTTTGCCTATCCCGCTTCCGGTGTGGGCGGCAACACACAGCAGATCATGTACCTGACTTTTCCAAACAACCTGAATAACCAGCCGAACACGTTCACGGCCGATCCCAACGATCTGTTTGGCCGGGCCAGCATGTCGCACGTCGTCGATACGCTGATGTTCGATGACATTTTCGATAAGGCTCGCGACCTGCGCTGGCAGGCCTGGACGTGGGAAAAGTACATCCACCCGACGACCAATAAGGTGACCATGTTCAAACAGGCCTCTCCGGCCCTCACCAAGTATTTCGAGTTCACACCCGGAAACGTCGATTACCAGATCAGCTACCTCGACATGCCGATCCTCCGGTACGCCGACGTGCTCCTGATGGCGGCCGAAGCGTGCAACGAGGTGGGCGATCAGGGCTATGCCGCCGAGCAGCTCAACAAGGTGCGGGTCCGCGCCGGGCTCAGTCCGGTATCCGGTCTTTCGAAGGAAGCATTCCGGGACGTGGTGCTGGAAGAACGCCGCCGCGAGCTTTTCGGCGAGGGCCTCGCCCGGTACGACCTGATCCGCCGCGGTCGTTATCTGGATCATGCCGAATTGCTCCTCGCACAGGGCCTCATCGTTACCGGGAACCTGACCATCACGAACGAGCACGGGCCGCGAACGTTGCTTTACCCCATTCCGCAGGAGGAGTTGGACCGCAATCCGAAGCTAACCCAGAATCCGGGGTACTAAACCGATCCGTTGTACCGCTTCAGGTCCGTGGGAGGAGCAATGGGTTTCCTCTTACGGACCTGATCTGGTAAATGAAGTACGCTATATTGCTTTGGTTGGTTTTCACCTTTTGATCCAGAGTGTACCATGCACCGTCGAACGTTCCTCAAGCAATCCGCCGCACTGGCTGCCTGTTCCGTCCTGCCCCGTTTTGCTTTTGCCGCCTCCGACGAAATACCCTGGCGAGCCCTTACGGGGCTGCCCGGCCACCACTGGTTTGGCTACTACGACAAGATTCAGTTCTCACCGGACAGCCGGTACGTCCTGGGTATGGAAACCGGTTTCGAGGGGCGCACGCCCGGCAAGGATGACGTGATCGGCGTCGGCATGGTCGATCTCGGGATGAACGATCGCTGGATCGAATTCGGAAAAAGCCGGGCGTGGAGCTGGCAGCAGGGATGTATGCTGCAATTCGTGCCGAACGCCGGAAATACCGTTATCTGGAACGATGCGGAAGACGCCTCGGACGGGCGCCGGTTCATCAGCCACATCCTCAATGTCGAAACCGGCGCCCATCGGACCTTGCCTAGGGCCATTTACGCCGTCTCGCCGGATGGTAAATCCGCCGTCACCGCCGACTTTGCCCGCATCGACCGGATGCGGGTCGGGTACGGTTATGTGGGCGGCCGGGATGCCACATACGACGATCCGGCCTCGCCCGAGGGCGGCATTTACCGGATGGACCTCGAAACCGGCGAGAGCACCCTGATAGTCAGCTACGCCGATGTGGCGCGGATCCCCCATCTCGGCCGCGACGTATCCGGCAAGTGGCATTACTTCAACCATCTGCTCATCAGCCCGGACGGCAAACGATTCCTCTTTCTGAACCGCTATCGGGATTTTCCGCTTACACCGGAGATGCGGGCCGATCCGGATGCCAACAGGAAGTACGTGCAGGGCAAGTACACCACCCGCATGTTCACGGCCGGGCTGGAAGGGTCGGGGCTTTACCAGATCGATCCGGGGGATACCAGCCACATCATCTGGCGCGACCCGCAATCCATCATCGCGTGGACGGCCGGGCAGAAGTGGGAAGAAAACCGCCGCCCTCATGGATTCTGGCTCCTGAAGGACCGGACCGATGAAGCAATGCTGATCGGGGAAGGCATCATGACCGAAAACGGGCATCAGACCTATGTTCCCGGAACCAACAACGAGTGGATCCTGAACGACACGTACCCGAACCAGGAAAGAATACAGACGCTCTACCTGTACCACATCCCCACGAGCCGCAAGATCGTGCTCGGACGCTTTTTCTCGCCGCCCCAGTACGTCGGGGAGTGGCGCACCGACCTGCACCCCCGTACCAGCCGCGACGGCAAACTGGTATGCATCGATTCGACCCATGAGGACGGAAAGGGCCGTCAGTTGTACCTGCTCGACATCAGCGGCATTGTTGGCGTCTGATCGGTCCACCTCGACGCCGGGCATTTCGATCCGCAGGTTTATTGAGCCGACACAATAGGGACGGTCTGATGAAACGTAGAGACTTTTTGTACCGCACCGGCGCCGGCCTCGGCGCCCTGCTGGTCGCCCCCGGATGCTGGAGCCTGGGCCGCTCCCGGCGCGACGAGCGTGTGTACGACTTCCAACCCTATCGCCCGGGCGAAACCCTCGGCCCCGTCGTACAGGTAACCCCGGAGGATGGGTTTTATGGCAATACATACTACGACATTCAGCCCTGGAGCCCCTCGGGTCGCTACCTGGCCGTTACCCGCTTCCCCTATCAGGACCGTGTGACCATCCTCGGCGATCAGGCGGAGGTATGCGTCATCGACCTGGAGCGCCGGAGTATCCGCACGCTGCACCGGACCGGGGCATGGGGATACCAGCTCGGGGCTAACCTGCACTGGGGGGCCACCGACCGCTACCTCTACACCAACGACGTCATCCTGCGCGACGACGGCCGCAGTCACACGGTAGCTGTCCGTATCGACCTCGAAACCGGCGACCGCACGGCCTTTACCGGACCGATGATGGATGTCGTTCCGAAGCCCGACGGGGGAGGGGTAGCCCTGGGCCCCCGGATGGAACTCCTCAACACCAGTCAGTACAGTTACGGAACTCCGGCCCGTTCCGAAAACGAAGTCGAAACCCTGCCGCCGGGTGCAGCTGCCGACGAGGGGCTCTGGGAAACCCGTCTCGTTTCCGGCGCTCCAACCCGGCTGCTGCTGTCGCTGGCCGACCTGGCCGCTCTGCTGCCCAACCGCGAATGGTACCGAGGGGGTACGTTCTACATCCACCTGGTCAAGCTAAACCAACAGCAAGATCGGATGCTGATGGTAATGCGTTGCCTGTTCCCTCCGGAGGCAACGGCCGTGCGTCCGGAGACCAGAGGGCGAAACAGCGTATTGCTTACCGCTCGAACGGACGGGAGCGAGCAGAAGCTGGCCGTGCCGCGCGAGCGGTGGGAGGAAGGCGGACATCATCCAACGTGGCACCCCGACGGCCGCCGCATCGTGATGAACCTTACGCCCCCCGGCCCGGACGATACCCTCCGGTTCTGCCTTTTCGACTACAGGGGCGAGGGATTTACCGTGCTTTCCGATCGTTTCGTCGGCAGCGGCCACCCGACCGTCACACCGGATACGCGTTACCTTTTGTCGGACTCCTACCCCTTCGAGCCGATGGCCGCAGGCAACGGCGAAGTGCCGATCCGTCTCATCGAATTGCGGGAGCAGAAAGAGCATACCGTCTGCACCGTGTTTACCGATTTCGAATCGATTTACGACAGCAAACGGTACTGGGGCGTCACCAAACTCGACGCACACCCCGTCTGGAACCGGGACTTCAAACAGATCTGTTTCAACGGCGCTCCAAACCGCACCCGTCAGGTATTCATCGCTGATCTGTCCGGGTTCCTGAGGTAGCCGGCGGAAGGAGAACCTGCTTGCGTGCAGCCGGGTGTTCATTCGCTCATCGTATCTTGCGGTTTTGCGATGCGAATGGTGGGGATGCGCCATGACTGCTTTTTTCATACTGGCCGGGCTTGTTGCCATGCTGATTTCGGCGGCTCCCGTTTTCGGGCAGGCCGATTACGTACTCGTCAATGCCCGCATTTACACCGCCGATCCGGATGCGCCGATGGTGGAGGCGCTTGCTGTCGGGGGCGGGCGTATACTGCGTGCAGGGGCGGCGAGCGATCTCCTGGCCGCCTTTCCGGATGCACCCCGCCTGGATGCCGAAGGGCGCTCCGTCATCCCCGGCTTGATCGACGCGCACGCGCACCTCATGGGGCTCGGGTTGAGCATGATGCAGGCCGATCTGGTTGGTACGGCCTCTCCTGAGGAGGTAATTGCCCGGCTGCGCGAGTACGCCCGCACCCTTTCCCCTGACGAATGGCTCCTCGGGCGTGGGTGGGACCAGAACCTGTGGCCCCGGTCGGAATTTCCTACCCGGCAGGACCTGGACGCCGCTTTCCCCGAGCGTCCGGTATGGCTCCGACGAATCGACGGCCACGCCGGGTGGGCCAATTCGGCCGCGCTGCGGCGCATCGGACTGGACCGATTGACCGGAATGCCCGATCCGGACGGAGGGCGCATACTTCACGCCCCCGACGGAGCCCCGACAGGCGTTTTCATCGATGCCGCCATGCACATCGTTGACCGCGTGCAGCTGCCGCTTTCGGAGGAGCGCCTGAGCGAAGCATTGCAGATGGCTCTCGGCGAGGCCGCCCGCTATGGTCTGACGGGGGTGCATGATGCCGGAGTCGATCTGGCCGACCTCCGCAGATACCGGCAGGCCATCGATGGGGGCCGCTTCCCCCTGCGGGTATATGCCATGATCGGAGGTCGGGGAGAGACCTTCGATCATTTCTGCCGGAACGGGCCGCTCCTGGATTACAAAGACAGGCTCAGCGTGCGCTCGGTCAAGTACTTTATCGACGGCGCGCTGGGCAGCCGGGGAGCGGCCATGCTGGACGACTATTCGGATGCTCCCGGTAACAAGGGCTTGCTCATGAAGCCGGTCGAGTCGTTCGAGCAGGACGTCCTCGAAGCCATACGCTGTGGCTTTCAGGTAAATACACACGCCATAGGCGACCGGGGCAACCGGGTTGCTCTGGATGCCTACGAAAAGGCCATAGCCCGGACCGGCTTTACAGAGGGACGGCACCGCATCGAACACGCGCAGATCGTGGCTCCTGAGGATATTCCTCGTTTCGCACAGCTGGGGATCATCGCCTCCATGCAGCCGACCCATGCCACGAGCGACATGGGGTGGGCAGAGGATCGCCTGGGCCCGTTGCGGATTCGCACGGCCTATGCCTGGCGTCTGTTCCTGGATTCGGGCGTCCGGCCGGCCTTCGGCTCGGATTTTCCGGTGGAGCACGTGAACCCGCTGCTCGGGTTTTATGCCGCCGTTACCCGCCAGGATGCGGCGGGTCGCCCTGCGGAAGGCTGGCTCCCGGATCAACGGCTCACGCGCCGGGAAGCGCTCCACGCGTTTACCCGCGATGCGGCGTGGGCTGCTTTTCAGGAACACGACCGGGGCTCGCTGACGCCCGGTAAATGGGCCGACTTCGTAGTGCTTTCCCGCGACATCATGACGATACCGGCCGGGGAGATACCGGGAACCGAAGTGATCGCTACGTATCTCGGCGGAGAGGCGGTGTATGGGGGGTTAGCACCCTCCGAATAGCCTACCGACGATTATCGACGGCTTCCGCCGCAGCGTGCTCCGTCGGGGGCTCCGTTGCCGCCTGCCAGACCGGTATTTCAAGAATGAACCGGCTGCCCTTCCCGGGTGTGCTTTCTGCCCGTAAAGTACCGCGGTGCCGCTCGGCGATGCGGCGGCAGATCGCCAGCCCCATGCCGGTGCCGGGGTATTCGCTTCG
>CBDUBS010000075.1:0-15843 GCA_965365445.1 uncultured bacterium | reverse complement strand
GCGGGTTTTGAGACCCCCGCCGGTAGATGCGGCTACCGTGATCAGTCCGGTAGCCGAGCGGGCGTCGTACGCGCAGGCTCCGGTATGAAAGCCGGCGGCCCCGGTGTTTGTTTGCCGGGCCAGAACGATGGGCTTGCCGGATGCATCCCGGCCCACCCCGGGCGGGTTCAGGCTTTCGAGCGGCAGGGCGGTGCATCCCTGCCCGACCCCGCCGATACGGGGTGTCAGGATGAGTAACCGGCTTCCCGTTTCGTCGTACGCTACCCACGGCGAGACCAGATCATCGCCTCCAAGGGATCGGGCCAACGCATGGTCGGCGGCTACCCCGGCTACGGCCCATTTCCAGGCGGCCGGAGCGCCCTCCGGTGTCGTGCGGAAAACGAAGATGCGGTTTTTCTGCGGGTCCTCGCGCCCTCCGGCCCGGAAGCTCAGGCACTCCGTCAGCAGGTACAGCCGGCCTGCCTCGAAGAAAAGGGCCGGGTTGTTCCAGATACCGCAATCCGCCAGATCAGGCGAAAGGTCGTTCAGGCGGAGAGTGGGTGCATACGCCGCGTGGGTGGTCGATGAGCCCAGGACGGCTTCCTCGGCCCCGGTCAGGGCGGCCGGGGTTTCACCCGGCGCGGCGGATACCCGCAGCGTCCAACTGGAGGCGTACCGGGGAGCGTACCGGGTTTCCGGTTCGAGAAAGTACGATATACGCACCCCGTACCACGTATTTACCCCCGCCTCGTGCGAAACGGCCAGCCCCGTGCTCTCCGAACCGAAGTAGCTATCCGGCCCGATCCCTTCGGGGTCCGGGACGAGTCCCGAATCCCACAGGACGCCTTCTTGCCGCCACGTTCGCCCCCCGTCGTCGCTGCGGGCGAGCCGGGTGGAAACGTGCGGTATACCGACCTGCCGGCCGTCCGCTCCGCGGGCCAGGCGTCCTTCGAGGTGCGAGAACAGCATCCAGAGGCGGCCGGGGTCGGCGGGATCATGAAGGATCGCCGGGTCGGCCTGCCCGCTGAAGGTGGGGGTATCGGAGAACGTATACAGGGCCGCCTCGATTTCAGGGCATTTCGAGCCTTCCGGGGTGCAAACCACCGTCTGCGCGGCCTGCGGCTCCTCCAGGGCGGGTTCGTTCAGCCCGCTGCACGCCGGCAGCAACACCGTAAGGATGCCGAACAAACCGAAGCCTGTCTTCACCATGATCCCCCTCCGGACGAATCGGGCCGGAACGATCGGGTTGAACAATCGGCGAATGTACCGCCCGTGAGGGGGCTACGCGCGCCGCGACGGGTTGATCCGCTCGCCGCGCTGTTGTACCCTCCGGTTTGTTGCCGCAAATTGCCCCGTACACCTTACAGCGCCCCGACCGTGGATATCACCGAAACCCTGTACGTCCCTACCCGGGAGGAGTGGCGGGCCTGGCTCGCCGCTCACTACGATACGAAGCCGGAAATCTGGCTGGTTTCTTACAAAAAGCAAACCGGCATACCCGGCGTACCCTACAACGCCGCCGTAGAGGAAGCGCTCTGCTTCGGATGGATCGACGGCATCCGGAAAAGCATCGACCCGGAGCGGTACGCCCAGCGCTACACACCCCGGCGAGCCGGCAGCCCGTACTCCCGTCTGAACCGGGAGCGCCTGGCCCAAATGCTGGCTCAGGGAAAAGTAATCCCGTCGGTGGCTGCGCAGGTGGGCGAGCCGGCTACGGAGGAGTACCGCATTCCGGACGACATCCGCGCGGCCCTCCAGGCCCGGGAACAGGCGTGGGCCTTTTTTCTGACCACTTCCCCGGCCTATCAGCGCATCCGCGTGGATTACGTGGAGCACGCGCGGCCTCGCCCGGAGGAGTTCGAACGGCGGCTCAGGAACCTCGTCGATAAGTGCGCACGGGGAAAACAGTTCGGCTACGGGATCGAGGACTACTACTGACCCCGGAACGGGATGGTTGGCGAAGGGGAGATGCCTGGACGGAGCCGCATGTGGTTTGGCAAAGGCATGTCCGTAACCTCTACCTGACGCAGAGTCCGACCGGCAGGCTCGCCGTAGTACGCTGAGCGGGCTACTTCCGGGCGCCCACGAGCAGGATGAGGGCCAGGCCGGCGAACAGGGCGTGCGGCAGCCAGGCCGTTATGGCCGGGGCCAGCGCTCCGGAATACCCGAACGGTTCGGTGAGCTTCATGACGGCCAGGTAGCCGAAGGCCGTAAACAACCCCAGCCCGATCCGGACGGCCTGGCCGCCCCGTCGGCGCACCGAGGCCAGCGGAACCCCGATGAGCACCAGGATCAGGTTGGCAAACGGGTAGCTGAACTTGGAGTGATAGGCCACCAGCGAGCGTCCGGTGTTGCCGATGCCGCTTCGCCGGAGAGCGTCTACGTAGCCCGAAGCTTCCGGGATGGTCATGGCTTCCACCTCGCGCTGGGTACGGGCGAATTCGTGCGGCTGTATGGCGAGCGTGGTATCGAGCGTGTCGGCGGAGCGGCGCGTCTCGAAGCCTGCTTCCGGGAACTGCCGAATCATCGCGTTATACAGCCGCCATACGCCCAGCGAGTCTACCCACTCCATGCGGCCGGCATCCACGCGTACCCGGAGTGCGGTGCTGTCCCGGAACTCCTGAAGCGATACCCTGTGAGCTACCCGCCCCTCGCGGTCGTAAAACCCGATGGTCACCAGCGAGCGCGGCCCCAGCTGCCGGTGGATGTCGGCCACGTCGATTTCGCCCGCGTCCCGCAGGTACCGATCCTCGAACCGGACGACCACCTCGTTCGTACGCGGCACTACCCAGCCGTTGAACCAGAACAGGGAGGCGGTAAGGACGATCCCCGTGAGCAGGTACGGAACGAGCAGGCGATACAGGGATACGCCCGTCGTTTGCAGGGCGACGATCTGGAGCGATTGGGCCAGGCGGCCCGTAAGATACACGCAGCTCAGGAACGTGGCGAGCGGAGCCGTAAGGTATACGATGGCCGGGATGTAGCTCGGGTAGTACGTCAGGAACACCTCGCGCATCGTCGCTCCCCGGTCCAGGAAGTCGTCCACGAACTCCACGTAGTGCAGCACCACGAAGAACACGATGAGCGTCAGGGTGAGCACGGCGAAGCCGGTCAGGAACCGCCGGATGATATGAAGATCAAACTTTGTCACATTAGGTACAGGGCTCGGAGGGGCATTCCAACCGATAAGGCGTATTTTAAGCGGGAAACCGGCAGGCTCTGTTCATGCAGGCGTGATATCGCCGGTCCTTACGGAAAAGGTACTACCGGAAACATGAAACTGCACGAATACCAGTCGAAAGAGATTCTCGCCCGCTACGGCGTGGCCGTGAGCGGGGGCCGCGTGGCCGGCGCGCCCGAAGAAATCGAGGAAGCCGTCGGGGCGCTGGCCGCCGAAGGCGTCCGGAAGTTTGTCGTCAAGGCGCAGGTGCACGCCGGAGGGCGGGGCAAAGGGGGCGGCGTCAAGGTGGCGGCCTCCGCGGAGGAGGCCGTCGAGAAGGCCCGGCAGATCCTCGGGATGCAACTCCGGACGCCCCAGACCGGCACGGAAGGCCGCCTCGTCCGAAAGGTGCTCATCTCCGAAGCCGTCGCCATCGCGAAGGAATACTACCTTGGCGTTACGCTGGATCGGCAGCGAAGCCGCACCGTCATCATGGCCTCGGCGGAGGGGGGCATGGATATCGAGGAAGTAGCCGCCGTGAGCCCGGAAAAAATCCTCAAAGTGTGGATCGATCCTGGCGTCGGGCTTCAGCCGTTTCAGGTGCGGCAGATCGTATACGGTCTGGGTATGGAGGGCGATACGGCGAAACAGGCAATGAAACTGGTAGCCGGGATCGTCCGCACCTACGAGGAGACGGACAGCTCGCTGGTAGAGATCAACCCGCTCGTGGTCACCGAAGGGGGCGACGTGCTCGCGCTGGACGCCAAAATCAGCCTGGACGACAACGCGCTGTATCGGCAGCCGGACCTGCTGGAATTACGCGATGTGCATGAGGAGGAGCCGCTGGAGATCGAGGCGAGCAAGCACAACCTGAACTACGTCCGGCTGGACGGCAACGTCGGGTGTATGGTGAACGGAGCCGGCCTGGCGATGGCTACCATGGACATCATCAAGCTGGCGGGCGGGGAGCCGGCCAATTTCCTGGACGTGGGCGGCGGCGCGAACGTGCAGACCGTGGAAGCCGGATTCCGCATCATCCTGGAGGATAAGAACGTCGAGGTGGTGCTCGTGAACATTTTCGGCGGCATCGTTCGCGGCGACCGCGTAGCCCGGGGGGTGGTGGAAGCGGCCCGAAACGTGGGCATCCACGTTCCGCTGATCGTGCGGTTACAGGGCACCAACGCGCGCGAAGGACTGGACATTCTGGCCGAAAGCGGCCTGGAGATCGAAACGGCCGTATACCTGGAAGAGGCCGCCGAGAGGGTCACCCGGGCGCTCGAACGGGTACGGTCGGAAAAAGCCGTATAAGGGCACGACTACCCGTGGAAAGCCGCTTCAAGATCTTCTCCGACCCCGTCCACGGGTTTATTTCCGTACCTCGCGATACGGTGCTGGAGCTGATCCAGACGCCGGAGGTGCAGCGGCTGCGGCGCATCCGGCAGCTTGGCGTCGGGTACCTCGTGTTCCCCGGGGCAGAACACACGCGCTTCGGGCACGCGCTCGGGGCGATGGCGCTCATGCAGGAAGCCCTGTCCAGTTTATGCGATAAGGGCACGGCCATTTCGCCCGAGGAAACCACGGCGGCGCTGCTGGCCGCACTGCTGCATGATATCGGGCACGGACCGTTTTCCCATACGCTCGAAAACGAACTCATCGATGGGTTCCGGCACGAACAGATGAGCCGGATCATGCTCGAACACCTCAACGAGCGGTTCGGCGGCCGGCTCGACCTCGCCATTGCGATGTTCGACGGGGTCTATCCCCGGCCCTTCTTCCACCAGCTCGTCTCGAGCCAGATCGACATGGACCGCCTGGACTACCTCCGGCGGGATTCGTTTTACACCGGTGTGATCGAGGGCAGCATTGGCGTGGGTCGGATCATCAAGACGATGCGCGTCCATCCGATAGAGGGGGGACCGGATTCCGGGGTGGTCATCGAGTCGAAAGGGGTGTACGCCGCCGAGAACTTCATCATTTCCCGGCGGCTCATGTACTGGCAGGTGTACCTGCACAAAACGGTGCTTGCCGGCGATCACCTGCTGCGGGCCATCTTCTCCCGGGTGCGGGAGCATCTGGAAGCGGAGCGTCCGCAGGCCGTTGCGGGCGGCTCGGAGGCGCTGCTCTTTTTCTTGCGCCGCCGCCTGTCCGGGGCCGATCTGGGCGCGCCGGGTGTTCGGGAGGCCTACACCCGACTTGACGATACGGACGTGCTGTTCAGCATCAAGGTGTGGCGGAACGGTCAGGATAATGTGCTTGCCGATCTGTGCGACCGATTCATCAACCGGCGGTTCTTTCGGGTGCAATTCCTCGATGCGGAACCAGGCGAAGGAGCGTTTTCGGCGTGGCGGGAGCGGATTGCCGATTGGCTCGTCGCATCGGGATTGTCCACGGGGTCTGAGGCCGGGCACGACGCCGGGTATTACCTCACCCTGGACGCCTCGCGGCACACCGCCTACGAACCGCTCGATGATTCCATCCGAATCCTGCGGAAATCGGGGGAAATCGAGGAGCTTTCGAAAACATCGGATACGCTCACCGTTTCCGCCGTAAGCCGGTTCGTGGTGAAGCCGTACCTGTGTTTTCCGAAGGAAGCCGGCTCGCTGCTGCCGGAAGAAGGGTAGGGTCAGCCCTCGTCCAGGATGTAGATGTGGGGCAGGTTGCGGGCCAGTTGGCCGTAATCCAGGCCGTACCCGAGCACGAACGCATTCGGGATGCGGAACCCGACGTAATCCAGCGGCACGTCCACCTTGGTGGCCTCGTATTTATGCAGCAGCGTAGCCACCCGCAGCGATGCCGGGTGGTGGTGTTGCAGGATGTTCAGCATGAACTGCATCGAGAGGCCGGTATCGACGATGTCCTCCACGACGACGACGTGCCGCCCTTCGATGTCGGCGTCGATTTTCTTCAGCTCGTGCACCTGGCCGCTCGAAACCTTCCGCTCGCCATAGGATGAAAGCTTGAGAAAGTCCACCTCGCAATCGATGGTGATGTGGCGCATCAGGTCCGCAATGAACATGAACGCTCCGTTGAGCACGCCAATCAGGATGGGAGCATCCGAGCCGTAATCCGCGTCGATCCGGCGGCCGATTTCCCGGACCCGTTCCTGGATGGCGTCGGCGTGGAGGTAAATTTTGAAGCGTTCGCCCCGGCAATGGACGAACTCATCCGGTGCGGGCTCCCGCGCGAGCGTGGAAACAGGCATGACGAAAAGGGTTCGTGGGCAGCGAGCCGGAGTGCGGGTGCTGCGCCCGTGGAAAAACGCAAGGTACGCCGCCCGCCCGGTTCGGCGCAGTCAGCGGCTCCGAATGAACGCGATTTTTGCAAACCGTCGTGAATCCGGACGGATGCGGGCTTCCTCGGCAAGCCGCACCCCGACGACCCACACAACCCGCTCGCCGGAAAGCAGCACCGGAGCCCGGCCACGGGCGTGCCCTACGATCCCGGCGTCGGTAAGCACGTCGCTAACCTTTTTGGCGCCTTTCATGCCGAGCGGCCGCATCCGGTCCCCCGGTCGCCAGGGGCGGAGGACCAGCGGAAAGACGAGCCGGTCGGCATCCACGTACACCACATCCGGTGTTCCGCAATCGAGCGGGTCGGGTCGCTCCGGAAGGAGGCTCAACTGCAGGCGGCCCTCCGGGATTTCCGTTTCGCCTTCGCCGTGCAGGAAAGCCTGTTCCGGGGAGGCTCCGGCGTCGGCGATGGGGCTGGGCAGAAACAGCAGGGCGTCGCGCTCGCGCCATATCGCTCCGCCGGGTGTTTCGATGCGCCGCCCGACCTGTGCATCCACCAGGGCCAGCACCTCCATGACAAACGCATAGGAGAGCGGCGCCTCGGGAAGCTCGCGCCGGAGCGCCCGGTGTACGAGGTGTCGCCGCCGGGCAGGAGAAGCCTGTTGCAGGTCGGTCAGATGCAGCCGGTTGCTTCCTTCGGAGACGGCGTCCTCCTGGTCGAGATGATCCCGGATGAGTTCGGCGGCACGAGCGATGTGTTCCGCTACACCCGCGCCGAAATGCCGTTCGATTTCGGGCAGAATGTCCATGCGCAGGGCCGAACGTCGGTACTTTACGTTTCGGTTGCCGGCGTCGGTGCGCCACGCCGTACCGCGCTCGCGGGCAAAGGCCTCGATGTCGGCCCGGCGAGCGAAGAGAAGCGGCCGAACCACCATGAGGCGACCCGCAGGCCCGGCAGAGCGTTTTACGGGGATGCCCGCAAGGCCCCTCAACCCGGCCCCCCGGAACAGGTTCAGCAGGACCGTTTCGGCCTGGTCGTCCAGGTGGTGTCCCGTAGCGATCACCTCCGCATTTACGACGGCAGCGTACCTCCTGAAGAAGTCGTACCGGATTTTCCGGGCGGCTTCCTGCACCGAGAGGCGGGCTTTTTCGGCAAACGCTTTCGCATCGGTCCGCTCCACGGAAGCCGGTATGCCGTGCTCGGCGCAGAACGCCAGTACGTGCTGCTCGTCGCCGTCGGAGGCGTCGCCTCGAAGCCGGTAGTTGACATGTGCGGCCCGCACGTCGTACCCGAGTCCGTGCAGCGAATCCAGAAGAACGAGGGAATCGACGCCGCCGCTTACGCCTACCACGACGCGCTCGCCCGGGGCCAGCAGGTGATGACGCTCGATGAACCGTTCTACATCCGACAGTTTCATGGGCTACCTCCCGAAACGACGGTCGAGTTCCTCGATGGGGATTTTGATGATCGTCGGGCGGCCGTTGGGATCGGTATAGGGCATCCGGCACGAGAACAGTTGATCGATGAGCGCGCGCATCTCCTTTACGGAGAGTTTTTTTCCGGGCGGCACCGCGCTGCGTCGGGCGATGCTCCGGGCAAGGTTCTCATGGCCCGTGAGTTGGAGCGTATCCCGGTAGGCTTTGTACTGTTCGATCACTTCCTCCAGGATCAGGCGTTCGTCGCCCGTACGGATGTCCGCCGGGACGCCCCGGATTACCACGGTCCGGCCGCTGAACATATCCAGATCGAAACCGAGCGCCTTCAAGTCCGGCTTGAGGTCCTTGAGCACCTCGTAATCCGCCGGGCTCAGATCGACCGTGTGAGGGAACAGGAGTTGCTGCGAGAGGCCGAAGCCGTTTTGGAGGCTTTGCAGCGCGCGTTCGTACAGGATGCGGGCATGGGCGGCATTCTGATCCACCACCATCAGCCCCGAGCGGATCTGCGTGAGGATGAACCGATTGTGAAGCGCCCACATGAGCGTGTCGTCGGTATCGTCTTCCTTTTCGGGGCCGGGCCGTATGCCCGATGGGACGTGCCGGTTTTCCGTGTCGTAAGGTCCGTAAAGTCGGCCCGTCAGGTCGCCCTGGGGCAGCGTGCCGGCGGCGCCGGTACGGAAGTCGGGGCCTGCCGGCCGCATTCCTTCCGCCGCTCGGGCTTCGAAAGGCCGGGGGACCGGATGGCTCCGGCCTTCATTTCCGTAGGAGGGTCCTTCGCGGCCGAACATCTGCGAAGGGCCCTCGTCCGGTTCGAGCCGGGGAGCCAGGTCGGCCGAGCCGAGTGTTTTTTTTATGACGGCATTCAAAAAGCCGTATACGCCGCGCTCGTCGTCGAATTTGACCTCGGCCTTGGTCGGGTGCACGTTAACGTCGATGTGGCGCGGGTTGAGCTTCAGGAACAGGGTGAAAAACGGATAGCCCCCCGGAGGCAGCAGCCCCTCGAAGGCGCTCAGTACGGCGTGCTCGAGCGACCGATTGCGAACGAACCGGTCGTTCACGAACAGGAACTGCTCGCCGCGTGTCTTCCGGTGGAAGGAGGGGCGGGTGACGAAGCCCCGTACGGAGAGGTAACTCGTCGTTTCGTCCACGGCGAGCAGGCTGCGCCGGATATCCTCTCCGAAAAGATCCCCGATACGGCTCTCCAGCATGGCCCCGGATAGCTCCCCGGCTCCCGGAGCCATACGGTACATTTCATTGTCGTCGTGCGTGAGCGAGAAACCGATATGCGGGCTCGATAGGGCGAGGAACTGGACCGTTTCGATCAGGTGCCGGAGCTCGGTAGCGGGGGTTTTGAGGAAGTTGCGCCGGGCCGGTACGTTGAAGAACAGGTGCCGAACGGAAATGGACGTACCCTCCGGTGTAGCGCAGGGCTCCTGGCCCAGCCAACGCCCTCCTTCTACCCGGACCCGCGTGCCCGTGGGGTCGCCGATGCGTTTCGTGCGCAGTTCCACCCGCGCCACGGCTCCGATGGAGGCCAGCGCCTCTCCCCGAAAGCCGAGCGTTTCGATGCGCTCCAGATCTTCGATGGCGAGCAGCTTGCTGGTAGCATGGCGCTGGAAACACAGCAAGGCGTCGGCCGGACTCATGCCGCAGCCGTTGTCGGTCACGCCGATGAGTTCACTGCCGGCGCCTTTCAGTACGATGTCCACCTGACCCGCTCCGGCATCGATGGCGTTTTCGACCAGTTCCTTCACCACCGAGGCCGGCCGCTGGACGACTTCACCGGCGGCAATTTTATTGGCCAGGGCATCGGGCATCACCCGGATCAGGCTCTCGCGTTCGATGGATACCTCAGACACAATGTTGGGATTTGGTGTCGGTAACGGCGCCGGGCATCAGGCCAGCATACGGAAAAGGTACAGTATGATGCCGAGTACAATGATGAAATACATGATCGACATCGGATTGCGGCGCCTCCGGGCATGGCTCTGGATGCGCATGCGCCGCTTGATGTTTTCATCTTTTTCCGGGTTGTAAAAACGCGGCTCGTAGCTGAACTGCCGGGGGCGACGCTGCTTGCCGGGTAGGAAGATACCCATATCGGCTCACTCGAAATTGCATGGTACATCTCGCACACTTACTTCGGGTTTAACAGGAGGCCCCCTCTATCGTTCCTACGCCCGAGTCGGGCGCGCCCGCACCCGGCCGCCCTATCATGAAAAAGAGACTCATTTTGCCCTGCTTCGCCGCCCGCGCCGGTTCCGCCGGGGCAATCCTGCCCGATCAGGCCGCTCGCAGGGGTGCGAACCCGCCCGGATCGCAAATCGGGCGGCCCCCTACTTGTTATTTGCCGCTACGATGTCGATTTTTCTGTACTGGGGAAGCCCCCGGTTCCTGTTCAGATAACCAACTCACCCGTTTCCTATGTCGTATATCGAAGATATCGTCGCGCGCCAGATTCTGGATAGCCGCGGCAACCCGACCGTCGAAGTCGATGTAACCACCACCGACGGCGTTACGGGCCGGGCGGCGGTGCCCAGCGGCGCTTCAACCGGCGAGCACGAGGCCGTTGAGCTGCGCGACGGCGACAAAAGCTACTACCTCGGCAAAGGAGTCACGAAGGCCGTCGAGAACGTAAACGAAACCATCGCGCCCGAGCTTTCGGGCTTCAGCGTGTTCGAGCAGATCTATATCGACGAATACCTGATCGAGCTGGACGGCACCCCGACGAAAAGCAAGCTCGGAGCCAATGCCATCCTCGGCGTATCGCTGGCCGTGGCCCGCGCCGCCGCCGAAACGCTGGGCCAGCCCCTTTACCGGTATATCGGCGGCACGAACGCCCGGCGGCTCCCCGTCCCGATGATGAACATCCTCAACGGCGGTCAGCACGCGGATAACAGCGTGGATATGCAGGAGTTCATGGTGATGCCGGTTTCGGCGGACTCGTTTGCCACGGCCCTGCGCATGGGCGCCGAAGTGTTCCACAGCCTGCGCAGCATCCTTAAAAAAGCCGGGCACAACACGGCCGTCGGCGACGAAGGCGGTTTCGCTCCGAACCTGCGCTCCAACGAGGAGGCCGTCGAGGTCGTCCTCGAAGCCATCCAGGCAGCCGGCTACAAACCCGGCGAAGACATTTACATCGCCCTGGACCCGGCCGTGAGCGAGATGTACAAGGACGGTTCGTACGTGTTCTGGAAAAGCGACCCCAACACCAAACGTTCCGCCGACGACATGGTGCGCTACTGGGAGAAATGGGTGGACCAGTACCCGATCATCTCCATCGAGGATGCCATGGCCGAAAACGATTGGGAAGGCTGGAAAGCCCTGACCGATACCGTCGGCGACCGGGTGCAGCTCGTCGGCGACGACCTGTTCGTAACCAACGTCGAGCGGTTGCAGCGGGGCATCGAAGAAAGCACCGCCAACGCCATCCTCATCAAGCTCAACCAGATCGGCACGCTTACCGAAACGCTGGAGGCCATCGAGCTGGCGCACAAATACCGGTATACGGCCATCATCAGCCACCGATCGGGCGAAACCGAGGATACGACCATTGCGGATCTGGCCGTGGCGACGAACGCCGGCCAGATCAAAACGGGCTCGGCCAGCCGTACCGACCGCACGGCCAAGTACAACCAGCTCATCCGAATTGAAGAGGAGCTGGACGAATCGGCCATCTATCCAGGGCTGGAGGCATTCCGGTTCTAGGCGGGCGAGGTAGAGCCGGGCAATACCACGGAGGAGCACATGCGAGGATACGGCCGGGCGATACGGGAATGGGCCGGAGCGGTCCACTGGCGACGCTGGCTCGTAGCGGCGGGTATGCTCGCCCTCGGGGTGTGGTTGCTGTTCCTGGATAGCCACAGCATAACCCGCCGGGTCGCCTGGCATCGGGAACTGAACCGGCTCCGAACCCAGAACCTCGAGCTGGCAGGTAAGATCGAGGAACTGGAAGTGAAACTCCAGGACGTACAGTCCGACGAAGTGGTCGAAGAAGTGGCCCGCGAGCAGTACGGTATGCGCCGCCCCGGAGATACCATCTACCGGGTCAGGCCCGCCCCCTGACGCGCAGGGCGCACGTACGAATGGAAACAATCAGCCGGGGCGGTCCGACGGGATCGCCCCGGCGCAGGTTCGCAAGGGAGACACATCGAGGTATGAGCCAATTTGCCATAGGGGTGGATCTCGGGGGGACGGCTATAAAAGCCGCGCTGGTAGAACGCGGCCGCGGCCTTGTAAAAGAAATTACGCTGGCTACCGAAGCCGACTTCGGCCCGGATCATGTCCTGGACCGCATCGCCGCGCTCGTCGTCGAAATACAATCTACGGTGCCGGATAAAAAGATTGCCGGCGTAGGTTTCGGAGCGCCCGGGACGATCAACTGGGAACGCACCACCGTGTTCTACCCGCCCAACCTGCCGGGCTGGGAAGTAGTAAATCTGCGCGAGGCCCTGTGGGCGCGCATGGAGTCGCCGCTCCCCGTCCTCGTTGAGAACGACGCCAACCTGGCGGGGCTCGGATCGGCGCACTACGGGGCCGGGCGACCGCATGACTCCTTTATCATGGTCACGCTCGGAACGGGCGTTGGCGGCGCCATTATTTATAACAACCACATCTTCCGCGGCACCACCGGCGGAGCGGGTGAAATAGGGCACATGTCCATCGACTACGAAGGGCCGGTGGATCGCTACGGTATCGGCGGTGCCGTAGAGGCGTACCTGGGCCAGCGGTTTCTGTCGCGCCACGCCCGGTACCGGCTGCTCACCCGTACCGGGAGCCGCGTACATCAGACCGCCGGGGAGGACCTCATCCACCTGACCCCCCGAATGCTGTACGACGCCGCTGTGGAGGGAGACGAGGACGCGCAGGAGGTGCTTGCCTGGGCCGGGCATAAACTCGGGTGTGTACTGGCATCGGCCGTCAACCTGCTCGACATCCGGAAAGTCGTCGTTGGTGGAGGGGTTTCGGCAGCCGGAAACTTCATCCTCGACCCCGCCCGAAAGGCCATCATGCAGTACGCGATGCCCACTCTTCGCGAAGGATTGGAAATCATCCGGGAAACGCTTGGAAATGAAGTGGGTATGCTAGGAGCAGCCCACTTGGTTTTCCAGTATCTGGATGAGCAAGCCGCACCGCCTGCTCTCGCGTAACGTTCCGAGCGCCCGGCGAATCCCTCTCCATCTCTACAGCATCGGCCGCACGACGAAATACGCGCTTGCCCTGCTGTCGATGTGCATTCTGGCTCCGCTTGCCGGCGGTGCAGGGAGGGTTCTGGCCCAGTCGGTCGATACGACACGGTCAATGGCCCCGGATTCCGTCCTGATGCCATCGGCCGACATCCCCTCCGCCCCCCCGGGGAACTCCCGGCTGAAGGACCCCGTCGAGTTTTCCGCTACGGACTCGCTCGTAATCGATCTGCGGAGTAAGGGAGCGGAACAGGCAACGCTTTACCGGGAAGGCAAGGTAACCTACGGCGACGCTACGCTGAGCGCCCATTCCGTCCAGATCCTTTTCGACATAAACGAATTGCGGGCCGCCGGGCTGCCCGTGGATACCGGTATGGTAGGCCGGCCCCAGTTCGAGCAGGGTTCTACGTCGTTTTCGGGGGTTCGCCTGGCCTACAATATGCAAACCGAACGGGGCCGCGTGGTGGAAGCATCCACATCCATCGAGGACGGCTTCATCCGGGGTGGGGTCGTCAAGGTGGACGAGGACAGCACGCTGTATATCCTCAATGGAGCCTACTCCACTTGCGGCTGCGACGAAGCCCCGAGCTATTCGCTTCGGGCCAACCGCATGAAGATCGTCGATAAGGAGTGGATTTATACCGGCCCGATCCAGCTCTTCCTGTTCAATATCCCGACCCCTCTCTGGCTGCCCTTCGGCTTCCTCCCGGCCAAAGAAGGCCGTCGGACGGGGCCGCTGCCGCCCAACTACGGAGAGGACGAGCGCGGGTTTTACCTGCGCGATTTCGGGTGGTACTTCGCCATCAGCGACTACATGGATTTCCAGATACAGGGCGGCCTCTGGACCAAGGGAAGCTGGCAACTATCCCCCCGGTTCCGGTATAACAAACGCTACGCCTATAGCGGCGCCCTCAGCCTGGATTACGGCCGCAACCGTCGCGGCGAGAAAGGCGACCGCGACCTCTCCATCGTCAGCACCGCAGCCCTGCGTTGGAACCACAGCCAGCCGCTCAGTCCGACGGCCAACTTCTCCAGCAACGTCAACCTCTCCACGTCCAGCTATCTGCGGACGGTTTCGCAGCAGTACAACGACCGCGTCCGGCAGACCATCGAGTCCAGCATCCGGTACTCCAACCGCTGGGCAAACGCCGGGCGATCCTTCACGATGGACATGAACCAGCGCCAGGTGCTCGCTACGGGGCAAGCCTCCCTGACGCTGCCCAGCGTGAGCTTCGTTCAGAACTCACGCAAGCCGTTCTCCCGCTCCACTCGCGCCGCCGGCCGGGACGAGCGCTGGTACGAGCTGATAACGTACAGCTACAGCAGCCGCCTCAATAACCAGTTCAATTTCAACCCCCTCAACGCGGATACGCTCATCAACCGGGGCGACCCTGAAGCGGCGGACATCAGCTGGTACGAGGCGCTGGTATCTCCCGCTAAGTACCGAAGGGCCACCGGACTGGCTACTCCGTTCGACATTCGGGCATCCCATAACATACCGGTATCGGCATCCTTTACGGTCAACCGGCTGCCCGTCATCAACAAAACGTTCCGGATGAACATCTCGACTGGCATCAGTTACACGGAGGACTGGTATACCCGCACCCAGCGACGAGATCTGGATACCACCCTGAACCGCGTCACCACGTCGGACATCCCGGGTTTCTTTGCCTTCCGGCAGGTTTCCTCCAGCTTATCGGCCAATACAACCTTCTACGGCCTTTTCCCGGTGCGTGTAGGGGCGTTTCAGGGACTCCGCCATACCGTGCGGCCCAACCTGAGCTTTTCCTACTCACCCGATTATACCACCGATTTCTGGGGGTACACCCGCACCTATCTCAACGCGCAGGGGCAACCGGAGCGGTATGCCATTACCCCCTCCGGAGCGGGTACGCGCCAGCAAACCGCCTCCTTCCGCATCGATAACGTATTCGAAACCAAACACGTCCGCACCGATTCGACCGGCGAGGACCAGAGCGAAACCATCCAGCTGCTCAACGTGGATCTCTCCGCCGGTTACAATTTCGCTGCCGACTCGCTCCGGTTGAGCGACATCAATCTGAATGCGCGGACCAGCATTGCAGGCAAGTTCGACCTGACATTCAACACCTCGTTCTCACCCTACGTTTTCGATCCGGCTCGCAACCAGATTTACGACGACTTCGTGCTCGACCTCCGGCGGTTCAAGGTGCTCCGCATGACTCGACTGGATTTTGCCGCACGCACCTCGTTCCGATCCGGCGAAACCGGCCTTACCCGCCCCGCTTCGAGCCTGCGCATGGATCAGAACCCGTCCATGGTGGGCCTGAATGACGGCCGCTTTACCGACGATCCCTTTTCCGCACCGTTTACCAACTCCAACGTGGGAGGGTATGCCGACTTCGCCATTCCCTGGTCGTTGAACCTTGATTTTACGTTCGGTATCTCGCGTCCCTACGCTATCCTTACCCGAAGCGCCATCCTGAACAGTTCGTTCGACTTCAATCTGACCCCCAAGTGGAAAGTACAGGGCCGCTCCGGGTATGATTTCGGAGCCATGGAGGTCGTTACGACCAGCCTCTCTATCTTCCGCGACCTGGGTTGCTGGGAAATGTCCTTCAACTGGATTCCCTTCGGCCGGTACCAGTCCTACGGCTTCGATCTGCACGTCAAAAGCGGCAAGCTGGCTGACATCCTGCGCCTTCGTCAGCCAAAATCCGATATCCGCGGCCGCTTCGACGGCGTTTTTCAATAAGCTTCGGGCGCCTCCGATTGCTTTTCATGAATGTGTTGCACCCCTAAAGGGAGGACCATCGCCGAAAAATTATCCCTAAGTTGTTAATAATGTTGAAGATGTTGGAACACGCAAGGC
>CBDUBS010000074.1:0-16060 GCA_965365445.1 uncultured bacterium | reverse complement strand
CTGCCGATCCTCGTCGGCGCCGGGCGCCTCTCCGATGACCATGAGCCCGGCATGGGGGTCCCCGACTCCGAACACCGGGTTGGTTCGTTTTTCATCCAGCGGGATGAGGATGGTATTCTCGACGTACTTCCTTACTTCCTCCAGCGTATTTATGCCGCGCAACGGCGATCCCTCGGGGATGAGCGCCTCGATGCGCTGCCACGGCGGAAGGGCGGCGTTCCCGGAAGGACTCCCGGCTTCGCCGAACAAGTTTGCTGTTGCCATGTCGTTCCTCGACCCTGATGCACCGCTTTCCGTCGGAGGACCGGCCTCCTCCGGTTGTTGCATTACGTACGGCCCGGCCATCGCTGCCTCGAATTCGATGGCGGCCCGGAGGTTGCGTAACGCGTCCAGCATACGGTATCCCGGAAAATTGAAACGTATCGAAAGGGATAAGCTAGGGGATGCCGGCGCGGACCTCAAGGGCAACCGCGCCCCCCCACCGTGAATTATGCCTCCTTTCGTTTTTATGGGGTGCGATCAGGTTGATTTGGTTGACTTTCCAGGATCGTTCCGATACGATCCAGCAAGGCCTCGGCCACCTGCTTCTTGGGCATCAGGGGGAGTTCTTCCGGCTCGCCTCCCTTCGCGATGAACGTGACCCGGTTGGTATCGTGCCCGAAACCCGCCCCTTCTTCTCTCGGGTTGTTCAGCACGATGGCATCCAGGTTTTTCGACCGGAGCTTCTCACGCGCGTACGCTTCGCCGTTATCCGTTTCGAGCGCAAACCCGATCAGGACTTGCCCGGGGCGCTTTCGCCGCCCCAGTTCGGCCAGGATATCCGGCGTGCGCTTCAGCGCGAGCGCGAGCACCGCATCGCTTTTTTTGATTTTCGAAGGGGCCGCCCGGTCCGGCGCGTAATCCGATACGGCGGCGGCCATAATGACCACGTCCGCCTCGCGATGGACTTCGACGGCCTGCTGCATCTCTTGGGCCGAGATTACCGGAATCAGCGTAACCCCGCCCGGCGCCGCCAGTGCTGTCGGGCCGCTGACAAGGGTAACTTCGGCGCCCCTGCGTGCGGCTGCCTCGGCGAGGGCGTACCCCATCTTGCCGGAGGAGTGGTTGGAAAGAAACCGGACCGGGTCGATGGCTTCGCGCGTTGGGCCGGCCGTCACGAGCACCCGCTGCCCCTGAAAGCCGTCGCCGGATGGATGCAGGCGCTCCACGACGAGCCGGAACAGTTCTTCCGGTTCGGGAAGCCGTCCGTAACCGACCAGCCCGCTCGCCAGGCTTCCGTAGCCCGCTTCCACTACTTCGTACCCGATTTCCCGAAGGCGGCCCAGGTTGGCCTGCGTGGCCGGGTGCCGGTACATATCGTGGTCCATGGCCGGGCACACGACGATCGGGCAACGGGCCGCCAGCGCGGTAGCCGTCAGCATCGAATCGCTGAAGCCGTGCGCCAGACGGGCCGCCGTATCGGCTGTAGCCGGAGCCACGATGAACAGGTCGGCCCACAGCCCCAGGTCGATATGCTGCGTCCAGGAGCCGGAGGGATTATCCGGAAATATATCAATGAGTACCTCCCGCTCGGAAAGCGTACCCAGGGTAAGCGGCGTGATGAACCGGCGGGCGGCGGGCGTCATGAGCACTTGCACTTCGGCGCCGGCCTTTTTGAGCAGCCGAACGAGCGTAGCGGCTTTGTACGCCGCGATGCCGCCCGTAACGCCGAGCAGCACCCTGCGGCCCTGTAGCATAGGATCATTCATCTGCGTATCCCTGACGTTGGTCACCATGGTCCGGATGCGGGCCGGCCAGGAACTGCCGTACCAGCCGGATGGCTGTTTCCACCGCTTCATCCAGGTCGTCGTTGACGATCACGTGGTCGAACCGGTCGGCAAAGGCCATTTCCTTTCGGGCCCGTTCGAGGCGCATTCGCAGGGTTTCCTCTGTTTCCGTGCCGCGTAGCCGCAGCCGCTCGGCCAGCGCCTCCAGCGACGGGGGCCGGATGAAAAGCGTCAGCGCCGAACGGCCGAAGGCCGCTTTTACGTTTACGGCTCCCACCACGTCGATATCCAGCAGCACCGGGCCGAGGGTGGTTTTGCGCTCCACCTCGGAGCGGAGGGTGCCGTAAAACCGGCCCGGGTATACCTCCTCGTACTCCAGCAACTCGTCGGCGGCGACATGCGCCCGGAACGCGGCCTCCGAGACGAAGAAATAATCCACTCCGTCGCGCTCGTGGGCGCGCGGAGGGCGCGTGGTAGCCGACACGGAAAAGCCCAGCTCCGGGACGGCCGACATCACCCGGCGGGCGATGCTGGTTTTTCCGGCTCCGCTGGGCGCCGTCAGCACGATGATGGGATGCGCCGGTTCGCTCATTCGATGTTCTGGACCTGTTCGCGAATCCGCTCCAGCTCCTCCTTCATCTCCACCGCCACATGGGCGATTTCGGCATCGTTCGCTTTGGAGCCGATGGTATTCACTTCGCGATTGATTTCCTGCACGAGAAAATTCAGCTTTCGCCCTACCGGTTCGCTTCCTCGGAGTCCTTCTTCGAACACGTTCAGATGGGAACGCAGCCGTACGCATTCCTCGGTTACGTCCAGCCGGTCCGCCAGGATAGCCATTTCCATTTCCAGTCGTTCCGGCGCAATGCGTTCGTCATCCAGTATTTCCTGAAGGCGGGCCTTGAGTCGGGAGCGGGCTTCGGCTACCCGCTCGGGAGCCCGTTCTTCCACCCGCCGAAGCCCGTTTCGGAGGCCCCCGATCCGGTCGAGCAGATCGGCTTGCAGGGCCCGGCCTTCCTGTTTTCGCATGGCCCGGATGGCTTCGATGGCTTCGCCGAGCGCCGCCTGCGTGGCTGCCCACGCTTCTTCGAGCCGGCTCGAGCTGTCCTCGGGGGCCGAAAACACGTCGGAGAACGTCAGCAGGTGTTCCAGGCGCACCGGCTCCGCGATTCCGGCCGCCGCCCGCAGTTTTTCGAGCAGGCTCCCGTAGGCCCGGGCCGCGTCCTCGTTCACCCCCACCGGCAGGGCATTTTCCGACGCCTGTTCCACCTGCACCTGCACGCTGATGCGCCCCCGGGATAGGCCCTGCTTCACCATCGACTGGATTTCCCCCTCATACGGCGAAAGCAATCGGGGGAGCCGGGTGGATACCTCGCAAAACCGGTTGTTTACCGAACGCATCTCCACCGTAACCGTGGCGGCGTTCACCTGGGCCGAACCCCGGCCGAAGCCGGTCATGCTCTCTATCATGCGTGTCTCCTGCAAAAAATGAACGACGGGCGTTAAACGACGAAAGCCGGACCGCTCGGGCCCGGCTCTCGTTAGGCGGAGAGGGTGGGATTCGAACCCACGGTACCGGGGTACGGTACACACGCTCTCCAGGCGTGCCCCTTCGACCGCTCGGGCACCTCTCCGACTGGCCGGCCTTTCACCACGTGACCGGCGGTGACAATATACTTTTTCGACCGGGAAGTTTCGCGATGAAACCGTGAAAGCAAGGGGCCGGCGAACAATTTGCTCCCCGACTCCCGCGGCGGCTACACTTCCAGAATCTCTTTCTCCTTCTTGTCCAGCATCGCGTCGATCCGTGCGATGTGGTCGTCCGTCAGTTTTTGCAGCAGGTCCTCTCCCTCGAACCGTACATCCTCCGAGAGCTTCTCCTCCTGCTGCACCGACTTGATTTCGTCCTTCACCGTTCTGCGTACGTTGCGTACGGCGATTTTCGCTTCTTCCCCCTTCGTGCGCGCCATCTTGACGAGCTCCCTGCGGCGCTCCTCCGAAGGGGGAGGGACCGGTATGCGGATCAGGTTGCCGTCGTTGGACGGGTTCATACCCAGGTTGGCCGCCCGGATGGCTTTCTCGATGGGCCCCAGCGCCGAGCGGTCCCACGGCTGCACCATGATCAGGTCGGGCTGGGGGGCGTTTACGCTCGCCATCTGGTTCAGCGGGGTCATCGAGCCGTAATAATCGATGCGGACGCCGTCGAGCATGGCGGGGTTGGCCCGGCCGGCCCGGATGGTATTCAGCTCCGAGCGCAAATGCTCCAGCGTTTTGTCCATGTGCTGCTCGGCTTCATCCAGCAGGATTTGGATGCTCTCGTCTAGCATCTTCGAACCTCCACGGTAGGGTTTCGGAATCTATTTCGGCTCCCGCCGCCGAGAGGAATCCACCCTTACGATAACGTCAGGCGCCGGGAATCTCAGGGTTTCTCGTTCCAATATACTACCGTTCCGACTTCGGAGCTTTGCAGCACCCGGGCTAAATTGCCGGGAACGTTCATATTGAACACGATGAGGGGCAGTCCCGATTCCTTGCACAGAGTGAGGGCCGTCAGATCCATCACCCGCAGGTTGCGTTCGAGCACTTCGCTCCCGTGGATCGAGGTGAACCGCCAGGCGGCAGGGTCTTTCTCGGGGTCGGCCGTAAAGATGCCGTCCACGCGGGTGCCTTTCAGGATGACCTCCGCGTCGATCTCGAGCGCCCGCAGCGCCGCCGCCGTATCGGTGGTGAAATAAGGGTTGCCGGTTCCTGCACCGAATATCACAACCCGTCCTTTTTCGAGGTGGCGAATGGCCCGCCGCCGGATGAACGGTTCCGCGATTTCCTCCATCTTGATGGAGGAGAGCAGCCGCGTCTGTAGATCGATTTGCTCCAGCGCATCCTGCAGGGCCATCGCATTAATCATTGTGGCGAGCATACCCATGTAGTCGGCGTGGGCCCGGTTGATGCCGGACATCGAATTCTGCACCCCGCGGAAGATATTCCCGCCGCCGATCACAATGGCCAGCTCCACGCCGCTTTCCACGACCTGCCGGATATCCTCGGCGTACAGGCGCAGCATGTTTTCATCGATTCCGTAAGACCGGGAGCCCAGCAGCGATTCGCCGCTGAGCTTCAGCAGCACCCGCTTGAACCGAAAACCCGTTTCCGGTGCATTTTCCTGAACCATGATACCGTCCGGCCGAAGCCTGATTAGGATGGATGGAAACGGGCCGCTCCCGATTCCTCCAGCGGATAAAAAAAGGGGGCCCTGGTTGAAAGGGCGCCCCTTGTACGGCTTACCGATAGGCAGAGTTCACAGGCGCGGCCCGGATCAATCGCCCAGGGCGTAGCGCACGAAACGTTTCACCTCGGCGCCGGCGCCTTTGAGCATCTCCTTTACCGACATCGAGGCATCCTTCACGTATGCCTGCTCGACGAGTACGTTATCCTTGTAGAACCGCTCCAGCTTACCCTGAGCGATCCGGTCGAGCATATTTTCCGGCTTGCCCTCGTTGCGGGCCGCTTCGCGCCCGATTTCGAGTTCCTTATTGCGCATTTCCTCCGATACCTCGTCCCGCGTGGCGGCAACGGGGCTCAGGGCCGCCACCTGCATGGCTACGTCGCGCCCGACTTCGGCCAGGTTGCCGCTGCCGGTAACTTCTACGAGCACGCCCAGCCGGGAGCCCGGGTGCAGGTACGAAATGACCTGCCCGCCTTCCGACGAAAGATAGGCGAACCGGCGCACGTCGATCTTCTCCCCGATTTTGCCGGTGAGGTCGGTGAGCGCTTCGCCCACGGTGCGCCCGCTCGAAAGCGGAGTCGCCTTGAGATCGTCGAGCGATGCGGGGTGGTTTGCCAGCACCAGGTCGGCGATTTCCCGGGCGAACGCCTGGAATTCGTCGTTACGGGCCACGAAATCCGTCTCGCAATTGACTTCGGCCAGGGCGCCCTTCCCTCCGTCCGCCGAAACCGCCGTCACGATGAGGCCTTCCTTGGCTTCGCGGTCGGCGCGTTTGGCGGCCACCTTCTGGCCTTTCTTCCTGAGCAGATCGATGGCCGCATCGAAGTCGCCGTCGGCTTCCTCGAGCGCCTTCTTGCAGTCCATCATACCGACTCCCGTAATCTCGCGGAGCCGTTTCACGTCGTTTGCTGAAATAGCCATGGGGTTTCTATCCGTTATCGCCCGCCCGCAGAAACAGGGAGCGGTGGTCTTCATATCGTGGGCCTGTGCGGTTGCGAAACCGCCGGGTGGTTAACTCCGTTCGTCGCTGTCTCCACGGGGAGCTTCGCGCACTTCCCGGTTCCTGCGCTCCCGGTGTGGCCTTTCCGTGGTGGATTCCTGCGCTTCTCGGGCTTCCTGCTGCCGGCGCTCTTTCTCGGCCTTGCTGGTCGATTCGTGCATCTCGCGGGATTTGCTGCCTTCCAGGACGGCGTTCGAGATCACCGAGGTGATGAGCTGAATCGACTTGAGCGCATCGTCGTTGGCCGGCACCGGGAAATCGACCAGGTCCGGGTCGCAATTGGTATCCACCATCGCGATGATCGGAATGCCCAGCTTTTTGGCTTCGTTGATGGCAATGTGCTCGCGGTTGATGTCCACCACGAACAGAGCGCCGGGAAGGCGCGCCATATCCGCAATACCGCCGAGGTTCTTGTCGAGCTTTTCGTACTCGCGGTGGCGCATGAGGCGCTCTTTCTTCTTGAGCTGCTCGATCGTCCCGTCGGATTCCATCTTGGAGAGCGTTTCCATCCGGCGGATGCTCTTACGGATGGTCTGGAAGTTCGTCAGCGTGCCGCCGAGCCAGCGCTCCACGACGTACGGCTGGCCGCATTGCTCCGCCTGCTGGCGTATGGTGTCGCGGGCCTGCTTCTTGGTGCCGATGAACAGGATTTTTCGCCCTTGCCGTGCAAACCGCCCGGCGGCGTCCGCCGCCTTGTTGAGCAGGCTCTGGGTTTGCATCAGGTCGATGACGTGGATGCCGTTGCGCTCCATGAAGATGTAGGGTTTCATCTTCGGGTTCCAACGGCTCGTCAGGTGGCCGAAATGCGTGCCTGCCTGAAGCAGGTCCTGGATCTCGGCGCGGTTTTGGGAAACCGGTGCTTCTGCCATGATTTGGTATGTCCGGGTTATACCGCTACCTCCCTCGCCTGCACAGGATCTCGCCTTCCGGCGCGCGGAGGCGTAACCCGCCTGTACATCAGGAGGTATGAGTGATGGATAGCGGGCCGCGAGCGCCCCGCCGGTTGATTATCGCTTGGAGAACTGGAACCGTTTGCGCGCTTTCGGCCGTCCGTATTTCTTGCGCTCGACCATGCGGGGGTCGCGGGTAAGGAACCCCGCGTCGCGCAGCGGCTTCCGGAACGAATCGTTGTATTCGACCAGAGCGCGGGCAATGCCCAGCCGGATGGCTTCCACCTGGCCCGACTCGCCGCCGCCTTTGGCGTTTACGACGATGTCGAACTGGCCCGCCGTACCCGTGACGTCCAGAGGGGCCGCAACGGTTTTGCGCCGCCATTCCAGCGGAATGTATTCGCTGACGTCTCGCTTGTTCACCACGAAACGGCCGGCTCCGGGCCGGATGTAGACGCGCGCCACCGAAGTCTTGCGTCGTCCGACAGCACTGTATTGAACAGGTCCTGCCATGATGTACGTTATTTTACCTTGAAAACGAAAAATCGGAAATTCTAGTAGGGGAACTCCTTCGGAGCCTGCGCCTCGTGCGGGTGGTCCGGGCCTACGTAGAGCTTGAGCTTCTTGTACATCTGACGCCCCAGCACCCCCTTCGGCAACATGCCTTTGACGGCCTTCTCCAGGATGAACGTCGGTTTTTTGGCTCGCACGCTTTTCGGGGTGCTCAGCTTGACGCCTCCCGGGTAGCCGGTATGACGGAAATACTGCTTTTCCGTCTCCTTATTGCCCGTGAAGCGCACTTTGTCGGCGTTGACCACGATCACGTAGTCGCCCGTATCGACGTGCGGGGTGAACGAGGGTTTATGCTTGCCGCGCAGCACGGCCGCAATGCGTGTAGCCAGCCGGCCCACTACCTGGTTTTCCGCGTCGATTACGAACCACTCGCGCTCGACCGTGCGGGCGTTGGCACTGATTGTTTTGAAACTGTTTGCGTCCATGTCTGTCTTCAGTCCCCCGTACAGGGCATCCCGCCTCGGCGCGAACCCTGCCTTTCCAAGAGGAGATAAAAATATCCGGTCTCCACGGGACCGGATGCGCCAGGTGGCTACCCCCCGGCCGCACTTCTGCCGGGCGCTATCGCCACAGTCTTTTAAGATAAGAAACGCAGACGCCGCTGTCAAACGCACGGCGCTCCCTTCCTCGGCGGCATGGCACTCCGGAGCCCACCGAAAGTTTTGCCCGACGGATTTCTTCGAGGATTTTTTACCGGACGGCCATCAGGCGTAGGTGTTCAGCATCACCGGCATGATGAGCATCAGCAAATCCTCGCCCTCGGCCTGCTCATGCGGCGTGACCACCCCCGCCCGGTTGGGCGAGCTGAACTCGAATACGACCTCCTCCGAGTCCACGTTGTGCAGCACCTCGGTCAGGTAGCCGGCATTGAACCCGATGACCATGGGCTCGCTGGAGTACTCGCACAGCACGGTTTCGCGGGCCTCGCTCGAGCGCTCGATATCTTCGGCGGAAACTTCCACCTGGTCCTGCTGCAACGAGAGCCGCACCTGGTTGGTCAGGTTGGACGAGTACAGGCCCACGCGTTTTACCGCCGCCAGCAAGGCCGCTCCGTTGACTACCAGGCGCCGGTCGTTTTCGAGCGGGATTACCGCCTCGTAGTTGGGGTAGGTTTCGTCTATGATGCGGGTAAGCACCTGCGAGTGCCCGAAATCGAACCCGACGTGGTTGCCGTCCACGTAAATCGTGCAGGAGTCGGCCGTGGCGATGCGCGCCGCCAGGGTGAGGGCTTTCTCCGGCACGATGAACGTTACGGGCTCCTCGCTGACGACCTCCTCCAGACGCAGCCGAACCAGCCGGTGGCCGTCCGTGGCTACGGCCCGGCCCCCTTCCTTATTGATCTGGAAGTATACCCCCATCATGGCCGGGCGCAAGGCGTCGCGGGTAACGGCGAAGCTCGTTTTCGTAATGGCGCGCCGGAGCAAATGGCCGCTCGTCCGGATGTTCAGGTTGCCCGAGAGTTGCGGCAGCGCGGGAAAGTCCGCCCCGTCGAACCCGACCATTTTGTACAGCCCCTGATCGGTGCGCAGGGAAACGTTGAACGTCTCGTCGGCCGAGAACGTAATGGGCATATCCGGCAGCGCGCGCAACGTATCGAGCAGGCGGCGGGCCGGCACCGCAATCCGGGACGACCCGGACTCCGCATCCAGATGGACTGGAACCAGTTGCACGATGGATATTTCCAGATCCGTAGCGCTCAACCGCAGCGAATCCCCGTCTTGCTCGAACAGAATGCTTTCGAGTATGGGCAGGGTGCTTTTGGACGGAACCGCCCCGGCCACGACGCTCAGGGCTTTCAACAGGTCGGCACTCGATGCGGTAAACTTCATATCTCCTCGCTGTAGCTGTAATCGATTGGCAGAGCAAAGTACGGAATCGGCGGCGGCCCGGTCTACCCCATGAAGGGAAATCAGCGGCTCCGGAGCTCGATTTTGTGGCGCAGTTCTTCCATGATGTCCCGAAACTTGGGATCGGTCTCCATCAGATCCTCTATGCTCTGTTTGGCATGGATCACCGTGGAATGGTCCCGGCCGCCAAAATGCAGCCCTATCGTCTTTAGCGAATGCTGGGTCATCTGTTTGCAGAAATACATCGCCACCTGACGGGCCTGCACTATTTCCCGCTTGCGGGTTTTGGCCCGGACGGCATCCTCCGGTATCGAAAAATATTCACACGCAATCCGCTGTATCTCCTCGATCGTCAGGTTGATCCGGGTATCCTTGATCAGGTCGCGTAGGACTTCTTTCGCCAGGCCCAGGTCGATGTCCCGCTTGTGCAGGGTGGCATGAGCCAGCAGCCGGATCAGCGCCCCCTCCAGCTCACGGATATTGCTTTTGATGTTGTGCGCGATGAACTCGATGACGTCCGGCGAGAGCTCGATGCCTTCGTCCTCCGCCTTGCGCTGTAGAATGGCGATGCGGGTTTCCAGCTCGGGAGATTGCACGTCGGCGGAGAGGCCCCACTGGAACCGGGAGAGCAGGCGTTCCTCGATGCCCTGTATTTCGCGCGGGGGCCGGTCGGCCGATAGCACGATCTGTTTGCCGGACTGATGCAGCGTGTTGAATATGTGGAAGAATTCTTCCTGGGTTTTCTCCTTGCCCCCGAAAAACTGGATATCGTCCACGATGATCAGGTCGATCTGTCGGTAGAACATCGAGAACTCGCTCGCCCGGTTGTGCTGGATGGATTGGACGAAATCCGAGGTAAACCGCTCGCTGGATACGTACAGAACCGAATCGACTTTATTGTACAGGCGAGCGTAATTCCCGATGGCCTGGATGAGATGGGTTTTACCCAGGCCGACTCCGCCGTACACCAGAAACGGGTTGAAGCTCGTCGAGCCGGGCTGCTCGGCAATGGCGAGCGAGGCGCTTCGGGCCAGCCGATTGCAATCCCCTTCGATGAAGCGATCGAAGGTGTACGACGGATTGAGCCGGCTCTCGATTCTGGCTTTCTGGATACCCGGTACGGCGAACGGGTTCTGGAACGGAACGCCCGCCCCGTCCGGCCCGGAGCGCACCGGCGAGGGGGCGCTCTGCTCCGTGGGAGGCGCCTCCCCGAAGGACGGCCGGGGGGCCGCCGGAGGGTCCCCGCCGCCCTGCTTTGCCGGCAGCGACATCGTTGAACCCCGGTAGCCGGTTTCGGCATCGTCCCGCTCGATGACGATGTTATAGTATAACCTGCCCTGCGCCCCCAGCACTTTCGTAATGGTCTTGCGCAGCAGGCCGTAGTAGTGTTCTTCCAGCCATTCGAAATAAAACCGGCTCGGCAGCTGTACGGTCAGCTTGACCTGATCCCCCTCGCTTTCCAGACCAATGGCCTTCAAGGGTTCGAACCACGTCTTGAAACTCTGCCTGGTAATATTGTCTCGAATGATGTCGAGGCAGTTATTCCAAACTGCTTCCGGAGATTGTTCCATACTTCAGCCCCGGCGCCGACCGGTCGGGCCATCCGATAAAAAGCGTTGCAGGCGTGCTGTACGCCTCTGCTCGAAAAGGTTCGGCGATGCGCGCACCGAGGCTCCGGCGCGCTGCCGTTCCTCAAGATAAAACAGGACGCCCGCGAGGCGTCCCGAAAGTGAAATGCCGCCGGCATCCTATTCGATGGTAACCACTGGCATGGGTAACTTCAAGCGTCTTACGCTCGTTTTGTCGAATTCAAAACACGACGCTTCTTCATCAGTTCATCGTCGTTCCGGGTGGAACTCCGGGCGGCGTATTGAATAGCAGTGTGTTTGTTATTAATTTTGTTGTTCTGCCCTTGAAGTGAATACCCGGGTCCGCCCAGAGCAAGACCATGCTACAGATCACGATTACCCATCTGAAGCCCGGTACGCACGCGCTCACGCTGCGACCCGAGGCCGAGGCCCTCGGCCTCGACCCGGAACGCTTTACGGACATTGCCGTCGAAGTGAAGCTGGAGCGAGGGGCCGACCGGATACTGGTTCGGTTCACGGCTTCCGCAACCGCTACCCTCGAATGCGACCGGACGCTGGTGCTGTTCCAGCAACCCGTACAGGGGGCCTATACGGTGCTGTTTGCCTCGCCCGAGACGGTTCCGGAAGGGGCGAACGACGAAGATGTCCGCATCCTGAACCCGACGGATCAGGAAATCGACCTGACCAACGCCGTGCGCGATACCTTGCTGCTTGCCGTTCCGACGCGGAGTGTGGCCCCGGGGGCGGAACAGATCGACATACCCACCCGGTTTGCCGACACCGATGACGATCCCATCGATCCGCGGTGGGAAGCCCTGAAAAAACTGCGCGACCAGGCGGAGCCCTGAGCCTTTTTCATCCCTTATCGGCCATCATGATTTAGAGGTTGATCCATGCCTAATCCAAAACGAAAATTTTCCAAGGCGCGTACCGGCAAACGGCGGGCGGTGTACTACGCCAGCGCGGAAGAGCCCCAGGTAACCGAATGCCCCAACTGCGGAAGCCCGCAGCAACTGCATCGGGCGTGCCCGAACTGCGGACATTACCGCGGACGCAAAGTGGTCGAGCGAACCGAACGCATCTGACCCTGCCGGCGGCGGCCTGGCAGCGAAGGAGCCCCTTCCGACCCCGGTGGCCGCTTTCGAAGCCGTTCGGATTCACGCTCCCGCATCATGCGCCAGGCGGAGGCCCTCGCATGACGTGGGAGCGTGTCGTTTTTTCAAGGTATCCAGCCGGCTTTTTTTGTAACATGGGCTGCCGGTCCGCCAGGGCCCGACAAGAACCCGTACCCGCGTCACCGATCGGTGTCGAGACTATGCCAATAACCGTTGCCGTCGATGCAATGGGCGGAGATCATGCTCCTGCCGTCGTAGTGGAAGGCGCATGGCGGGCCGTACAACAGGCCGAACACCTCCGGCTGGTGCTCTTCGGACCGGAGCATCTCCTCCGGACCGAGCTGGACCGGCTCGGTGCGACCGAAGCAGCGGCGCTCACCATCGTCCATGCCCCCGATACGATCGGTATGGACGAGGCCCCGACGGTTGCCGTCAAGCAAAAACCGCACTCCTCCATCCATCTCGGCCTGGGCGCTCATAAACAGGGCCGCGCCGATGCCTTCGTGAGCGCCGGCAACACCGGCGCCGTCATGGCGGCCTCCGTGTTGATCCTCGGGCGCGTCGGTTCCGTATCCCGGCCCTCCGTCATCGGCTTCTTCCCGACTACCCGCAGCTACGCCATCGTCATGGATGTGGGCGCCAACGTCGATTGCAAGCCGGAGCACCTGGCCCAGTTCGCGCAGATGGGCGCCGTGTATGCCGGCTCCGTCATGAAGCGGGAGCGACCCATCGTGGCGCTGCTGAACGTAGGAGCGGAGCGGGGAAAAGGCACCGAAGCGGCCAAAGCGGCTTACGATCTGCTGGAAGCCATGCCGGGCATCACGTTCAAAGGCAACATCGAAGGCCGGGACATCATGGAGCACGCCGCCGATGTCGTCATCTGCGACGGCTTCGTGGGCAACGCCCTGCTGAAGTTCGGAGAAAGCGTGCCGACGGCCTTCATGGAAATGGTCGAACGGGAGATGGCCGAACAGCAGCTGGACGGCGGCGGGAAACAGGTGGTCCGGAAAGTACTCCGGGGCGTTCAGAAACGATTCGATTATGAAGAATACGGAGCGGCCCCGTTGCTTGGCGTCAACGGGAACGTCCTGATCGGCCACGGCGGCTCTTCGGCCCGGGCCATCGAACGGATGATTTTCTCCGCCGTCGAACTGGTCGAACAAAACGTAACCCGGGCTCTGGCCGACGTGTTCGCCGGTTAGCCCACGCCCGGGCCCGCCATTCCGGACCTGCCGGAGATTCCTTGAACCGCCGCTCATCGGCGGCATGAGGAGTGAGCAAGGGAATTATAACAGCAACCTCCATGATACGTGCAGCAATTACGGCCATGGGGCACTTCCTTCCGGAAGACCGCCTGACCAATGCTGACCTGGAGCGCCTGGTCGATACCAGCGACGAGTGGATTTTTACCCGAACCGGGATCCGCGAACGGCGCATCTTGAAGGACCCCGCGAAGGGAACGTCGTTCATGGCCGCCGAGGCGGCCCGCGAAGTACTGGAAAAACGGGGAATGGACCCGGCCGAGATCGAGGTCGTACTCGTCGCCACGGTCACGCCGGATATGTTCTTCCCGGCGACGGCGCCGCTGGTGGCCCATGCCATCGGCGCCCGCAACGCCTGGGGCTTCGATATGTCGGCCGCGTGCAGCGGGTTCCTTTTCGCCCTCTCCACCGGGGCCCACTTCATCGAAAGCGGCCGGCACGAAAAGGTGCTCGTCATCGGCGCCGACAAAATGAGCACCATCATCGACTACAGCGACCGCAATTCGTGCGTCCTGTTCGGGGATGCGGCGGCGGCGGCCCTTCTGGAGCCCAATGCGGACGGATACGGCCTCATCGACTCGGTCAAACACGTCGATGCAGCCAACTGGGAGATGCTCTGTATGCGCGGCGGGGGCAGCCTGCATCCCCCGACGATGGAAACGGTGGAACGGAAAATGCACTACCTCCATCAGGAAGGACGGTCGGTGTTCAAGTATGCCGTCGAGGGCATGGCCGGCGTCTCCGCCGAGATCATGCAGCGCAACGGCCTCACGGCGGACGACGTACGGTATCTCGTCCCGCACCAGGCCAACCTGCGCATCATCGACGCCACGGCGCGCCGCATGGGCATTTCCTCCGAGAAGGTGATGCTCAACATCGAGCGGTACGGCAATACGACCGCCGCCACCATTCCGCTTTGCCTGTACGACTGGGAAACCGAACTGCGCGCCGGGGACAACCTGGTGCTGGCGGCCTTCGGGGGCGGGTTCACCTGGGGAGCGAGCTATCTGAAGTGGGCGTACGACGGCGCTCCGGCCCTTCGCACCGACGACGAGCCTGAAATCCATACCGAGGACGTTTTTTTTCACCGGGATGGGATGTAAACGGCCGAACAGGGCCGCTCCGTTACGACCTCTCCCCCTACCAGAACCACGCCCGAAATGAAAACGGCATTTCTTTTCCCCGGCCAGGGGGCGCAGTACGTCGGCATGGGCCGCGACCTCTACGACACCTTCCCCGAAGCGCGCGCCCGTTTCGAAAAGGCCGATGACATCCTCGGCTTTTCGCTTTCCGCCGTAATGTTCGGCGACGGCAAAGAGGAAGCGGAGGCCGCGGAGGCCCTTCGCCAGACAGAGGTGACTCAACCGGCCCTCTACGTGCATAGCCTGGCCGTGATGGCGGCGCTGGAAGGGAAAGCGCTCCGGCCGGACATGGCCGCCGGCCACAGCCTGGGCGAATACAGCGCCCTGGCCGCCGCCGGAGCGCTTTCCTTCGAGGAAGGGCTGCGGCTCGTACGGCTGCGCGGCGAACTGATGGCCGAAGCAGGCAAGCGGCCGGGCACGATGGCCGCCGTGCTGGGTATGGAAGATCAGGCCGTGGAGGAACTCTGCCGGGAAGCGTCGGAAACCTCCGGCGCGGTGGTGCAGGCGGCCAATTTCAATGCGCCGGGCCAGATCGTCATCTCCGGGGATGTGGCGGCCGTGCAGGCCGCTATGGCGCAGGCCCCCGCCCGGGGAGCCAAACGGGTGGTGGAGCTTACGGTCAGCGGCGCGTTCCACTCGCCGCTCATGGAACACGCCCGGGAGGGCCTCGCCGGGGCCCTGACCGAAGCCGAAATCCAACCCCCCCGGCGCCCGGTGTACCTGAACGTAACCGCAGCACCGACCACCGACCCGGAAGAAATCCGCCGCCGCCTGCTCGAACAACTTACCTCGCCGGTCCGGTGGGCGCACATCCTTCAGCGTCTCCAGGAAGACGGAGCCGGGCGCTACGTGGAAATCGGCACAGGAAACGTCCTGACCGGCCTGGCCCGCCGGGCGCTCGGCCGAGGGATCGAAACCGTCACGCTGGGCAAGGCGGACGAAGTACAGGCCGTCGATTGAATCCGTAGGCAGGTCCGGCGGCCTGACACACAACCTCTTTCCCTATGAATTTCGATTTCACCGGCAAAAACGTGCTCGTAACCGGGGGCACCCGGGGCATAGGCCGTTCCATCGTGGAAGCTTTCGCCCGGGCCGGAGCCCGCGTGGCGTTCACCTTCCGATCCTCCACACGGGAAGCCGAAACCTTGAAGCTGGCCCTGGAGCAGTCGGGAGCGGAGGTCCTTTCCTTCCAGGGGGATGCCGCCTCCCGGGAGTCGGCCGAGCAGGCCGTCGCCGACGTGCTGAAAGCCTGGGGCGCCATCGACGTGCTGGTGAACAACGCCGGCGTTACCCGCGATACCCTCATGCTTCGGATGACCGACGAGGACTGGGACAGCGTGATCGCCGCCAACCTGAAAAGCGTATTCAACTTCTCCAGGGCCGTCTACCGGCCCATGATGAAGCAGCGCGGCGGCAAAATCATCAACCTGTCCTCCGTGGTCGGGGTGGTAGGCAATCCGGGCCAGACCAACTACGCGGCCTCGAAAGCCGGGATAATCGGTTTCTCCAAGAGCCTCGCCCGGGAGCTCGGGGGCCGGAGCGTTACCGTAAACGTCGTGGCTCCCGGCTACGTAGAAACCGACATGACGGCCGCCATGCCCGAGGCCGCCCGAACGGCCATGCTGGCGGGCGTCCCGCTGGGCCGGGCGGCCC